>JAZKAC010000167.1:7575-10096 GCA_040389325.1 Chlamydiota bacterium | reverse complement strand
TTCTATAATTATTAATTTAAAACAATATAGGAAAAAAATCAATTTATTTATTCATTATCTGCTCTAAAAGGGAAGACTCGGCTCCTGGAGAAAAAGGGTTTTTTAATGGGATCCATGGTTCCTCGTAAGTTATATCGCAAAGTGAACATAACTAGGTATAACTTTGTTTTTTTGTGAATCAAAATTTGGCCTCTCGTTGGAGTGGTGACGCAAAAAGTATTAAAATATAAGTTATAGTTTATTGGTATCATGTTAGCGTCAAACGAAAGTGACATTAAAATTAATGTTGATTGCTTTTTTAGTAAAAAATTAGCACAATATTTGTAGTTAACCTGAAAAAGAGGGAATATTATGTTAAACATCGGCAGTAGTTTTTTAAGAAAAATGACCCCTTCGGTATTCGTGGGACAAGCAAAGTTTTCTAGTGGCGTTGCGGATAAGGCCAAAAATCATTCGGATCGAAATAAAGTCATAGCATCAACATTTATAGGAGCTATTTTAGGGATAAGTATGTCTCGGGATGGGGAGCGGGGAGCGAGTTTCGTCGCCGGAGCTATGATGGGGGCTGTTCATGGTGGAATGGTGACAGGGTTGACTCGATTCGTTAAAGGAGCTGGAGCTTCCGCTCCTTTTTGGATTTGGGCTCCATCTATGGTTGCTACGTTCTCGCTTTTTGGTTCTTTGGGCCAGTTGCAAGAGGACAAAGAAGGCTTTCGTCCCGAGAGAGCTCGACAAACACGTATTGATCGATCGGCAAAAGGACATACTCGGGTAGCGGTAAATGGTGTAGAAATAGAAGATCCTGCGCTAGCAAAAGAAATTGCTAAAGATTCACTCAGACTAACCTCTGGAATATTAAAAATGACAGGCGGAATATTGTCTATGGTTTTTGGAGAAGTTGCAAGGGATCTGGAATCTGAAATTAAAGAACTTGAAAAAGATAAAAAATCTAAACCCGAATAGGCTTGATAATCGACTCGGCGAGGCTGTAAATCGTATGTATGGTTTAGGGTCTCGTATTTTAATTTTCATCTCGGATTCTTTCGACTGAGTCGAAATGCTCAAAGTTTTCTGTTTTTTTATTATAAAAATAGAGATAATTTTAGAAGATGATCTTGTAAGCAGTTTTTTTTATAAATTTTAAATAGATTGCTTATTGATTTAGTTATTTTGTTTTTTTTAATAAAAAGGAATTAATTCTATGCTTACCTTGAAACCGACTTCTTCATCGTTTATTAACCCAGAAGTAAAGAGTGATTCTAAAAAAGAAGATGGAGATGGTCCTCTTCCTCGTCCTTTTTTGGGGCGTCGGAGGTCTTTTTCAGACTCCTTTAATGGGGTGTGCATTCCACCCGTGAAAATGCCAACGAGTGGAGAAAATTCTCCATATACTCCTAAATTCTACGCAGAGAATGCAATGGATATCTTAGAAACAAGACGAAATTTATCGAATAATGGGTCGCGAGATGACCTTGCTACAGCTGAAGTGACGTCTTCTATTTTTTCTGGTTTTTTAAAAAAAACTCAAGATTCGGAGGGTATTGCTTTCAGAAAGCCTCTTTCTAAGGTTTGTTATGAAGTGAAAAATACGGAAGAAGAAATTTGTAAAATAAAGCATATGGTATCTATTAAAGGAGAAGTTGTACATGGAGAGTTCTCTTTTATTTATGAGCCTGTGAATGCGGCTCCTTTGGTGTACCCTGGAATTCCGAATGATAGGATTGTCGTTAAGATTTTAAAAGAGAATCATTTGAATCACGCAAAAAAATTTATAGATCTGTCTGTAGAGCAATATTTTTTTTTGGATAGCTATTTTAAAGAAATGGGAGAGGGAGATCCTCCTATCGTAAGAATATATAATGCCGAGGATGCCGCCGTTCAGGGGTATACCGTTGTGGAGAAGGTCTCGCCTTTTTCAGGGGCGCCTTGGAAGGCGGGCTCCTCGCTTCCAGATCTTTCTATTGAGCATAGAAAATATTACGAGAGTCTTGTGAAGCTTATAAAAGCTAGTGACGCTGCAGAAGAGGCGGGAGTGTCTGGATTGGATCTAAAATGGAATAATTTGGGACGGAATGATAGAGGGAGTTTGGCTTTAATTGATTATGCTAATGTTCCGTTTAGTTTTGCCGGAATAAGTGATTCTTACGCAAAGCGATTGGCTCAAGGTAATCAAAGTATTGAAGAGGCGTTAAGTAAGAAGATCGTATAGAATATTCAAGCACTTGCCTTAAGAGGGCAAGTGCTTGAGGGGAAAGATTAGCTATTTTCTTCCGTTTCGGGAGCGTCTCCGATGAGGGCTTCTGAAAGCAAGATAATGCCAGCTGTAGAAGAAGCAAAAATAAGAGCATTTTTGATAACTTTAGCAGGGTCTACGATGCCCGAAACTAAAAGATCTTCTACTTGTTCTGTCGCTGCATTGAAACCGAAATTTCCTTTTTTAGTAAGGATTTGATCTAAAAGAAGAGAGCTATCACAACCTGTATTAGAAATTGTAAGCGTCCTGGAATAAGTTGTATATTCC
>JAZKAC010000167.1:0-7565 GCA_040389325.1 Chlamydiota bacterium | reverse complement strand
ATTTGTTTAAAAGGGGCTTAGCAAGCTTTTAAGACGATGCGCGCTCCTATAGTTTCTTCAGGGGATAAGGTCATGGTTAGGATTGATTGACCTGCTTGTAAAAGAGCGATTCCGCCTCCGAGTACAATGCCTTCTTCTAAGGCAGCTCTTGTAGAATTTAAGCTGTCTTCAAATACTTGCTTTTTCTGTTTTAATTCAGGTTCAGTAGGAGCTCCTACGCGAATGACGGCGACTCCACTACTTAGTTTGGCTTTTCTTTCTTCAAGCTTGTCTTTATCGTAAGGGCTTGTAGTTTCTTCGATGATAGCTTCAATTTGTTTGATTCGATCTTGGATCTCTTGAGTTGAACCTGCGCCGTCTACTATGGTTGTCTTATCTTTTGTTACGACAATCTTCTCAGCTTGACCTAAGACTTCCGTGGAGACATCTTTTAAGATTAGTCCTGCGTCTTCCGTTACAAGGATGGCTCCCGTCAAGGTGGCGATGTCTTGTAACAGTTCTTTTTTTCTATCTCCAAAGCCTGGCGCTTTTATGGCGCATACTTTTAAGGATCCTCTTAGTCTGTTAACGACTAGAGTGGAAAGAGCGTCACCTTCGATATCGTCTGCGATGATTAGTAAAGAGCTTCCTGAGGATGCGACTCCTTGTAACAGGGTTAGAATCTCTTGAATGGAGGAGATTTTTTTGTCCGTGACAAGAATCTTTGGTTGGGAGAGTTCTACTGTGAGCGCTTCTGCATTTGTGCAGAAGTAAGAGCTTGTGTAGCCTCGATCAAATTGCATCCCTTCAACCATTTCAACGGTGGTCTCGGTGCTTTTTCCTTCTTCGATAGTGATGACTCCTGATTTGCCGACTTTTTGGAAGGCATCTGCAATCATTTTTCCTATTTCCGCATCACCTGAAGCTGAAGCTGTAGCAATTTGTAAGAGTTCGGCGTTGTCTTTTACGGCAATGGAAAGTTCGCTGATTTTTTGTACCACAGTCTCGACGGCTTTATCCATCCCTCTTTTAATCTGAATGGGGCTTGAGCCTGAAGAGATGTTTTTTATTCCAGCTTGCACAAGAGCGCGTAAGATTAAAATGCTGCTTGTTGTTCCATCTCCGCATTTTTCTTTCATTTTACTTGCGACTTCTTTACCCATAGAAACGCCCATATTGGCGAATTGATCTTTGAGCTCGATGTCTTTTACGATGCTGTTACCATCGTTTGTGATGGTCGGAGCTCCAAAGCTTGTTTGTAAGCCTACGTTTCTTCCTTTAGGGCCAAGAGTTACGGCAACAACGTCAGCAAGTTTGTCAATTCCCTCTTTGAGTTTATGTCGGGCTTCTTCCTCAAAAATAATTTCTTTAGCAGATTCTGACATAATTTAGTCTCCTGGTTATCTATTAAAAAGAAGGGTCATCTTAAGGTAAAATCAGGAAAATGGCAACTCCTTTCTTCTTTTTTTTAGCAAACTGTTTAGTTGAGTGCTATTTTTCGGAATGAAAGAGTTTATAGACGGATTGTTTAGGGGTTTTTAGAAGATGGGAAGCTGTTTTAATGGCCTCTGTTAAGGATATCCCATAAGTGTTTTGGAGCTCTTCGACTAGGGTCTTCGGATCTTTTCCTAAGAAAGGATCTGCGCCTCCTTGGATTAATAGTACGATCTCTCCTTTAGGGGGAGTTTCCGTAAAATGAATAACGGCTTCTTCAGCCGTCATTCGAATGACTTCTTCAAAGAGCTTGGTCAGCTCTCTTGCGATGGCGACGGGAGTTTTTGGAGCTAATGTAGCAAGATAAGAGAGTGTGCTTGTGAGTCTTTGTGGGCTTTCGTAAAAAATAGAGGTCCCTGGAAAGGAGAGAACCATAGGCAGTAAGGTTAAGATTTCAGTCTCCCTACGCGGCATAAAACCGAAGAACTGAAACGGGGCGCAGGGAAAGCCAGAAAGGATCAAGGCTTGTATTAAAGCTGCGGGTCCTGGGATGCTTGTAAATGGGATTTCTTCTTTTATGCAGGCTGTAATTAAGGTAGCGCCTGGATCACAGATGGTAGGACACCCCCCGTCGCTTAATAATCCGATGGTCAGACCTTGTTTTAATAGCTCGACAACTTTTCCTATTCTTTGACTTTCATTAAAGGAATGGTAACTTTCTAGCTTTTTTTTTATTTTATAGTGACTGAGTAAAACTTGGCTTCTTCTTGTGTCTTCGCATAGCAGAAGATCGCAAGATTGCATAGACTCAATCGCTCTAAATGAAATATCGGATAAGTTTCCGATAGGAGTAGAAATAAGATATAGCAAAGATAAAACATGGGGTGAATAAGGTGGCACTCAGAATCGAACTGAGGAATGGAAGCTTTGCAGGCTTCTGCCTTACCGCTTGGCTATGCCACCGATTAAGAAAGTTCAAGATTATGCTCAACGAAGGATATGAGGTCAAGGGTTTTTTTGCTGCTGCAAGGAAATGCTGAGGTGTAGTTAATGTTTTGTGTAATCATCTTAAAGTTAGTTAATTGTGAAATTAGAGGTTATATTAATATTTAATTTTAAAATAAATTATTGTATAATATTAAATATTACAAACTAAAAAAGGGTGACGATATGAACAATTTTGGAATAAGTTCAGGAATGCATAGAGGTGTTTTCTCGGTGAATATTGAGCTGCCGTCTTTGTTTAATCATGTAAAAATCGACAATCCAGGGGTCAAGAAGGTAGTGATGCTCATACTTGATGAGGAGCTCTAATCAACCGAAATTAGTTGATAAACAGGTGAAACCCGTTGAAAGTAATAATAAAAAAGATCTCGGGTTTAAACTTAATGTTCAGCTAAGTCAGTTTGATATTGATCGTAGCGGGATTCTCGTTACCTCGCCTGCTCCTAAAAGTCCATCTGGTGTAACATTGGGAGCAATACCTGAAGGGAGTTGTGAAGAGTTGGTGTTGACTTCTGCTGTGTTGGAAGAGGTTTCCAAGTCAAGCTCGGATGAAGGTGTGGAAGGAAAGTCTCTTGATGTATTGACTTCTGAAGTTCAAAAAGAAGCTCCAGTTGAGGAAGAGTTAAAAACTTCTCCTGAAGTAACTCCTGAAGCAACTGGATATCGAGTTGATAAAGATAAGATAGGTGTAGGTATTAGGGAACGAATTCGTTCGTACTATCAGTGGATTGAAGCGGGGCGAGATGGAAGAAAATAACCTATAATTCTTACGAGCGGTAGATAGTTTCAAAGAGCCTGCTAGGCAAAGATGTCTAGCGGGCTCTTTTTGTTTTTAAGATCTGGATTTTCTGTTTTGCTTTTTTTGCTCGATTGAATTACCTTCTTTTTTTTTGAGTCATAGGGGGAAGGTGTGATAAGGAAAAGACTGGAAGAGGTGGCTAAGATTTTAGGGAAGACTTTGGTGTCGGAAAAGGTTGTAGAGGGTTTTGCGGTAGATAGTCGTAAGGTTGCTCCGGGGTCCATGTTTTTTGCTTTAAAAGGGGAAAAGGTTGATGGTCATGACTTCTTAAGAGAGGTTCGTGATGGAGGGGCTATTTGTGCGGTTGTTGATAAAGGGTACAAAGGAACGGTTGAGGGGCTTCCCCTTATTTTTGTAGATCATGTTTTAAGTTCTTTGCAAGAGCTTGCTAAATTTAAAATGTTAGAGCAAAAAACAAGATGTATCGGAATCACAGGATCTGTCGGGAAGACCACGACAAAAGAATTCATGGCAACTCTTTTGGAAGGCTCTTTTAAAGTAGAAAAAACCCCTGGTAACGAAAATTCTCAAGTAGGAGTCCCTTTAAGCATTTTGCATACAAAAGGGGAGCCTGAGGTATTTATTGCAGAGATGGGGATGAGTCAAAAAGGAGAAATTGCCTCTTTGGTGTCAATGATTCCTCCTGAGATAGCCGTTGTAACGCAGGTGTCTTTAGCTCACGCTCTTTACTTCCCTAAGGGGCTTGAGGAGGTTGCTGAAGCTAAGGGAGAGATTCTGTCTCATTTTTCAACAAAAAAAGTTTTTTTGAATGCTCAGGTAAGTCCTTTTGCTGCTTTTTATAGAAGAGAAACCCCTTCCATGATTTTTTATGGCAAGGAGGAGGGGGAGGTAGATGTGGGAGTGATATTTACTGATAGCGGGTATAGGATCCGGACGAAAGAGGGGGTAACTCGAGAGTTTGTGTTGCCTTTTACGGCTAAGCATTTAGTGGATAATTTTTTGGGTGCAGCCTTGGTGGCAAGAGAGCTTGGGGTGAGTTGGGAAGATATTTTTTTAAGAGCTGCCAACTTGAAAGCTTACAAGATGCGATTTGAAAAAGTGGAAAAAGAGGGGGTTGTCTATATTAACGACTCGTATAACGCTAATCCTGCTTCCATGAAGGCTGCTTTAGAAAATATGCCGAAGCCAGAGCTTGGGGGGAGAGTGATAGCAGCTTTGGGTCATATGGGAGAGCTTGGCGTTTTTTCCGTGGAGGCTCATAAGGAGATTGGAGAAATAGCCTCTTTATATGCAGATTTATTATTTTGTATAGGAGTAGATACTTCCTACATGGTAGAAGGCTTTATGAAGTCGGGGAAGACGGCTCTGCAGTTTTCTTGTTTTCAAGAATTTAAGGATGCTTTAAAAAAAGAGATTAGGCAAAAAGACGTAGTATTAGTAAAGGCTTCCAATTCTTTGAAGTTGTGGAGAGTTTTGGACGAATAAGAGGAGAAAAAGTGGCAAGAATAGCATCCATTAGGGCAGTAGAGATTCTAGATTCAAGAGGACATCCGACGTTGGAAGTTTTTGTTACAACCGACAGGGGCGATGTGGGCTCCGCTGCAGTGCCGTCAGGTGCTTCAACGGGGGAGTTTGAAGCGCTAGAGCTTCGGGATGGAGATTTGTCTCGCTACTTCGGAAAAGGGGTTAGAAAGGCTATATCTAATATTGAGGGACCTATCGCTAAGCTGCTTTTAGGAGAGTTTGTTTTAGATCAAAGACTGCTTGATCGTAAAATGATTGTTACGGATGGAACGGAAAATAAATCTCATTTCGGGGCTAACGCTATACTGGGGGTGTCTTTGGCTATAGCTAGAGCAGCTGCTTTAACGGAGAAAAAGCCTTTATATCAATATATCGGACGTAAGCATAATTACATCCTTCCTTGCCCTATGATGAACATCATCAATGGCGGTGTTCACGCGGATAACTCCCTGGACTTTCAAGAGTTTATGATTCGACCTAAGGGAGCTCCTACTTTTGCGGAGGCGGTCAGATGGGGATCCGAGATATTTCATACCTTGAAAGATCTTTTGCATCAAAAGGGATATTCCGTCTCCGTTGGAGATGAGGGGGGCTTTGCTCCGAATCTATCTTCTTCGGAAGAGGCTTTAGATCTTCTTTTGCAAGCGATAGAAAAAGCGGGATATCGTCCCGGGGAGCAGGTCTCTTTGGCCTTAGATGCTGCTGCGTCGAGTTTTTATGATTCTGCTACGCATCGATATGTAGAAAAGAAGAAAAAGTTAAAGCAGTTACCTTATGCAGAAAGGACGAGTGAAGAGCAGGTGGAGCTGCTTTATCGCTTGGCTTCTCGGTATCCCATTGATTCGATAGAAGATGGAATGAGTGAAGGAGATGTGAAAGGGTGGCAACTTCTTACGGATAGACTGGGAAAAAAAGTGCAGATTGTAGGGGATGATAACTTTGTTACTAATATAGAATTTCTTAAAAAAGGAATCGAACGAGGAATTGCCAACGCAATTTTAATTAAAGTGAATCAGATCGGGACCTTGACGGAAACGTTAGACTGTATGCAATGTGCTGAGGAAAATGGTTACAGGACGATCGTTTCTCATAGATCGGGAGAAACTGAAGATAGCATTATTGCAGATATTGCAGTGGGGACGGGCGCTTCTCAAATTAAAACGGGATCTCTTTCTAGATCCGATAGGGTAGCTAAGTATAATCGACTGTTGATTATTGAAGATGAGCTTAAAAAGGCAGCTTCCTACCAAGACGGTAACATTCATGGAGGAATAGTTTAAAGGTCAAGTTTCCAATCATCTAGGTCTTCAAGATTCTTTAAAAAATCGGCATCTAAAAACGTGGACTCTTTGAAAGGGGAAAGAGGCCTTGAAGATGCAGTTCCTTGAGAGTTCGTTGTTGATTCTACTTTTTTAGACGAATTATCCGAATTTTGAGAGTCAGGTCGTTTTTCTGTTAGAGAAGTTGGTAAATCTCTTGAAGGAGAAAATAAAAGATTAAGCTCTTCCAAAGTCTTTAAAAAGTCGGCGTCCAAAAACGTGGACTCTTTGAAAGGGGAAAGAGGTTTTGATGAGGGAGTTTCTCGGGAGCTTGTTGTGTCCTCGTCGTCGGTTCTGCTCTTTTTAGACGAATTATCCGAGTTTTGAGAATAGGGTCGTTTTTCTGTTAGAGAATTCGGCAATTGAGTTGTATCTTTTATAGATTCGAACTTTTTTTCGCGCTTTTCTATTAGAAGGCCTAGGGCTTTCCTTTCTTGATAGTGGTTTTTATTGTAGCAAACTTTGCATTTTAAATCGATTTCGGATTCTCCGTAGAATTGTCCGTTTTTATCTTTATTACAAGCTGTGCAATGTTGAACTACCTGTTCACGATTTTTTTTGTAGCAAAGGAAGCATTCTAGGTCAGTTTCGGATGCACGAATGAATTGTCCATTTTTATCTTTATTACAAGCTGTGCAGTGTTGGACTGTTTGTGCGCGTTTTTTTTGGTAGCAATTTTGGCATTTTGAATCGGTTTCGGATAGATTATAGAACCTTCCCAGTTTATATTTGTCACAAACCGTGCAATGACGCCCTGCGGAGAACCCTATAGGGGAGTTCAGGTTTTGTGTAGCAGAGAATGCACTTGTCATTGTGTTCCTTTAAAAGTAGTTTAAAATATATATTATTACACAAATTGTTATTTTTGTAAATTGTATTAACGCGTTGACTTAATTTAATTTATGTTTTAAAGTTGCATATGTGTATATTTTTTAACGTAAAAAAGAGGGTTTTTATGAAAGTAAAATCTTGTACAAGTCCATGTTTTCCCGTTCCGATGAAAGTTAGAAATGAAGGGACGCAGGAAGAGAAATGTGCAGCCTTATTTGCGCTTCAGGCTTGCCTGACTCATAACCAAGGTTGCTTGTTAGATAGAGAGCTTTTTACGGGTAAGTCGGCTAATCCGAAGAGGATTGAGATGGTCCAAGACAGGTTGGATAATACGAGCAGAAGAATATTGGAATTGAATTGTAAGAAGAGCTGAATCTTTTAGTAATGAAGCCTCTTGAAGAGGCTTCATTTTAAAGCTTATCTTAAGACCTTCCTTCTAGATATTTAATCAGATGACTTCTTGCGAAACCTATGATGGCTCCGAAGATAGCTCCCATGGTCATTACGGCGGTTTCATTCATGATAGGAACCTGTCTTAATAGGTTGAGTTGCTGTTTTCCAGTGAGGAGGCTGCAGCTGAACTGAGTCTCTACGACTCTATCCAGGTTTGAGTTAATAGGAACGCTAAGCTCCCACGCCCATCCAAAGCAATGTACCTTGGGCTGTCACATCAAAAAAAATACTGTGACATTTTAGATGGATCTTATTCCAGA
>JAZKAC010000166.1:13030-17975 GCA_040389325.1 Chlamydiota bacterium | reverse complement strand
AAAATCATTAAAAGAAGTTTCTAAACAAATAGAAGAATGGGAATTTCAAACCCGAATCGAAATCACACTAGAAGAGGTCGAAGCTACCTTAAAGCTTTTTTAAGCTTCGAAAACCGTATAGCCTTTTGCTTTTGATAAGTTAAAAATGCCTATTAGCTAGCTGATAAAAGAGTCGTTAAAAAAAGTTTTAACTATAATACCGATTATCAGACGTTTTATATTCGCGCTAGAGCCATCTATCTTGTCGTCTACTTTAACATTAAAAATGTCGGCTTTGTAGAATTAATTCCCATATATGAATCGATAAATTCTTTCATAAGCAGAGAAAAGCTTTTTTGAGTGGATTCTTTGTCTGCCTCTTTATCCGATAGTTCCGAAAAGAAGCAATGACTTGCCCAAACAACTGCATTGCAAGACCTTCCATTTTTTATAATAGTAGTCGATGTTTCAAGGCTTAAAAAAGCTTGAAAGATCGGGAAAGATTTTCCATCCGTAGTGCTAACTTTTTCTACTCGAAACATGAGTGTCGCATCTGAATTTAAGCTTTGGATTTCAATCCCTTCTTTAGTCTCTTTAATTGGGTTTACTTCTTTAACCTGGCCATATTTTTCGAGCTCTGTCTTAAATCCATCCACTACCTTAGGACTCAAAGTAATACAAGTTATACTAGAAAGACTTCTTAGTGCACTTGGACAAGAAAGAACAAACTGTTGAGCACATTCCTTTTGCTCGGCAGCTAAAAAACTAGATTTTAAATAAAAACAAATAATACTCAACTGAACTATGTTTTTAAACACAATGGCTCCTAAAATTAATAAGTAGTTCCTGGATATCGAGCTTGGTATTCTCCCCATTTATCAACAAGAGGACGCAAGCATGCCTTCCATAATCCCCCCGCTTCACAACAACCTTTCGCCTTATCTCCTAACATTTGAATACCTACAATAGCACTTGCTTGAGCCGCTCTGTTTGGAATCGCTGAGCATAAAGCAGTAGCAGCATAGGTAACACCATTAACTCTTTCAATACAATCTTCTCTTGAAATCCTATCCGGGCCTAAAATAGGCTTTTCAGAAGTCGTATTGCAAGAACATTGTTGTATAGCAAAAGACATTTCTTCGACAATATGTTGTAATGAATTTTGACGATTTAAATGCCCATAAGCAATCATTAAAGGGAAAAGAGCTCTTAACTGAGTCTGCGTATCTTGTGGTTCGGTGGAAGCAATTTGATAACCTATCAAGAGTTCTTCTATAGAACTCTCATATCTTCCATCAAGTAAAAGGTCTTCTCCTTGAGAAATATACATTTCGGCTAGAGATATTTCTGGATTATTTAAAGAACCATAATGAGAGGCAATACAGGTGTTTAAAATAGAAAAATAAAGAAAAATTGATTTCATAAAGAATCCTTAAAAATTTCTATGCTATTTTTGTAAAAAAAAACATTTTTTCACAAGAAAAAATTGATCTTCCGAGCTTAAAGCCGGCTTTGTAGAATTAATTCCCATATATGAATCGATAAATTCTTTCATAAACAGAGAAAAGCTTTTTTGAGTGGATTCTTTGACTGCTCTTTAATTGGGTTTACTTCTTTAACCTGGCCATATTTTTCGAGCTCTGTCTTAAATCCATCCACTACTTTAGGACTCGAAAAAGACTTTTCAGAAAAATTAAACAACGCATAAGGCAACTTTTGAAAGGTTTAGCTGACTTAACTGTGATTTTTTGATCCAAGAACATCCTGCCACATCTTCTTCATTTATATCGTCTTGAAATTGAGACGAATCGAATTTTAAAACTTTGTAAATCAGACATATATGATGAAGAGAAATAGTCTCTTCATTTTCTTTGTATTCTAAAAGAAATGCTTGATTGCCATGAAAGACTGTATCGAGAATAAGAAGACCAGTTTCTTCTAACACCTCTCTTTGTAAAGTTTGTGAAACGATCTCCCCGTGAATAGGCCTTCCTCCAGGAAGATCCCACATGCCTAGGTAGGGACCTCTAGCTTTTTTAACAAGAAGAATACTTTCTTCTTTTTCAATAATAGCATAGATCCCAAGATGGGATTTTTTGATTGTTTTTTCGACTTTTAACTCATCCATTATTCACCTGAATTTTATGAGATTAAAAATACCTGGAACAGGGTAAATTCAACAATACAAATCCTTAAAGCTTTTTTAAGATTCTAGAAGGCCTTTTCACCTATTAGAGAATCGGATAAATCCTTGGGAAAAGTGAACGCGGCCTTCTTTTTCAACGTGCTCAAGAGGTCTTGAATTAATAGGTCATACGCAGTTATTAACTGAACTTCGACAGCTTATAAAAGAGTCTTGCCATCCAAAGCTGAGGCAACAGTCCTACTCTGCGCATTTAACTCCTTGTTCAAAGCTCGAAGCTTCATAGATGAGTAAAAAAAATAGGATACAAAAGCCAGCTCTACAATAAAAAACACCAAACTCAACACATCAAAATCTTTAGCAAGGGCTTCGATCCTCTTAAGGACTCCGCCAATTGAACCATAAAGAACAAATCCTAATAGTTTAGTTCCAGGCTTTTTGTATGCGCATCTATAACAAAAGTAAGGCCCTATCATACATAGGAAACATCCTACGGCACTAACTAAAACATACTCAAACGCCTCTTCCTTAATGTATAAAAAACAGGAAATCCCCAAAAGAATACATCCGAAGATGAGATTATAATAAGAAATAGCTTTAAAGCTACTTAACCATTTTTGACGTATGCTTCCTGCATTTGCAATTAAGTCCATTTTTTCCTCGTATTTTTCGTCAAAATTCTTTTAACGACTAGCTGTTACATTCAATGTTTTCAAGACCTGAGTGTCTTGCTCCAACAGAGAAACTTGAAAATTAGGAGAAAAATCTCCATGAGCAACAAACAAAAGTGTCTCTTTATAAGAGTATGGAGGAATCGCAAAATACTCCGCGGACTTAGTTTGGTAATCCTTATCTAAACGCTTATTAGCCTTATAAGAGCAGATCCCGTCAACAACAGCCGGAATAATAAGTGTTGGAATTAGCACAGCTCCTACAGTGTAACCGACAACTCGCCCAGCTGTTGAAGTATGCACCTTGTCAGCTACCTTTTGAGGAGGTGTACAAGGGATGCTCATTTTATCGGATGAGAAAAAATAACTTTTATCCGTTTGATTATAAAAGGTAAGCTCAATAGGTTGATACCCTTTTTTAATAACATCTCGATCTAAATAGGTTACACAATCCTCCGCAGAAAAACTCTTGCATCCAATCGATATCCCGGGCACTTCTTCCGACTCTTTCACAAACTGAGGAGATAAGGCAGATAACGAAGCTGCTCTATAAGAAGCGCATCCAGAACATAGCAATAATCCCGCACTTAAAACCCCTACTAAAATACTTTTTCTCATAAAAATCCTTATATTAATAATCACAAAGAGTAAGCCCGCCTCTAATAACAAGCCCTCCCGATAAAGAATAACCAGGTAGATACCCTGCCGTTTTTCCCCCAAGTTCACAAAAAAGTTGTAAAGAAGAATAAAGTCGAATTCGGCTGATTACGGAGGCTGATATTCCCCAAATTTTTCCACTGGGTGCTGCAACGGATTTCCCTTCTTTAAAGTCTCCTAAGGTGCCACTAGAAATATAGGGACTTTGCACCCATCCATCCGTATGCAAACCCAACGTAACTCGATTTTTTTCTAGAATATGATCATAGTATAATCCTGTTCCTAGGCTTCTTTGACCTCCTTTTACATAAAAACAAAGGGGATGAGAGTCTATGCTGAGAAAATTTTCTAAATAAACTTCAGGACCGTAAGGTGCATACCCTATCTTAACATTAGGAAGGTACCGTATCTTTTCGCCTAGATGAAAAGCAGGAAAGTCCCATGGCTTACCCTCCGCTATGTAGTAAAACCAACTGAAAAGAGAATAGAATGTCATAGGATCTAGCCAATTGAATGATGACCAAAGGGTAAGCTTACCTATTGTCATATGACTAGACGGGTAGATGGCATTTAAAAATTCTTCATACGCATCGACATCATTACCAGGCGTTCTCGTATTATCCTTTAACCGACCAAGATGGGTAATAAGCGTATAAAAGAAAATAGACTGCTGCGCTTGAAAATACGTCATAGCTAGCCTTCCATCGATAGATCCCTTTTGCATCCAGTTCATTTTAATGGTTTCTGCCAAGATAGCTTCAGCCTCTAGCCCTGCTATAACAACAGCTTGCATGCTCCCTACAAGGAAAGAGTCGCTCACATCAAAATAGGTAGCCCCTCCTCCAAGAGTAATCTCATACTTTTTAGGTGTTACTCCAAGTTCTCGCAAACGGTACCCATGACCAAAAACCTCATGCTGTGTAATAGAAGTCACTTGATTTAAAGTAGCCCAAAGAATCTGCTCCGCTCCCCTTCCTATAATCGAAAACGTATCATCACTTTCATGATTAGGATGAAGATAGTCTTCTAACTGTGTCAGACCCCATTCAGCAAAAAAGAGATCATTCGCTCCTGTATAAGGAGAATAGTAAGGATCGATAAGCAGCGTTTGATCTGCAAAAATAGAAAGGCTAAAAAAACCGCACAAGAATAACTTATACATAAAACCTTAAAAAGGTTAATGAAAATAAAATAAAACAGGCATTCTACAAAAACTATTTACAGATAGCAAGAATAAAAAAACCAAACCCGCATCGGTGCTTGTGATATCTTTTCTTCACTCGTATCTGTAGAGTTTAAACTAGACGTTCTAAATGGAAATTACATCCATCAACTTAAGAAATAAACTTATCTTGTATACAAACAATCTTCCCTTTAAAAGCCATCCCTAAAGCTAAGATCTTTTTTATACCTCGATTTTTAAGCTCTGCCACATATTGTAACTCTTCTATTTGGCAAATGGCTGATGAGGCTAATCCCGTAAGGTCTTTTTCCT
>JAZKAC010000166.1:0-13020 GCA_040389325.1 Chlamydiota bacterium | reverse complement strand
CTTTGGCTTTTTTAAATTCTAAGATTATACCAAGTTTTTCGAGATCCTTAGGAAAAAGACATACGTCATATCTTCCAAGGCCACTTTCTTTATTGGATTTGATCTCATAACTATCTCTTAGAGAAGCTAAAAGCCCTAAAACAAAAGCATGATAGACCCTTTCAGGCGCTTTTTTAGGTATGTCATGAACGCTAAATATATTTATAATCAAAGCTTGAAATTCTTCAGAAAAAGATTCTACATCCCCTGTAGTGAGATATTTTAATAAATCGGGCCAAGTATCGGGAAATTTATCCGTAAAAAACTCTCGAATCATACTTTGAAAAAGGGACTGCACTTCCTGATTTGGAATTTTGAGCTGGCAAGAGTAGAGTACGTCACTTAAAATAGGGGGAGCTGCTAAAGTCAAATACCCACTAAATAAAAGCAAACCCCAAACAGCTTCTTTAGAGTTTTTTAAACTTGCAAAGACAAGCCCTTGATCGATAAGTTTTGTGATGGGTTCTCCTGAAAGAAGAGTCTCAAATTCTTCTTTTAAAAAAACCCCTTTTTGTACGAGTTGCTCTTTGATAAGTTCATTACCGCTTGTTCCTACCCAATAAGGCTCTAACTTTCCATGTTGTATATAATTTAAGATCGACCACGGATTATAAACGGCATGAGGTCCTATGTGATATCCATTATACCACTCTTTAACTTTGGGTAATTTATCCTGTAAGCCATAGTCTGTTAAAAGGGCGATAACCTCCTCTTCTAAAAGGCCAAATTTATCTCCGAAATCTTCACTAAACAACGTAAAATTAGTGGAATGATTAAGATCGGAAAAGATGTTTTCTTTCGCAATGCGTAAGATGCCCGTAATCACGGCCTGCTCTAAGCTCGTATTGCTTTTAAGTCCATCTCCCAACCAATTACGCATAAAATTAATAACGGTAGAATAAAATCCATGAAAATAAGCCATATGAATCGGAGCGTCATACTCATCAATTAAAACAATAACCCTTTTACCATGATGACGCTCTAGCCAAATTATGAGCCATTTCAAACTCATTTCATAATCGACTTGGTGTCCTTTTTTTTGTAAAATAAGCTGAAAGGATTCTTTTTCATCTACGGACAACGTAGAACTATCTAATAAATATCGATGCCTCTCAAATTCTTCTGCTATCAGTCTTTTGAATTTTTCGAAAGCTAGCTCCCACGTTTCTTGCTTCACCCCTTTTAAAGTAAAAAATATTACGGGATATTTACCTTGTAATTCACGATACCTTGTTTGCCAAATCTTATAAGAATTAAATAGATGGGAATTATCATTTTCCGTTTTTTCAAAAAAATACTTTAGCATCGACATGTTAATAGTCTTTCCAAACCTTCTAGGGCGAGGAATGAGAGCTAGCTCTGTTCCTCTCTCTCTAATTTCTTGAATAAAAAGAGTTTTATCCACATAGGCATAACCATCTTCAATAATCTTTTTATAGTCATCTATCCCTATCGGAAGTTTTTTCATACCCTCTCCATTTCCTCTAATTATAGAAGAAATAGAGAAAAGCTTACAAGGAGAAATCAAAGATGTTAAAAGGATAAAATTACAAGGATCGCAAAAATGGAAAAGTCTAATTTTCCATAGTGTGATAACTTTATGAACAAAAGTAACTAAATAAAAAAATCCGCTAAGTGATTAGCGGATTTGTTACTATCTTTCTTGCATTGATATTTTCTTTAAAAACTCTTATTAACATTCAGCATGACGTCATTAGACCAATAGTTCACGCCAAACTCTCCTGCGTAACCAAGCTCTATTGTCACAGGCTTGCTTTTACCTACGGCAAAAGCAAAGTCAATTCCAACAGCGCCCAAGTTAAGATTTTGATCAACGGAACTAACGGTAAAGGTCGTTGGAGCTCCTACAAAAGATGTGTTAACGGTTCCTGTGCCATACGGCTTTTCAAAAACGTAAGAAGCCTTTTCTCTAAGAGAAAAAGAGCCCCATTTGTAGTCCCATTTTTCTGAAACTTTAATACCTGTTTCACTACGAACCATAGAGCTATTCTTACGTTTTTGCTCGGCATTAAACGGAGAAGCTCCGTGTTCACTATAGCCTCTTTGCCAAGAAATGGCCCAATCGGCAGCCGTAAAAGGAACCACATCCCCCCAAGAAAATGCAATATCATACCCCGCTTCTAAGTGAGGGATCAACTGCCAAGCAAAAATGTTTGCATGTGCCTTATCGGAAAACCCAGGAAAGGAAATGTCTCTTGTGTTGGATGTTTGGTTAAACATACCCCAGATTGCGGGAGATAAGTAAAAATCTCCAATAAATCCATTACCGTAGACAGAAGCGAAATAATAATTTATATTACCATGCCCTGCATGATCATTTTCATTATAACGTGTATGTGCATATCCTAATGACACACCTATGAGGTCTTTATCTCCTGCTTGATAATCAAATCCAGCAAGAACGGCTTCCGAGATAAAATTAAAAGAAGGATTTTGATCTAATGCCGCCTGATGCGCAAATTCTCCAAAACCTGTTATCCAAGTGGAAAATCTATTTTTTTTCTCTTCTTGTTTTGCCACGATAGTATCAGAACTATCTGCCGTAAGCATTGCGGTCATATGGTCTTCAGAAGACTTTTTCCCTACAAATCTAGAACTATCCAGATGAGTGCTTAACACGTTACTTAAAGAAAAAGCTGTTTGCGCTGCAATATAAGTGCCAAAGCCATTTCTTGCAGGAGAAACAGAATTAAGAGCCTCTTTTAAAGTGTCTCCAGATAGCATAGCTAACTCCGTAAATCCAATAGAAGGAGGCGCATTCTCATTTAGATAATTAGCCACCTTACGAGCATTCCCTTTTAAATTCTCTGTGGGTATAGCAAGTAAATAATCTAAATAAATTTCATCGGCAAGGTAATTTAAGTCAAATGTAAACCCAGGTGATGAGCTTATAGAAGAAAAAGAACCGCTCATACTACCTGCAGACAAAATAAGGTAGCTTCCTTGATGAGCATAAGGTGCTATATCCGGAACAACCTGTAGAGCACCTGCTATCGTAGCAGATCCCGTCACAACGATGGAAGAAGCTGCCGTTGCATCCATTTCAATCAATGTTGTCGAACCTGAACTTAAAACTAAAGTCCCAACAGTTATTGTACCCACAGAATTACCCAGTGCAAAAGTTGCTCCGTCACTAATCGTGACCGTTCCCGTGTTTGTTCCCGTTCCTCTTAACATCGAACCTGAATGCATCGTTATATCGTAAGAAGAAAGACCATTTGCATAGGCATTTCCTTCTAACACATTCATAAGACCTTCAAAGTAACCTGATCCTGTAAAGTTGACGGTCCCAGTTCCCGTTTTATGCCAGGTGTGCTGAGGCTCTCCGATGAGGGCTCCTCTCTTCCCAAGTCTATAGGGTGTCTTAAAAGTTTAAGAAAGTTAATACTAGAAAATAATCAATTAGAGTTCTTACCCGACAGTATAGGATCCTTAAAAAGCTTAACGGACTTGGATTTGAGATCTAATCAACTCAAAATTCTTCCTGAAACCATCGGAAACATTAAAACACTTCGTTTTTTGGATTTAAGAAATAATAAGCTAACTTTTTTACCAGAAGGTATTCAAAACCTTCCCCATCTAGAAAAATTAGACGTTCGCCTAAATAAAAACCTGATTATACCAAAATGCTTTGAAGAGCTTCAAGACCGTGGATGTACTGTTTTTTATTAAGAAAAATCAATGCCTGATTTTCGGCGGTGGCTTTTTTGCCTAACCACTATAGTGGAGAGAAAATTAAAACTTAAAGAGGGCTCTCGTGATCACATCTGAACAAAAAAAAGAATACTACCAAGCATTACTAGATAAGAAACCTGAATACGAAGGGATTTTTTTGTTGTCAGATTGATTTTAGAAGCCTTATCTTCAGCTTTTCCCCATTTAACACTGGAAGGATGAGCAACTCTAAATAATTTCTCAAATTCACCCTGAGTCAATATATCGAATTTGATTTCCTATAAGATCGGCTGAGTGATGAGCTAAAAAAGCACAGCTTTTTGTAAAACATTTAAATCCACGTCCAAAGTCCACACTCCACGCAGTTCTATCATCGGAACATTTTTAAGAACAATTGGAATTTTCTTCTTACGAAAGCAACACACTCAATAAAAAAGAAAATTATTCAATCTGAATCGAAGGGAGTAAATCTGGTTCTTTTTGGTCATTTGAATCCAAATTTTCGTTGTACAATGCTAAGATTTCATTTAGCTGACCAACAAATATATCTAGTTTTTCCTTTCCTTCTAGACCAAAACTAATACGTATATAATTATCTATATCCGTTAATGTTGTATGTGAATAACCAAAGCTATAACGCTGACAGCACGCAAAGTTATTGTATTTTAAACGCTGAATAAAAGAGTCTATGAATTTAGGAAGACCAGAAACTGGACACTTGTAATTCAGTATAATAAAATAGTTCTCATCATCTCTTCTTTCTTCTACAACAAGACGCAGTCTATTTGGATTTGAATCGATGAAATTCTTATCAATGCGTTCATAAACATATTGTGTATTTGCAAAAATTACTTCTCGATATGAATCAAGTCCGATAGTGCAATTTTCATAGAAATGAGTGAGGCATTTTTTATTGATAGGATCGACATCCCTGCCTTCTTTTGTTCCTATACGTTCAAAGGCTTCAATGAATTTACTTACAGAAGTATACACCTGATAATACCCACCACTTATTTTGTCCGTACCAAAAGAATCAAATTTTTGTATGCTTCTATAGCAGATTATATTCAATCTTCCTGAAGTTATTTTATCCTCATATTTATTTAACAAATCCGTGATTTTTTTATCGTTAATTCTCCCTATAGTCAAATCCAAAACAATTGTCATCGGTTCTCGAGCAGCTCCTCTTTCAAGAGTTAAACCAATGAGGCTGTCGATGTCATGAGCAGTAACAAATCTTTCATTTACGCTAAAACTTCCATGAGGATCAACAAAAACAAGATCTAGCTGCCCTTCCTGAAGCTCCTCAAGTTTATTTTTAAAGCAATCTTCATAGGTTGGAGAAGAAGTGATGGTAGTTGCATTATTCCCAAATTTCGAGACGGATGCCACAACGCCATAATAAACGTCCTGAAAAACCAATACATTAAGCTTGCTTTCGGGTGCCATGCAAGCGGTGCACACCTTTTGAATCATCGTAGCCGTTAAAGAACCGCTACCGACTACCCCACAAGAAGCAGGTCTCAAGTGCACTCCTGGCAGCACTTTTTCATATAAAATTTGATTGGTTTTATCAGTTAAAGACAAACTGGTCTCTTTTTGCGTCTCTAAACAATTTACCCAAAAAAATAGATCTTCAAAGATGAGATCTTTAAAATTGGCAACGCGTATGTCACACATCACATCTTCTTTATCATCCGTTGCCATCATGATTTCCATCAAATTCAGAACTCTGGCATAGGATTCTTTAAGAAATAGAGATAAACCTTTTTCTGCAAAAGATCTATCTAAGGCAGAATCCTGAAACCCTTGAATAAATAAACTAATATTAATTGCTAAGAGGGCTGTCCCTTGAGAAGTTTGGATGTCATCGGCAAACTTCATGAAACTAAGGAAAGTAGCACTACTTAAGAATTCCGTGAAATCATTGACAAATAGCAACCCTAGACGTGAGTCGCTATCATCTAGAGGTGTAATACTTGCCAGCTGGGGCAACTCCGATAATGTTACTTCACGTGAAATAATACGTAGAGAGTTTTGTAAGGTGGGTGTATACCCAAAATAAGGAGAGCTCCATCGAATCTCGTCCAACATAATGTGTGTCTTCTGATCTGTTTCAGGAATGTTTAAAAAAAAATGATGCTCGGCAATATCTCCTGCCAGTAGAACTTCACACTTTATATTACCGATTTCGGCAATAGTCCCAGTTACTCTTTCTATTTGGTTCTTTAACTTTTCAGGAGAACTCTTCAGGAATTTTAAAATAGCCACACCCGAGAGGTCATGAGCCTTTTGGATTTTTTCTCGTACAATGCCGTCTGCATCACCGTCATTGATGATAATTATACTACCCACTTCTTTTTGTTCTTGCTGAAGTACTTCTATGACCCTAGAAGCATTGCTAACCGTGCAAATCCTATCAGGCTCAACATCTAACATATGTGCCAAGGATTGATCTAAAACTCTAAGCGGTATATTAACTACATGGGATCTGAAATAATTCAATTGATCTTGGAGTGGAGTCGATGCGAGCTCCCATCCTTTAGCCTCTTCTTCCTTATAGCTTGCTACTTTAGCAAGGTATTGAATGGCAAAAAACTTTAATTCTGCTAGAGACGAAGGAGGTACAACACCATCTTTTTCCAGTTTGAGCACTTGATTATACAAACGAGACCAGCGTTGATGAAATACGTAATTTGATCGAAATTCACTCTTATTAGAGGTTGTTGGGTTACCTTTTTTTGCTTGAGCACATTTGGATAGCTCTAGAAGACCTTTCTCTAATCGTGTTTTTTCTCGCAGGTAATCTAGAACACCTTCGTAGTCTTTATCCTTATCTTTTAGCTCGGGGGAAATGTCTTGGCATACTTCTTTAACCTTCCCATTTCCATCTGTATATTCAAAAATCAAACCTGCACCGCTTTGCAAAGAAACGAGTGTAACTCTTGTTGCTAAACGCGCAAGTTCTGTTAGATTCGAATCAGAACTGATCAATTTATATATTTTTTTATTTGTCGCGTCGATCTGATCTTGTGTAATAGGAGGCAATCTATATCTAAATGTTTTGTAGTCTATTGTGTTGCTGGGGTCCGCGTGCAAAGATATGTCGACATAATTTTTTGGGCCTCCATCTCCTCCTTGCAAAGGAGAGATATTGTTTCTAAAAGAGGAATTATTGTTTTCCACGGCCCTTGCCTTCTAACTTTCTATTTTTAAGCAATCTCTCGATATATGACTATCAAAGAAAATCCTCGCTACACTTCAAACACAACAGATGCTATCATTTTTAATTTCACACTTATCAAAAACTAAATACATTGTCAATCACTATTAACTCGACTTTGCAACTTTTAACACTTGAGGGTCTAGATATAAAGAACTCTTTTTAGCATGAAATTTGTTCAATTGGTAAATTCAAGGGGGATTTAAAAGTAAATCGCCATCCATCAAGTTTTATACAAAACTTAGATGAAACGTAAGCATTGTTAGTGTAGAAGTTATTACATTTTTATTTATGTAAAAAACGATAACAAAAAGACTTGAAAAACACAAGATTGAATCATCTCGTAGCAGTCTTTTTCAAGACTAATAGACTGACTTTTTGCTCAAGGTTTTCCTCCATCGCAATAATTGCACATACCATGTCTGCGAAAAACAATCTCAGGTACGGCTTGTAATACGATAAAAATTTCTTAATTCGGGGACTCATTATTTTCCTTGATGTATGAACTTTAAAATAATCATAACGTTTCTGTCGTTTTTTCGCTATTGACAAGACCCTAAAGTGAATTACGCTACCCGCGTATAAAATACATCACTTTAAATAACGAACAAAACAAAGAGAGGAGCAGCGCTTACCTTTCGCCCTAAAGGGCGAGGTTTTCCTCGCTGTCAAGAGGATGAATTTACACAACTAAACACTAGATAACCAACTCGGATAAACTATTACCGGAAATAAGCCCTTCAATTCCTTTAAAATGTTTATCATAAGAGCACAACACACAGCCGTTTTCTAGTGATTGCGCAGCAATCCACATATCATTGGATGGAATAGGATTTCCTTTATTTCTTAAGGAAGAATAAATCTGACTATAGAAGTTAGCAGTGTCCGAGGTAATTGAAAACACTTTAACTCTGGAAGATTGCATAAATTGTTGTAATTCATCTCGGTTTTTTTTTGTTTTATTTCCACATTCAAAACCACTTAATAATTCTCCTAACACGATTGGACTTATTACAAGAATTTCTGCGTGTTGGATTATTTCGAGTATAGAGGACTCTCCTCGCTTAAAGGCAACGTAAGCGTTAGTATCTATTAAAATAGGTCTCATTTCCAAAGCTCGTTATCAATTTGTTCAAAAGATTGCGTATTTTCCGTAAACATCTTTTCTTCTGCTTTAGACCACGAACCTGCAAGATGATCTAAATCACGATAAACTTTTTTTTCGTTCGTAAACCCAACGCCGTGTTCAATCATTTTTAAAACCAAAGCATTTACGCTGGTACGCAATCTTTGGGCCTCTTTTTTTAACAAGACCATAACTTCTGAAGGAACCCCTCTTAAATTAAAACTCGACGAAGCCATATGACACCTACCTATGCTACCATTATGGTATCTATAAATGTTATTACATTCAAGAAAATGTTATATCCATTTGATTGTTAGCAACTTTTGCCATGTCACTGAGTTTGCAGTATTTTATGGCTTCAGAAGCCTGATCTAAGGCACAAACATCTGAACGGCTCTCTCAAACACAAAAAACTATTATAGTTTTTTTGTATAATATTAATAAAATCAACTATTTACACATGTTTTTAATATACATTTTTAATATTGAAAATATACCAAATAATATGATATAATATATTTTACTAATATTAATTTTGAGTCGGAACTATATTACTCATTCTTTGGAAAATCCTCAATACCATATTGGGACTATGTTTATAAATAATTTTAGGAGCGTTAACTCATGATAACAAGAAACTTATTATCACAAGCAGCCAAGTCGGGGACGAGTATTCTTTATGCGCAAAATAGAAGCTCGATACCAGCTTCTTTTTCTAGGGCAATTCATTTTGACATCCTCCTCTCCCTCAAGGAAGAGGATTCCTACTGCCCCAATCTTGGTTATCGATTAGTAACTTCGGAGGGTACTTTCGACCTATCCTTACGGATCTTTCGCTATGACGCTCATGTCGAGAGTATTGCCATAGAGGAACTTGCTTTACAAAAACGCGATATCCTCGCGCATCGACATGAGTCATAGCATACTAAATTTAGAAATTACATAGAATAGAAATTTTTACAAAATTTCAAGAGGCACACTAACCCCGCCCTGAAGGGCAAAGTTTGCGTGTGTCCATTGGATCAAAAACCTCAAGAACCAGATCTACCTAAACTTTATGAACAACTGCCCTGGCCTGTTATGGATTGTGAAGACGAAAACAAAACTTACTACTTACCCCAAATAGCAAAAAAGATAAGTAATGCAACTTTAGAGAATTTTTTTAAACCGATCTTGATAGGAGGCACCCTTGCTCTTTTCGGAACCGTTCCTATGACAGTCGTTCTTAGCGAGGTCCTTCAAGCTACGGGAATAGGAGATGTCTTTGCATCGGAATCCGAGATGGCAAACAGAAAGATTTTCTTAGAATCCGACCAAAAGATATCTGGCATAAAGGAATTAAGAGATGGGATAGTACCTTATTTAACTATGCATGGCGTTATTACTCCCATTGTAGAAGAACTTCTCCACCGAGGAGTCCTTCAAGCGATTTTTAATAGAGTCGGAACTACTATTTTTCCCGATAAAGATGTAGATGTTTTTTCTTATAAAATTAAACAAGCCCATCTATTTTCTATTATGATTAATTCGGGATTGTTTGGAGCCGTCCATCTTACAACTGGTATAGGTCTTCAGCAAGCAATCCCCGCTACTGGAATTGGAATAGCCTTTGGGTTTTTAAAACATCGCCTGGGTCTTATTCCTTGCATTTCAGCCCACATGACAAACAATGCAGCTATTATAACAATAAATGCCCTCGGATCGCCACCTATCCTTCACGAAGGCACTTTAGATGTCATTATTTAGCTTGTCCTGCAACTTATTCATCAAATGGAGCCATATAAAGCTCGACATTCATCGAGATTTTTCCAATACACGTCATAGCGATCTTGACTAGAAAAATGCCAGTACTCATATACATAATTTGTTAATTCTGCCGTTTCGGCAGAAGCTAGGCAATAAAGACGATTACGCTTTTGCTCATCCGTAATATTTTCAGAAAAGGTAGGGGCATTTTCATTACTTCCCCAGAGAACTCCGAATACACCCATATCCAAGAAATTTTCTTTCTTACTATCCCATAACCGAATATCGACAGCTGCTCCAGTTGAATGAACAGGCACGTTATTTCTAAAGGGAGAAATCCATTTTGAGGTTTCTTGTTCAGCCATTTCCATGGTGAAGTGAGGATTGGACTGAAGAATTTCTTTCATCTTCTTTTCAAAAAGGTTTTTTTGCGTGTTTAAGTCCCTTAATCCTTCAAATACTTTAATACAAATTTGCTGAGGTTCGTAGCCAAAATCATTGGCTAAAGAATCTAAGGCCTCGATCATTTTTTGAAGTTTTACAAAAAGACCCGTTCTCATTTTTGAAGCGCTAGGCAGTCCCGAATTAAAGCAAGGACCTTCAAAAGGAGCATTAGGCTCTTGCATCATGAGAATTCTTTCAGATGAGTTTAATCTAAGATCGACTACTTTTTCTCCATTTTCGCAAATCGGTATCTCTTTAATTCTTGGATCAACAATTGTAGGAGCATCCGATGATACATAGGCTTGATATTGTTTTTGAAGAATACCAGTGTTGGGTAAAACAGTCTTGTAATCCTCGATTACTTCCTTCCATGATTTTCCAAAACAAATATTTGTAATAAGCACAAATGAAATAATTATTTCTCTTTTCATCTAATTCCCAAAAAAATAGGCTTAAACGTTACCAGAGATCTTCGATTTACTCTGGTTAAAAATTCTAAATGCACTGGACTTCCTCCTATTCTATTGGATAATTCCTGATCTCTAGCCATTCATAGGTTTGTCAACGAATTAAACGGATTTTTAACTCGCCAATCCACTAACTAAGAAACTTATCTTCTATATAGACAAGCTTTCCTTGAAAAGCCATCCCTAAGGCTAGTATCTTTTTAATCCCACAGCTTTTTAGTTCCGTTACATAGTGTAATGTTTCAATCTGTGCGATAGCTGATGAGGCTAAAGCTTTTAGATCTTTTTCCTCTTTCTTAGCCTTTTTAAACTCTAAGATAATCCCAAGCTTTTCTCTATTTTTAGGAATTAGACAAACATCATATCTTCCAAGGCCACTTTCTTTATTGGACCTGATCTCATAGGTTCCCTTAAGAGATGCTAAAAGACCTAAGACAAAGGCATGATAGACTCGTTCTGGAGCATTCTTGGGAATGTCATGAACACTAAAAACATCTAGAATAAGCTCTTGAAATTCTTCAGAGAAGGCTTCCACATTCCCAGTAATCAAATAATCTAGCAAGCCTGTCCAAGAAGTGGAAAATGTTTCTGTAAAATACTCTCTCATCATGTCTTGGAAAAGAGCTAAAATTTCCTGGTTGGGAATTTTGAGCTCTGCAGAATATAAGATACCATCTAGAATAGGCGGTGAGGCTAAGGTTAAATACCCACTAAAAAGTAGTAGTCCCCAAACGGCCTCTTTAGATTTTTTTAAACTTGTAAAAACAAGACCCTCATCCACAAGTTTGGTAATTGCCCCTTCTAAGATAAGGGTCTCAAAGTCTTCCTTAAAAAAAACTCCTTTTTGAGTGAGCTGCTCTTTAATGAGTTCGTTGCCGCTTGTGTTGACCCAATAAGGCTTTAATGTCTTATGTTGGATGTAATTTAGAATAGACCATGGATTATAGACGGAATAAGATCCTATATGATATCCGTTATACCATTTCCGAACCTCTTCGAGCTTATCACCCATGTCATAATCTGTCAGCAAAGCAAACACCTCTTCTTCCAATAAGCCAAACTTATTTCCGAAGTCCTCGGAAAACATCGTAAAATTACTACCATGATTAAGATCCGAGAAAATATTTTCCTTAGCGATGCGTAAAATTCCTGTGATCACACTTCTTTCTAAACTTGCGTTGTCCTTAAGCCCCCCACCTAACCAATTGCGCATAAAATCAATAATATCAGGATAGTATCCTTGAAAATAGGCCATATGAATCGGAGCGTCGTATTCATCAATCAAAACGATGACATTTTTATCATGATGGCGTTGCAGCCAAGCTGTAAGCCACTTTAAGCTCATTTCCATCTTAACTTGATTGGCTTCCAAATTTAAAATAGCCCGAAAAATCTCTTTTTCATCATCGAAAAGTTCAGGACTATCCAACAAATATCGGTGTCTTTTAAATTCATCGGCAATAACAGTCTTGAGTTTTTCATAAGCTAATTCCCAAGTCTTTTGTTTAACCTCTTCCAAGGTAAAAAAAACTACTGGATATGTCCCTTGCTCTTTTCGACACCCTGTCTGCCAGATTTTATAAGAAGAAAATAGATGAGAATTATCTTTTTCCGTTTTTTCAAAAAAATATTTCAACATGGACATGTTGATGGTTTTACCAAACCGCCTTGGACGAGGAATAAGAGCAAGTTTTGTCCCACGGTCTACAATTTCTTGAATCAAAAGAGTTTTGTCGACATAAATACACTCGTTTTCAATGAGCTCCTTATAATCCACAATTCCTATAGATGTTTTTTTCACATTCTCTCCACTTCTCTCTATCATAGAGAAAATG
The DNA here is from genome assembly GCA_040389325.1 of Chlamydiota bacterium. Classification (GTDB taxonomy): domain Bacteria; phylum Chlamydiota; class Chlamydiia; order Chlamydiales; family Rhabdochlamydiaceae; genus CAIJXB01. The sequence continues at coordinate 444 of JAZKAC010000166.1, read as the reverse complement.
AAGTTAATTTTACAGGGGAATTTACACTTGGAAATTTACACTTATATTAGAATTTTTCAGTGATGCCGATATCGGCATAACTCCGATGAACCTATTAAGATTATTATTCATCGCATTGTGAGAAATTATATTGAATTATTACATACCACAGGATCACCTGTGAAAACGTAGTCTGCTATCACTTGTTTGAGCACTTCTTGCTACATCTCTCCTCTTCTTGCCATTATATTTCACATACACTCGTGCGTTGATGGCGCACGATTTTCACAAGAATCTAAAAATTAAGGAAATAGTAAAAAGAACATAAAAAAGAGATTTTTCAGATAAATCGTTGTTTTTGTAAGTTACTATTAATAAGCGTTATGTGCGTTGATTTTTATCAAATGTTACGCGAAATCAGCATAATACACATTTCGCGTAACATTTTTAGGTTGCAAAACCTTA
>JAZKAC010000165.1:8878-19174 GCA_040389325.1 Chlamydiota bacterium | reverse complement strand
GGATTAGAATCCGTAGATGAATTCAATTTCATACTGTTTGAAACGTTTAGAAGGACCGATATCATGATCCAAAGTTACGGACTGAGACCACTGTTGTTGAAAGTTGATGTTATTTGTGATCAAATAGTTCAACGTCACACTTACTCCACGATAATTCACGTTACCACCCGCCGTTTCACGAGTATTGGGCCCACCCGTTCCATCGTCCTTAGCAGAATAAAAACCCGTATTCGTAGCATTACCTATACCGATTCCACCCACATCAAAGTTTGGAACGCACTGAGCGGCTAGCCATTGATAGTTTGCATCTATAGCCCAGTCACCCTTACGTTTTAATTCTCCAATGGAAAATCCTACGTAACTACCCCAGTTAGCTTTTTGATAGTCCGTGATAGGGAGTTTTTTAGCTTTGAAATTGTACAAACCTGCCAAGTAAATGGTGATTTGTTTTTTTAACATAGCAGGATAACATTTGTATCCTAGGATCATTTGAGAAACAATAAAATCAAAACGCTTTTGAGCTAACTCATCATGCATATTCTTTGTGTCCCAATCGATCAAAGAAATCTTTGTGTAAAAACCAGAATCGGCAATATTCAAAAGTCCTGTTTCGCCTACATAACCGAATTGGTCGTTTGTATCATTGATGATAAAAGTTCCTAAATGGATATAAAAATCGCCGACTCGCTCAAAAGATTGATCATACTTAGCAAGAGCCCCATCAAATAAGGAGTCAAATTCCAACTGTGAATCAAAACTGCTATTTAGTTTTTTTCTTCCTACTTCGAAATCTACGTAATAGCTATCTCCATGAAAAGCCCTTGCCCCAAAATAAGCTCTTGATAATTTTATTTTATTCGTAGTTCCGCTAACGATCCCAGCGCGATCATTAAACTCCAGTTTTATGGAAGCCCAAGTCAAGTCGGATCGATAGTCCAGCATCAATCTTCCGTTAACATTAAACTCTCTGGATGGAGAAGGGGTACCGCTTCCTCTTTGGCTAATGTTATCAATCGTCTCCCCAGTTGCGTTAAACTTGGTTCTTACTTCGCCGCTGATGGAAAGATTACCGCCGATTTCCTTAACCGTCACCTGGCGTTTTATATTAATCCACTCACGAAGGGCTTGGACATCTACATCATTACCACCTCTTTCAATCGTATCTCCGTAAAGGGCAGGTGAAAGGGCGCACAGGGAGGTTGCAGCTAAGCATGCAAAGGATCGTAAATTTCTCATAAAACTCTTTTCCTAATCAAAAAAATCAAAATGTGAGAACCTTTATAAGACTTTCGACAATAAAGAGCAACTACATACTATCTTCAAATCAGTCTACGTAACTGCCCTAAAAGGTAAAATGGGACCGATAACAGCGTATAACAAATCGATTTACCCTGATGGTCTTTCACATTTACTTGAGTAATATTGGCTATCTCCGAGTTCACTCTAACTGCAAAAGATAGTTCTTTTAGACTCATGAAAAAGTGTAATGATTTTATACTCCCTGTGCTTCCTGCCCTCACTTCTATAGGAATAACTTTATTTCCCTGCTCAATCACATAATCAAGTTCTGCGGAAGATCCTTTTTCTTCGCGGTGCCAATAATATAAATTAGGTTCTTTATAAGGAGGATCTATTGTACGCAAAATTTGTCCAACAACTTGCTCTGCAATTCCCCCCTTATTTACTAAAATAATTTCATCTGCAAGGTTGAATTGTTCTAAAGAAACTCCTAACACCGTAGAACACAATCCGACATCCAAATATAAAAATTTTTTTTTCGGGACTCCGCAAGATGCCGTACAAGCTAAGTCTTTCCAACTTGCCTGGCGCCTCGAATCACTAGAGGTTTACGATCTTCCGATTCTAACCATTCTTGTAAAAAAGAAAAACATTGCAAGTCAAGAAAAGAACCCCCTCTTTTCCGCACCTGCTCACTAAAAGAACCGTCTCTTTTAATGAGAATACCAAGGATACGTATATATAACATGTTCAAAATTAAAGACTTTTAGAAAAATACTGGAAAAATGGATTTTCTTAAAGAAGCAACACCGCTATACGGTGTTGCCAATCACATGCAACAATAAAAGTCGGAACTTTCTTTAAGCCGATTTAGGCATGTTTAGCTGTTCTATGAAAAAAGAGCTGAGGAGGGGAGCTGCAACCCATGTGTTTTTAAAAAGAGATGAGATAAACCAATCAGGAGTAAGAGAGTTTCCTATTCGATTAAGATAGTTTTGTACTACACCGTCATCACGGAGGATATTTTCTGCATTTTCAGAAACAACAAAAACCTCTCTACCTAAAACAGCCCCTGCTGCTGACCAAAGCACCACAATGGACCCTAAAATAGGAGCTGCAACAGAAGAAATCAAACCTGTTACCGCAGTCAGAGTGCAGCTGGCCGCAAAAGCCCCTGCAGCTATTTTTACACCAAAACAAACTACTCGTAGCCCATTTCTTACTTCCGACGCTTCTTTTGAAGGATCTAATAGTAGACTCCTAACATGATCGAATTGAATATCTATCATAATTTCTCTCATTACATTATTTAATTTAAAAGCAAGAGCTAGTTTAAATCAATACGGCATTTTTACAAAATAAAAAAACACTTAGAACCGAAGACCTAATGCAGCAGAAAGAGCATGCTCATTAAAAAATCTAGCTTCAAAATCAAAAAATACCCCTTTTCCGCCTGAGATCCCTAATCCAATTAAAAAACCGAAAGGAGAAGTATTTTCAATCTTGATTTTTTTTGAAAAAAGTTGATTAGACAGTTTACTAAAGTTCAAGGTAAAGCGAGAGTAGTTAACTCCAATATAGGGAGTAAAAAAGGCAAATCGTTGAGAAAGAGCCGCTCCGACTTGCCACTCGCTTTGATAGCTATCTGCAGAAGCCTTTACCTTGTGAGATCCTTTTTGTAAGGACTCTAGATTCGGCCACCCATAAAAATATTTCGCATCAAATCCAAGTTTTGTCTCGCCCCAAAAAATCCCTATAGCTCTAACGCCAATAGCGCCACCAAAGCTTTCTTTTACTTTGAGCTTACAATAAGATGATCCTTGGAACCCCGATACGGTGCTATTAAATCCTCCAAGGAGAGTATATACTTCTACTCTATCAATGAATCCGAAGGAAACTTCAGCTCCATTAAATAAAGAACGAATATTAGGATCGGAAAGGGAGGAGGCTGTAATATTTCGACCTAAAACTAAATCGCCCTCATAATTTGTTTTCATAGAAAATGCAGAGTCTTTAGGAATAAACAGAGCATCTTCGGGCATTTCCGGAAGAGTCGGAGAGCCGTTATATAGAGCAAATGCCGAAGAACTAATTAAAAAAATAAAAAAAGTAAAACCTTTACGCATTATCCTTCTCCCTAAACATATAGAGAAAAACACTACCATGAAAGCTAGGACGTTTGCAAATCAAAATAAGATCTTTCTTAAGAAAAATTGCTTTTGCATTTGTAATTTGTCCTACTCTTCGTTTACAATCAAACTACCATTTTTTCTTGATAACAACGCACATTCGGAGTTAAAAACTTGTGAATATTTACGTAAAAAACAATCAACAGCATATAGAATTACCCGAAGGATCCTCTGCAAAAGATCTAGCAGAGAAGCTTAACCTACGAGGCCCTCATGAATCTTTAGCCGTAGAAATCGGAGGGATTCAACACGACCTCATCGCGCCTTTAAAAGAAGGCGATCAAATTTTTTTCTTGCATTTTGACGATCCTAAAGGAAAAGAAGTATTTTGGCATACATCGGCTCACGTCCTTGCCCAAGCCATCTTACGCCTTTGGCCCGATGCTAAACCGACGATAGGTCCTGCTATAGAAGGCGGTCTTTATTACGATTTTGCTAATCTGACCGTTTCGGAAGTCGACTTTGAAAAAATTGAAAAAGAAGTTCAAAAGGTTATTGAAGAAAATCATTATCCTCAAAGATCCGAATTCACTTCTAGAGAAGAAGCCTTAGAGGCCTTTGCCAATAACCCTTACAAACAAGAGCTTATTCGAGGATTTCCCGAAGGAACCATTAGCTCTTATCGCCAAGGAGAATTCTTTGATCTTTGTAGAGGACCTCATCTTCCTAACTTAGGGAAAATTAAAGCTTTTAAAGTCCTTAAAACATCGGGAGCTTACTGGAAAGGGGATTCTACTAAAGAGATGCTAACTCGTATCTATGCGATCTCTTTCCCCGATAGGAAACAACTTAAAGAATATCTTTTCATATTGGAAGAAGCTAAAAAAAGAGATCATAAAATCTTGGGTCCTAGACTCGGTCTTTTTTCTTTAGAAGAAGCAGCCCCAGGAATGCCATTTATTCATCCTAAAGGGATGATCATTTGGAATAAGTTGATAGAATTTTGGAGAGAGCTCCATACGGAAGCCGACTACATAGAAATAAAGACCCCTCAACTTATGAGTCAACAGCTTTGGGAAACCTCGGGACATTGGGAACATTACCGAGAAAACATGTACGCTTTTGGAATCGAAGAAAGACAATTTGCGATCAAACCGATGAATTGCCCGGGCTGCATGCTATATTATAAAACCCAAAATCATAGCTACCGAGAGCTTCCTCTTAGGATAGCAGAGCTTGGACATGTGCATAGACATGAAGCATCAGGAGCTCTTAGCGGCCTTTTCCGTGTTCGAAGCTTTCATCAAGATGATGCGCATCTTTTTATGAAACCCTCCGATATCAAGTTAGAAATCTTACAAGTACTTTCTCTTGTAGAAAAAACCTATTCTACTTTTGGCTTACCTTATCGCTTAGAGCTATCTACAAAGCCTGATAAAAGCATAGGGACTGATGAAGACTGGGATATTGCTACAAAAGGATTGCAAGGAGCTTTAGATGAGTGGGGTCAGCCCTATCGAATCAATGAGGGAGACGGAGCCTTTTACGGACCTAAAATCGATATCCACATCAAAGATGCGTTAGGAAGATCTTGGCAATGTGGAACCATTCAACTGGATATGGCTCTTCCTGAAAAATTTGCTTTAGAATATATGGATAGCGATGGGTTAGCCAAAAGACCCGTAATGATCCATAGAGCCCTCTTTGGCTCCGTAGAGCGCTTTTTCGGGATTCTTATCGAACACTTTGTGGGTAAATTCCCCCTTTGGTTAAGTCCTTTACAAGTAAGAATTCTAACGGTAGCGGATAGACATAATGAATATGCGCAAGAAGTATGCAAAAAAATCAAAAAAGCGGGTCTTCTTTGTGAAGTTGATCATACAAGTGAGTCTGTGAATAAAAAAATCCGTACGGCTCAGCTGGATCAAGTAAACTACATGATCACTGTCGGAGATAAAGAAATCGAAAATAAAACGATAGCTCTAAGAACAAGAGATAATGTCCTTCATGGAGAAATCGTTCTTTCAAGCTTTATAGAAGATCTTCTTAAAGAAAATAACGACCGCTCTTTAGAGTCTTGTTTTTCTAAGGGAGCAAAACGTCAACTACCCCACCCTAAAGGGTGAGGCTTGGGGGAATCTCAAGCCCTATGTTGACCAGCCGTAGTCCCGTGAGGGACTACGTTACTGACGAATGTATAGTTACCATGGGATGCCGCCCCAGTCTCATGCTCTAAGACTTGTGTTTAAACACGCAGAAGGGTTAAGCGCGTGATGCAAGTACGTAAACCGTCGGATAACATTGGCGAGGGGAACTTTACCCGGGTAACCGGAGATGGCGAGTAATCGCCAAGGGGGAGCAATCCCCCTTTTTTTTAACAATTTAATAGAGGAGCAGCGCTTCCTCCCCGTCCTGAAGGACGAGGTTTCCGCGCTGTCAACAGGATGAATAGAATTGCTATCAGCAGTTTTAAGGGAGGCACGGCTAAGACCTCCACTTCTTTGCATATCGGAGCTGCTTTGGCTAAATTCCATAACCAAAAAGTACTGCTTATCGATTTTGATGCTCAAGCTAACTTAACGACGGGTCTTGGGTTTGATCCCGATGCGCAAGACAGCATGGCAGCTGTCTTGCAAGGAACAAAAGAGATCCATGAGGTTATTGTGCCTACTTGCATCCCTAACCTTTCTTTGATTCCCGCAGACACGTGGTTAGAAAGAGTTGAGGTAACGGGAACTCTTGCAGGAGATCGTTATTCTCATGAGAAACTAAAAGAAATCTTAAATCCCCTAGATTTTGATACGATCCTCATCGATACCCCCCCCTCTCTTTGTTGGTTAACGGAGTCGGCTTTGATCGCTTCTCAATACTCTTTAGTCTGCGCAACACCTGAATTTTACAGTGTAAAAGGACTTCAAAGATTATCGTTATTTCTAGAAAATATTGCTCAAAGACACATATTACAAGTGCTTGGAGTTGCTTTATCGTTTTGGAATCCGAGAGGAAAAAGTAATATAGCCTTTTTAGATGTCATCGAAACCACTTTTCCTAAGAAAATCTTGGCAAATAAAATACGAAGAGATGTATCAATAGCAGAATCCTCCGTCTTTGGAAAACCTGTCTTTGAGACAGCTCCAAAAAGTCGAGCAGCTCAAGATTATATTGAGCTTACGAAAGAACTCCTACAACGAATGTAAAGCGGCTTTACACATGTCAAAAATGAATTCCCTTCTTACGGAACGATTAAAAGCACCAACAGAAAAGCTCTCTAAGATGTCTACCCTGGCAGAACTCTCTTCCAGGGGGGATCTTTCCAGCTTTTCTGGCGTATTTAAAGTCTCTGCTTTAAATGATAAAGAGTTAGAATCTTTAAGGATCTTACTCCAGGAGTATAAAGAAGAAGATCAAGATATCCATCAAGATTTCATCAAACTCTCGTCCCTTACCTCGGAAGTTAAAGCCATTAATAACCAGGCAGCCATCTTGCATGGGGAAAGAATCAAAAAAGTGCAAGAGATCCTCAAAAAATATAAAGAAGGCGCTTTTACTTTTTGGCTTATCCAAGTCTATGGGAATCGACAGACTCCTTACAATTTCTTGCAGTACTTTGAATTCTATAAGCAGCTTCCTGAAGCCCTCTTACCCAAGTTAGATGAGATGCCTCGCCAAGCTGCCTATACGCTAGCTAGCAGACCGGGCCCCTTTCCCTTAAAAGAAGAGGTCGTCAAAAACTACAATGGAGAAACCAAGCAAGCCCTCTTGGAGTATATTCGAAAAGCATTTCCTTTAGCTTCTCAAGATAAAAGAGCACAAGACCTGGGAACCTCCTTGTTAAAGAGTTTACAAAAAATTTCTACCTTCCTTTCTCTAAATTCTGTACAGTTAGATAATACACAGAAAAAAAAGGCCCAAGAACTTTTAAATACTCTAAAACAACAAATTGCTAAGTAAAAGGACCCCTTATGAATCCTGAAGAGCCGCACTTTGAATCTCCTCTAGCTACTAGATACGCAAGTAAAGAAATGCTTAAGATCTTTTCTTCCGAGTATCGTTACTCTACCTGGAGAAAGCTTTGGGTAGCTCTTGCAAGAGCTCAAAGAAACTTAGGGCTTCCGATTCGAGCAGACCAGGTCTTAGCTATGGAGAAAAAAATCCATGATATCGATTTCAAAAGAGTCGCTTACTACGAAAAGCAGTTAGGACACGATGTGATGGCGCATATCCACGCCTTTGGAGATGTATGTCCAGAAGCCAAGGGAGTGATTCACCTAGGAGCCACCTCCTGTTATATAACGGACAATACGGACCTTTATCTCATGAAAGAAGGTCTTAAAATCCTTAAAGGAAAACTCGTCGATACAATTCGTCACCTAAGCGTTCAAGCCGAGTCCTATGCCGACTTAGCCTGTTTGAGCTACACTCATCTTCAAACAGCTCAACCTACAACCGTAGGAAAAAGAATGTGCGGTTGGCTACAAGACCTTTTAATGGATTTGCAAGATCTCATAACGGCTCAAGAACAACTTTATTTTTTTGGTGTTAAGGGGGCTACAGGGACGCAAGCTTCTTACATGGCTCTTTTTGAAGAAAACCCCGATAAAATAAGGCAGTTAGAAGAGATGATTGCAGAGGAAATGGGATTTACTAAAATCCTTCCTATTTCAGGACAAACTTATACGAGAAAACAAGATATTCGCATCGTAAATTGCCTTTGCTCTCTTGCCGTTTCAGCTCATAAATTTGGAACCGATATCAGACTTTTAGCTCATATGAAAGAAATGGAAGAGCCTTTTGGAGAAAAACAAATAGGCTCTTCTGCCATGCCTTATAAAAGAAATCCGAATCGTTCCGAAAGGATGTGCGGGTTAGCAAGATTTCTTATCTCCCTACAAGCCAACCCCATCTACACGGCAGCTACACAATGGCTTGAAAGAAGTCTTGATGATTCTTCCAATAGAAGACTTTCCCTTCCTGAAGCTTTCCTAACAGCCGACTCGATCATTAACCTATATCATTTCATCAGCTCCAATCTAGTTGTATATCCTAAAATCATAGAACATCATCTCAAAGAAGAAATAGGATTTTTAGGTACCGAACACATCTTGACCGCTTCTTTTAACAAAGGGCAAGATAGACAAGTTGTTCATGAAGCTCTTCGCGTATATAGTCAAAGAGTGGCCAAAAAATGGAAAGAAGAGGGGATAAAAGAAGACCTCCTTAAACTTATTGCCGAGGATCCCTTATTTGATTTAAGCCATGAAGAATTACAACAAGCCCTACACCCCATGCATTTTGTAGGAAGAGCTCCCGAACAGGTTCGAGAGTTCCTTAAAAAAGAAATAACTCCCGTTCTAAATAGACATGAGCAGGTGCAAGCCTATAATTTAAACATACAGATCTAATCCATTTTTTTGATATCTTGTTTTTCATTAAAAATATCATCATCTTTTTCTCTTTTACGTTTTTGTCCCACTTGCTGTTCAGCAGCCGCTTTAGATTCTTCGTGCCTTTCAGTAGCTTTTCGAGAAACTTTTGTATTTTGTTCCCCAGCGCCAAGCGTTGAGGCATCTCGTTTTACACCGCTACTAGGAGAAGGTGTGTTCTTTCTTCCCCCTGAATCTTTTGTGGGCTCTTGATGGCTTACAGATCCCGTTGAAGTTATTTGGGTTTTTTCTTTAGATGCTTCTGGAGAAGTCGAGGGATCTTCTTTTTTTGAAGGAGCCATCTCTGGAGTTAAACTACCCAAGGTCTTTTCCACTTATTCTATAAATAGTTGACCTACAACCGTTTCGGATAAATCAATTTCTTCCTTCGGCATATTCTTCTTTTCTGTTCTCATCTCTCTAGTTGCACTGCCCGCCGCTTTCCAGTTAATGACCTTCCTGAAGGGTCGGCTAGGTGAGTTTTATTCCCCACATTCTCTACCGCTTCAGCTGTTTTTAATGCAGAAAGATTAGTCAAACCAGGTATCTTCGAAGAGGTATCCCCTCCTTCTACTACTCTGGATGATGGGACTGAATTTATTTCCCCCACTGGTATATCATTCATAATTCCTCCCATCTTTTAATAATTTAGATATTCGTATTCTTTTTATCCGAGTTCTTAATAAAAGCAGCATCTTGCTTTTGCTTCTTTTGCTGTTCATCAAAATATTTAGCATCTAATCGTTCATTATCCCTATGTCTTTCCATATTCTTTTCACTAGATTGTGCGGTTTGTTTCATCTGAGATTGAACCGTCTCTCCGAGTTTTTTTCTCTTATTTTTCTCGTTATTAGGAAAGACACTTTCTTTTCTCTTATTTTCTCCAGCTATAGATGGCTTTTTAGAATTTAAAGGTTGGCTTTTATTTGAAGTTTGAGAGATCGATTCGGCTTTTTTCCTACTATTTGATGAACTGGCTAATCCTTGAGCGGTATAGACTAAACCTCTTATTTCTTCTTTTAACTTTTTAGCAGCCAAAGTCTCAGGAAGCTTTTTAAGGGATTGTAAGGGAACTTTCTTGCCTGTGGAGGTTATCTCTACAATACTATTTTTGTCCTCTTTAACATCATAGAAAAACTTATTCACCTTTAAGGTTTCTAACTTAGAAGCATCAAATACATGGTGTGGATTTTGAAATTCCGAATTTTTTTCCAAATTTAAAAAAATGGTTTCCAAGACATTTATCCCAACACCGATTCCATATTCTTCCAAAACTAACCTTACTTGTAAACATAGATGCCTTGCATCATCATTTTTTAAGCTTCCTCCTGCTACCGATCTACTAGTTTCGATAAACACGGAGTGGTTTTTTAAAGTACTAGCTCCCAGTTGTTCGCAAAGCATCCCGTACGATTCTTGATAACTACTTATAACTGACGTCTTCTTGGAAAACGACCCGTTTAATGATTCCAAAGCCTTTGAAAATATAGACCCTTCTCGATTTG
>JAZKAC010000165.1:6761-8778 GCA_040389325.1 Chlamydiota bacterium | reverse complement strand
AAGGGTGCACAGTGCCCTTCTAAGCTCATGGCGTACTTAATACACTGAGGATTGGTTTCTAGGACCATAACTCGACAAATAGAAGATAAGGATGAGTAGAGTTGTCTTGCCCCTTCTATATCACCTATAAGGGCTCTTTGAATGAAATAAGCCCATTCTCTGGGGCGGATATTTCCCGTTATGGAAATAGATCCCTTGGCCCCCATGGCAATTAAGGGAAGGGCTAAAGAGTCATCTCCCGAAAAAAGAGAAACTTTACTAAATCTCATAAATTCTAATGCAGCTTCTACATTGCCCGATGCCTCTTTTAACCCCGTAACATTAGGAAGAGTACATAGATTCGCAAGCTCCTTAGGAGAAAAACAAAGACCCGTTCTCCCTGGGTGATGATATATAATAAAGGGTAAATTACATTGGCTAATCTTCTCAAAATGAGCCGTGCACCCTTCTAGGGTAGGCTTATTGTAATACGGGAATATAACAAGACAACCATCAGCTCCCGCCTCTTTAGCAAGGTTTGTTCTTTCTACGGCAACCCTTGTATCATTAGATCCCGTGCCTGCAATGATTGGAACCCTTCCCCTAGCTTCTAAAACAGCTATTTCGATCAGTTGTTTTTGCTCTTGGGATGATAGGGTAGAAGATTCTCCTGTTGATCCGCAAATAACCAAGGCATTAGATCCTTGTTCAATTTGCCAGGATACCAGTTTCCGAAAACTTGGCAGGTCTATCTCGCCATCTGCAAGGAAAGGAGTGATCAAAGCGACAATAGAGCCCTGTAACATAAAAAATCCGTCTTATTTTTTATGGAAAAGGATGCATCCGAATTCTTTTAGAAGCAAGCAAAATAAAGGCAGCAACAACAAGCATGCAAGAACCGATAATCATAGGTAGCGAGGTGAACGAACTTGCAAGAACGCCCCCAAGTAAGCTAGTTAATACCTCTGCTGCTACCTGTACGGAAGTTAAACAGCCAAAGGCTTGCCCTTGAAATTCTATAGAAGATGCATTAGACACTAAAATAGCAGCATAAGTCATCACAACAGATAAACAAAGACCCACGAAGGGTATTACGGAAAAAAGACCAAAAGTCGTAGTGGGAATTAAAACCAAGAAAAAGGAAAGAGCTAGACCTAAAGAAAAAATAGCTACGGCATTATGAGGCTTCATCCACTTTGCTACCCTTTTTAATAGCAAAGCCGAGAAGATAGCAAAGGTGATGGAACTATAGGCAATGATGTATCCTAACATAGCAGAATTAAACGAAAATGCCTGTTCGATGTAGACGGGGAAAAATCTAAAATAAGAAAAATATCCGAAAGCTAAGAAGAAATTGATTAAATAAATCCTTCGAAGCGGTTTATGACTCATCCCTTTTCGAAAGCTTGCCCAGTATCCTAAAGACTCGTGTTCGGTTTTTTTACGCGTCTCCGTTGAAAATTTAAGCACAATGCCAATACCGATCAAGGTCATAAAGGAAGCTATCCAAAAAGGTGTAGAGAAGGTAAACCAAGAGACAAGAGAGGAATTGGATAACTGTCCTCCTATAATAGGTCCTATAATGAAGGCAAAACAGGTAAATAAATTGATCCACCCAAAATAAGAAACCCTTTGACCTTCTTCTTCGGGAGAAGCAATGTCTGCTACGACAGACTGCGCTATAGCCACATTCCCTTCACAAAGACCACAAATAAAAAGTCCTGAGAAAATACAAGAAACGCTTGCCCTGTCAGTAGCAAGAGCTGTAAATATATATCCGATCATAGAGCCGAATAAAGAAAGTAAGATAATCTTTTTTCTCCCCCATTTATCGGAACATTTTCCTAAAATGGGAGATCCGATCAACTGCCCTGCAGGATAAGCTGCCATCACGATTCCTAAAAGAATCGTTTTCCACTCTCTGGAATAAGAAGAAGGAAAAATACCGACTTCAGGATCCAAGAACATCTCGGGAAGTATAGGTAAAGGTAAAGAAAAACCGACATATCCAAAAAAGACCACCAATGCATAGGGGAGG
>JAZKAC010000165.1:0-6751 GCA_040389325.1 Chlamydiota bacterium | reverse complement strand
GGGGAGGACTTTTTTAAAAGAAGAAGTAGAGGCAGTAGTCATAAAACAACTTTTTGTAATCTAAACATCCTAAATTTGATTCTATCTATTTTAATAAATCAAGTCTTTCAAAAAAAAATACAAATCTATATTCTAAGACATATGAAAGCTTTTATAGATAGTAAACTACTCCGAAAAATAACTTCCTCCCTTAATGAAAATTTTCTTTTAGAAAGTTGCAAAGGTGCAGGCATTTTATCTCCAAATGAGTCAATCGAGGTTATTTTTAGTTGGACTTCCTTGTTAGAATACATCGGATTAGGGACGTTGTTTGAAACATTTCCGAAATTTGACGAAAAAAGTCCTCTTTTTTCTTGCTTAACATCCCACTTGGATTTACAAAGTGATATTATCGTAGAGCTATATGATCAGATCTTTATTGAATGCTTAACTCAAATAAAATCTATTCCCGAGATAAATCCCGTCTTTCTCTTACAACAAATCAGAAAAAAAAAATCACCTTTATTTAACTCAGCTTTGAGTCATTACGATGAATTACTGACAAAAAACCCTTATAACGCCATCCATGACTTAATCCTTTATCTTTCTTTCGATCGTGTGTGTGTATATGTCACCGCCTTATTTGAACACATGCCCTCTCAAATTAAAAGATTGGAAATCTTAAAAGAATGCCTTATAGAGTCCTTTATACATATTACAAAAGACGGAAGAACATCTCCTGGGTTTTTTAGATTAACGGAGGCTTTGTATGCCTACCGAATGAGAGAAGAACATCTTCAAAGCTACTCCGATCCCGAGTGGTTGATTCTTTGTCAAAGTGTAAGCGCTCTAAAGTCTAGAGAAGCTCTTATGGATGTATTTTATATTGACTATGCTCTAAATGAAGAAAATGAACCCTCGATAGTCTTTACTATGGATTCTCCCGATATCGTTAAATCTAGGCTTAATTTAGTGAAGTATATACTTGAAGTGCACAACCTAAAATATGCTCTTCTTCCCCCTGAAATTTTCCATGTAAAAGAGTATGAGAGTAGCGTTATGACGTCACGGATACTTTTTTCTTAGCTCCCAAGATAACTCCTGCAATCCCTGCTAGAGTAAAAGCTCCTAAGGCACAAAGTAGCTTTCCCTCTTTATTTTCCTCGCCTTCATAAGTAACATTTTCCCTTGGAAACTCTTGAATGGGATAGGCTCCTTCCGAAAGAGAAAAGCTATTCTTGGAAGGATTTTTATAGATGATGAGTCTACCCATCCAATCCATTTTAACTCCCAACGTGTTGGCATCTTTAGCCCATGGATGTAAAAAACTCATCCCTTCTTGTAAATCGTTACCATCTACAATTAATTTCAATAATTCTTCGGGAGTTTTTCCTTTTTCTAAATGCAGGGAAAATTTTTTCCTCACTTCACCGATGGACTCTCCATAAAAGTAATTATGTATATTATATGTACCCGCCCCCGCAAATATATAGTCGGCTACACTTCTATTTTTAGAACTCTTATTTAAAGCTGCCATGATACTAAAAAAAGAAAATGGAAGGGTTAGGCATGACACCCAACATTTTCTTATATTACCCACAAGAGGATCTACGTGCTTGCCTAGTACACAGGTCGGAAGAATGATTTTTTTCATAGAACGGATTTGTGACAACGTATTTTCTCTTACCAAAGAAGGATGATCCAAATTCCCAATCGGCCCGATTATTTCCAATCCAGAACTAGTCAGTTTCACAGTTGGGTTAACTCCTGCAATAATTTGTTGAATTTTACCATTTAATTCATTAGAAATTGCAGGACCGATAGGGTTAGATAGCACACTTAATTTAGCATATTTTTTTATATGATAAGCTTCCGTGACTTGATTTATAACAACACCCCCTCCAACAGCCAGGGCGATCATGGGGGTTGGGGATTCAAGAAGAGGACTTCCCGATATCGCCAACCAAACTCCTGAAAATATCGTAGATAAAGAAGCGGAAACCCCTATAGTAATCGATATTTCACTAATACGTTTTCTTAAACTTTCATAACCGACTTTTAATTGGTTTTCCGAAAGCCGCACAACTTCATAGCCTTGAGATTTTAAAAACTCGAACTTCACATCTTGAAAACGTTGCAAACCTATTTGTAGGTTTTTATAACCATTTTCAAAATGATTATTATTCACAATATTTTTAATATTACAATTTAAAGCTTTTGATACCAAAGTTTTGCAAACAGAGTTCATTAAAATCCAGATTACAATAAAATTAAAAAAAACAAATATATCATCAATACTGGTTTGTGGTCTATTTTAATTAATTATTTACACCTTAAGATTTTTTTCAAAATAGCTTCTTTGGTATACCCAAAACGCGTAACTACCTCAGAAGCTGAACCAGATTCCCCAAATCCCGTAAGGGAAATGGCAATCCCATCAGATCCTATGTACTTATGCCATCCTTGATCGACGCCCGCTTCAATACTGATTTTAATTTTTCCTCGTAAAAGTTCTTTTTTGTATGACAAAGGTTGTTGTTCAAATAGTTCCCAAGAAGGCATGGAAACAACACGGGCATTTGATCCGAGCTCTTTAGCAACCTCAAGAGCTAAATGAACCTCCGAACCTGTAGCTAAAAGCAGGTAATCGACTCTAGTCCCCACCTCTTTTTGTAAAATGTAGGCGCCACGTCCTACTCCTTCCGAATAAGATCGTGGTTCAAGTTCTTTTAAAGGCTGCCTAGAAAGGATAATAGCTGTTGGTCCATCATGCAAAAGAGCTGCCAACCAAGACATCTTCACTTCATTAGCATCGGCAGGACGCAAGACTAAAAGCCCAGGGAGCGCTCGTAAAGAGGCTATCTGCTCGATGGGTTGGTGAGTTGGTCCATCCGAACCAATAAAAATAGAATCATGGGTAAGTTGGTAAATCACCTTAAGTCGCATTAAGCTTGTCATCCGCATAGCGCTTCGCATGTAGTCAACAAATCCAAGAAAAGTACCAACAAAAGGAACCACGAATCCAGTTTGTGCCATCCCTGCCGCGATGCAACCCATACCAAACTCCCTTACTCCATATTTAATGTTGCGTCCTTCAAATTGCCCTGCTTGTATTACGCTATACTTTTCAAGGAAGGTCCCATCCGAAGAAGAAAGATCGGCAGAACCACCAATCAATTGAGGTAAATGCTCCGCTAACACCTGCAACACTCCATGAGAGGCCCATCTACCTGCGATAGGAGAGGAAATATTGATGTTTTGTAATAGCGATTCCATGTCAGAAGGAATTGAAAAAGTAGATAAGCCCTGATAACCCAAAGCGGCTCTTTTTTTAAAAAAGGCATAAATTTCAGAATCGACATAGAAAGGAGTGTCAGGAAGGTTAAGAGCTTTTTTAGTCAAAGCAACTTCTTCTTTTCCAAGAGGAGAGCCATGAGCTGCAGGAGAGCCCATTTTATTTGGGGAACCATAACCGATCCTTGTATTGGCAACAACAAGAGTCGGTTTTTTTTGAATTTCTTTTAATGGCGCAATTGCTGTTCTAATCTGCTTTATGTCGTGACCATCGATTGTAGTCACCTCCCAGCCTTGAGACTTAAAGCGCATTGGAATATCTTCTGAGAAACTCTCATTGACATAGCCATCTAAAGTGGTACAATTGCTGTCATAAATCAGAATTAGATTATTAAGATTAAGATGACCTGCTAAAGAACAAGCTTCGATAGCAACCCCCTCCATTAAATCTCCATCCCCTGCTAAAACCACAATCTTCGCATCGATGTTAGCTATTTTTAACGCCAAGGCTTGACCTACAGCAAATCCTACACCTTGTCCATCAACACCTGTAGTTGCCTCTACTCCCTCCGTTTTAGTCGAGTCGGGATGGCTTGGAGTTTTTGAGTCGATCTTTCGAAATTGTTTTAAATCGTCTATACTAAGAGGAAATCCTGCCATATGAAGACAGCTATATAGCCAAAGAGAACCATGTCCCGCAGAAAGAATCAGCCGATCTCTTAAAGGCCACCTTGGATGAAAAGGATCCAATCGAAGGAATTCTCCAAAAAGATAGGCTCCTATCTCCGCACAGCCCATCGGAAGCCCAGGGTGACCCGAACCTGCTAATTCCACGGCATCCATGGTAAGATGACGTATTGTGTTTGCAATTTTTTGCAAGAATGCTTCTTTTATACAACCCATTACGCTTTCCGCTGTTTAGCTTAAATATAGACAGATTATTTTTAATTTTTTTCTAACTTACGATATCGCGTTCCTTTTCCAACTCCCACTTGCTCTATATGACCTTTATTCATTAATCCGATAAGCCTTCGACCAGCAGTCGGACGAGAGATATGGAGTGCATTAATAACATCTGAAATAGTAATTTCAGATGAAATTTCCAAAAGTGCCAAGATCGATTCATCTTCACTGTTATCGCTCATAATACCTTCTCCAAAAGATGGTCTTGGAAGAATACACTTAACAAAACCCTCGCCTTCAATTACCTCAGGTTTATGAAGCCCTTTTTTTTCATAACTTTCAAATAAAGTAATAAATCCCGACCCTAATTTTTCAATTAAATTTGCTTCTCTAAATACCTTGCAAATGACTTTATTTCGAATGAACGTTAAGCCAAACATTAAGTTGCGCGTATCAAGTGGTCCTGGGAAAACTCCCGGACTAAAAATTTCAATCCTATTATCATAAATAGCAACTTTGATCGGAGCCTCTATATGATAATTGCGATGAATCACGGCATTTAAAAGTATTTCCCGTATGGCAGCTTCTGGAATTTCTAATTCTTCTTTTCTTTTTATTCCACGAATCGAAAAAGATTTGCTCAATCGACCAGTAATAAAATTATACGCCGTATAAAATTGTTCGAATAACGTACCCGTGCATTCGACACTACCTAAAGCCTCTCTACCACTAGTTCCAGAAAAATGAGTGCATAGAATTGTAGATTCTGAAAAAAACTTCTGAGGTTCCTTGCCAAAAAGCAACTGTCCTCCCACTGTATTATAAATAGCTCCATGCTCTTCTATAATCAAATCATAAGATAATAAAATTCGATTGTTAATATTTTCAATATGTGGAGTTTTTCTTGAGTTTAAAAAATCTAATATTTTGTTTTTTTCTAAATCTTCTTCACTACTTTGATAAGCAGGCATCATATCATAAGAACGGCCTCGAGATTGCCATTTTAAGTCTTCGATCATTTCTGCCGTAGCTCTCACTGTTGAACGTCCTAATCGAATATATGTACCCTTGTCAAGGTTCTCCGATTTCCTAAAATAAGGTTTATTCATACCCGCTGATACTTCTACAATAAGTAAAAACTTATCTCCAATCCTTTGAGAATATATACTTGGAATAATAGGGGGGGCGCAGGACTCAAAAATACTTTTATCTAAATATTCCATTATATTTTGAATTTTATCCTCTGGTATTCCAACAATATTTCTATCGGAATCTACCCCAATAACAAGTTTACCACCATAACGATTGCAAAAACCAATCACGGTTTTGATTATTTGTTCATTTTCTGGAATGGTTTTTTTTAACTCTAATGTTGAGGACTCAAAGGCTAAATACTTCATCAAAAAACCTACATTTATGTTTCACTCAAACTAACACAATGAAACATATGAGTCAAATATGCAAATTTCATTTAACTCATATGTTTCATTTAAACTTTAAACAATTTAAGTGTAATATGTTTTATTTAAGTTATTTGCGATTAAATCTTCCTTCTAATCCTTCAGGAATCCATAATCTCCATTTTTTGATCAGCCGCTTGCCTTTAGATGCTGGGTCTAGTTGTGAATTTCCTTGGCTCAACCGTTCTAAGCACTGTGTAATCCAATGATTCTCATTGGGTTTTAGGTTTGATAAGACAAATCCTAACCGCTTGAAAATTGCTTTGTTGTTCATCTTTTCTGCATATTGGATCAAGATGCTTAGATCGCATTCACTTGAAGATAGATATTTTTGAAAAAAGTCGACTACAGAACGAGTGCCTCCCCCAAGTGATGGGTCATCAAACATATCTATAATCGTCTTATGAAGATCTGACACTTGCACTTTGATTTGATCTTTCCAAATGCTCTTTAGACCGAACATTTTATCGGGTGTTAATTTTTTTATCAAAAAAGTCAGAGCTCCAACGGACTGTTCGTTGTGATTTAAACGCCGTGAAGTGAGAACAATGGTTGATTCGAAAATCTGTTCGGTTAGATCCCAATGCTTAGCCGCTGACCCCCCCCCAATGTAGCAGGGGGAGAAAATTTGAGAGGCGATCACCCAAGGGTCAAGAAAGCCCTCATCAGGAGTTTCGGCGGCTAAATCCACTGGACAGTATAGCCCTCGCCGAATTCTTCGCAGCCATCCGTTTTTTGCCCATAAGGATAAAAATAGCCTTGCCTGCTCTCTGGATACATGCAAAGTTTCTGCAACCAAATCGACTGATATACAGCCCTTTGAATTGCGTAATACTTCTGAAAGCCTCTTGCGCGAAAGTTTGCCTAATCCGGCTAGTTCATCCATGGTACACCAGACCCGTTTGTAATGCTGAAAAAAATATAGTTATTCATGATTTTCTGGTGATTGGAGTAAACTATATCTTCTTTCCATAAGGAGAGAGTAAAAGGGGTTTTTTAATGATTTTTATGAGAAAAAATGATTATAGAGATGTGTGGATTTATCATAACTCACTAAAGAAAAAGAATCTGGGTGAGAGGATTTGAACCTCCGACCTCTTGCACCCCATGCAAAC
>JAZKAC010000164.1:5468-6607 GCA_040389325.1 Chlamydiota bacterium | reverse complement strand
AACATAGGGCTTGAGATTCCCCCAAGCCTCACCCTTTAGGGTGGGGTAGTTGACTTTTACATCTTACTATACGTTCTCTTGTTTAAAACTCTCGCGCAAGTGTCGGTGTTTTTTCTTAAATAGTTATGGGAAAAAATAATCACGACTTATAAACTGCCAGTTCGGGTATTGACATCCTCCTCTCCCTCAAGGAAGAGGATTCCTACTGCCCCAATCTTGGTTATCGATTAGTAACTTCGGAGGGTACTTTCGACCTATCCTTACGGATCTTTCGCTATGACGCTCATGTCGAGAGTATTGCCATAGAGGAACTTGCTTTACAAAAACGCGATATCCTCGCGCATCGACATGAGTCATAGCATACTAAATTTAGAAATTACATAGAATAGAAATTTTTACAAAATTTCAAGAGGCACACTAACCCCGCCCTGAAGGGCAAAGTTTGCGTGTGTCCATTGGATCAAAACAAGGGGGAGGTTATGAAAATATTGTATTCGTGTCTTTTTTTTCTTATGAATATCACAGCTTATACTCAAACGGTAGCGTTGCATAGGCTTGTCTATGAGATCCGCAATCCGAAGACCGATGCCTTTCATTTTAGAAGCGCTCTAGAGTCCATCGGGGAATACCTGGCTTTAAATGTTTTGGAAGAGCTCCCTTGTCAAGAAACCTCTATTCAAACTCTTACAGGAAAAGAGGCTGTTCATCCACTGCCAAGAGAGATGCCTGTTTTAGTGACTATTCTTAGAGCGGGACTTCCTTTGAATGCAGGAGTTCAAAAGGTATTTCCTAATGCAGAAGTAGGTTTTTTTGCTATGGCAAGAAACGAAGAAACTTTAAAAGCCGTGACAAGCTATGTAGCTCTTCCCAATCTTGAAGATCGGTATGTGATCTTATCGGATACGATGATCGGTACGGGTGGTTCTATCATCGATGCCATCTCTATTCTTGAAAAGCGCAAGCCTAAAAAGATCTTTGTGATTGCGGCTATTGCTTCTCAACTTGGAGTTGACCGTATCTTAGAGGCTTTTCCTCAAGTGACGATCTTGAGAGCTTCTACGGATCCTTATTTAAACGACAAAGGATACATTATTCCAGGGCTTGGCGATGCGGGGGATCGATGTTATGGGGAAAAAAGG
>JAZKAC010000164.1:298-5458 GCA_040389325.1 Chlamydiota bacterium | reverse complement strand
ATTCGATATTTAATCATCCTTTGAGCTGATTAATAACAATGCAGGCAGCAAGGCTGCTTGTATTTTTTCTTTGGTTTTAGCGCTCAAGGTCACTTTTTCAATGGGAAATGTTATTCCTATTCTATGGAGATCATCAGAATTTCCCGTAAGAGCCGATAGCAAAATTTCGGACTCGATTCGAATTTCGTTTTTACTTTTACTTTGACCTCCGAAGTGCTGGGAAACTGCCATGATGACTTTTATAATATTTTCTTTTTCTTGAGTATTTAGGTTGGGAGGTATGGGTTTTTCTAGATGAGCCTGAATCTCCGAGCTCTTGGGGAAGGACTTTGTAGAAATATTATTGAACAACATAGAGTTCCTTTAAAGATGAGTAATAGTTAAGAGGGGATCATATCTCAAAATAATAATTATTTCCGGTTTTTTTTAAGATGTCTTTGTGCTTGCATAGATCTAGAAGATGCGTAAGAATCCGATGTTCTTTGTTAAGAAGGATGTTATGTCAAAGAAATGGATAGGGTGTTTTTTTCTCTTCTTAAGTTGTTTACGGGCGGATGATACCTATTTTGACACTAATATCATAAGAGCATATGTGCATAACTCGGATATGCAAAGAAGGTGGGCTGTCGCTTTACTCGCGCCGCACCTGAAAGGATTAAAAGGAGAGGAAAGAATTTTAGATGTTGGGTGCGGAGACGGGAAGATCACGGCAGACATCTCTACATTTGTTCCTAACGGGATCGTTTTTGGAATAGATCCTTCAAAGGCTATGTTAGATTGGGCTAAAAAACAATATAGCTCGTTAGAGTATCCGAACCTTTTTTTTCAAAAGGGAGGCTTGTTACATCCAAATCTTTCCGAACCGTTTGATCTTATTTTTTCTAGCTGCGCATTACAACATTGTATGGATCAATATACGGCTTTTAAGAATTTAGCTAAGCTTTTAAAGCCCTACGGTAAGTTAGTTCTATCAGTTCCTGCCATGGATAATGCAGCATGGAAGCAAGCTCGTAAAAATGTGCAGAGTCTCTTTAAGTGGGCCCCTTATTGGCAAAATGTGGCCCCGAGGATGGTGTTGACGGTAGAAGAGTATATAGAGCTTTTGGAAGAGGTTGGGCTGCATCCGAAAAGAGTAGAAAAAATAGTCACCGTAGATCCTTTTATAGACCGCTTGGAATTTATGGAGTTCCTTATAGGGACTCTAGCTCCTGTTGTACCAGAAGAAAAAGTACAAGAATTTTATCAAGAATTAATCACTGAATATATCCGTCTACTTCCTGAAGCCTTGCTCGCAAATGGCGTGCTTGAGATTCGATTTGGGCGGATTGAAATAGAGGCTTTGAAAAAATGAAAAAACTGTTATTTAGCTTTATGCTGGCAGCGCCTTTAATGGCGCATGTTCCCGATTGGTCTTTTGAAAATGTAGAGCAAGGGTGGAATTGTGATCTTTTGACAAAGACCTATTTCCACTACTCCGAAACCCAAAGGCAGTGGGCTTGGGAACTTTTAGGAAAAGTTCCTTTTAGAGGAGATGAGAAGGTATTAGATTTTGGGTGTGGGGATGGTAAGATCTCGGCCGAAATGTCCCGTTTAGTTCCTAGAGGAAGTGTATCGGGAGTAGATCTATCATCGAAGATGCTGCAGTTAGCGCAAAGAAAATTTCCTTCTTATGCTTATCCGAATTTAGACTTTAGAAAAAGTGCCTCACTCGTATTCTCGGATCACATGGAGGATACAAGTTATGATGTCATTTGCGCCTTTACCGTGTTCCATCTAGTAGATAAACCCCTTGAGGTGTTAAAAAATCTTAGATCACATCTTAAGGCGGAGGGAAAGTTACTTTTAGTCATACCGACAGGAAATAATACGATCCTCTATGAGGCAGCGGATGAGATCTTTTTGAAATATGGAATTACCTCGCCTCGCGCCGCAGCAAGAGGTATAAAACGTCAAACGATGCGAACCGTAGAAGGGTGTTCTTACTTTTTAGAAGAAGCCGGGTATAAGATAGAATCTGTTGAAATTGTAGAAACAAAAAATGCATTTTATGATGTAGAAGAGTTTATCCAGTGGATGGTAGGGACTGTGTCGGCAAACTGGAATATACCGTCCAACATAGGATATGCCTTCTTTAGAGATCTTGCGAACAAGATGTGCGAGCTAGACCCTAGTATGATGAATCCTGATGGAAGTGTTTTTTTTAACAACTCACGTATTCATGCGGTTGCTATGCCTATAAATTTGATGGATGATCCAAAATTCTCGGCCTTTATCGATTCTTTTATAGAGGCTTTTAATCCTTCCGATCCTCTCTCGTTAGAAGACACTCGTAAGGTCCTTACCGAATATTCTCTTAGCCAAGAAACTGTATATGAGCCTGTCAAGTCGATAGAGAATATAAAGATCTTAGGGTCTTCAGATCATAGTATTCCCTTGCGTGTTTTTATTCCGGAAGGAGATAAGCCTTTACCCGTAGTCCTTTATTTTCATGGAGGCGGGTGGGTCTTCGGTAACATCGAGCAAGCAGATGCCATATGCCGCAAGCTTGCTAATCGATTGGGATCTATTATTGTTTCCGTAGAGTATCGTCTAGCCCCCGAATATCCCTTCCCGAAACCTTTAGAAGATTGTTATGAAGCTGCTAAGTGGGCTTTTGAAAATATTAGCTACTTAGGGGGAGATCCCAACCAACTAATTGTTTGCGGAGAAAGTGCAGGAGGTAACTTAGCAGGAGCTGTTGCCTTGATGTCTAAAGATCGAAAAGACTTTCCTTTGTCAGCGCAGCTATTAATCTATCCCGTAATTAGCGCTTCTATGCAAGACGCTTCTTACGATAACTGTGCCGATCAAGTTTTTCTAACGAAAGATACGATGAGAGATTTCTGGAATATGTATTTACAGGCACCAGATGATGCCGAAAATCCATATGCTTCTTTAGATCAAGCTGAAGATCTATCTAACCTCCCTCCGACTCTTATCATAACGGCAGAATATGATCCTTTACGCTTAGAGGCGAAGCGGTATGCACGGGCATTAGAAGAAGCTGGGGTAAAAGTGGATATCAAGTGCTTTCCTAAAGTCATACATGGTTTTATTGATTTTTCAATTTATGAAAATCAACAAAGAAATCTTTGGATTGAAGAAATAGCGGAGAGATTCAAAGAACTTAGAGTCTCTTTATGAGAATGCAGACGTTTTCTTTACACCCTTATGAAATTCCTTTAACTCAAGGTCAACCTCGTTTGGGGGTTTTAATTCATATCACGGATGAACAAGGAAATAGCGGGTGGGGCGATATCGCCCCACTTCCTAAGTGGAGTAAGGAGACATTGGAAGAGGCTTTAGAGGAGTTGGAGCTAAAAAAAGAAAAGATCCTTAAGATAAAGTCCTTGGAGGATGCACTAAAACTTTCCTTATTGCCTTCTGTGGCCTTTGGTCTTGAGTCGGCTCTTTTATCTTTATTGGAGCCATTACCGCCTCACGTTGTTTTAACAAGTGCTCTTTTGATGGGATCTTTAGAAGAGATCTTGCAGCAAGCTGCTTTAAGAAAAAAAGAAGGCTATTTCTCGGCTAAGTTGAAAGTAGGTAACCTGAGTTTTAAGGAAGCTGCCGAGGCAATCTGGCAATTAAAAGATGTTTTTCGTTTAAGGATCGATGTGAACCGCGCCTGGAAGACTCAAGATTCTTTAGAATTTTTTTCGAATTTTCCTCTAGATGCTTTTGATTACGTAGAAGAGCCTTTTCAAGACCCTAATGATTTAGCCTTATTTACTCATCCCTTAGCTGTAGATGAGTCTTTCCCAAAAGACCTTACTTTAAAAGATCTAGAGGCCTTGCCTAAATTAAAAGCTCTTATCTACAAGCCAACAATACAAGGGGGGATGTCAGGTTATAAACCTCTACTTGAATGGGCTAATAAAAGAGGCATAGACTTGGTTTTAAGCAGCAGCTTTGAAAGTGATATAGGGCTGTTACAGATAGCCTCCTTAGCTCGCAGGCTCTCTTTAAAGGCTCCCGTAGGAATAGGAACCTATCACTTTTTACAAAGCTACTTAAGTAAAGATCCCGTTACCTTTTCAGAGTCGAGAGTTTATATTTCCTAGGCAGAGGAAATTGGAACAAAAATTTGATGGTAAGAGAAGAATCTAGATTTTTTTGTCCAGCGTATAACATGGTTGAAATTCTTAGTTTATTGATTATGAATTGATTGTAGAAAATGCTACCATAGTTGCATTTTTTGTGCTGTATTTGGCAGTAAAGGTGGCAATTATGATTAAACGGTTTTTAACACCCCCAAACCAAAGCTACTAGGGGGACGGGAAAGACAGCATGGCTTAAAGAAGCCTACACGGAAGCATTTTGGATAGATCTGTTGGATCCCGAAACATTACGATTTTATCTGGCTGGCCAAGAAAGATTGAAGTCCGTCTTGGCAGAGCATCCCCATCAAAAAACCGTTGTGATTGATGAGATTCAAAAAGCTCCCGATCTTCTCAATGTGGTTCATAGTTTGATAGAAGAGCAAAAGGGCTATCAATTTATTTTGACGGGATCAAGTGCAAGAAAATTGAAAAAAGAGGGAGTGAATCTCCTGGGAGGTAGAGCCTTACTTCGTTATATGCCTCCTTTCTTTGCTAAAGAACTAGGTTCTTCCTTTGATCTTCCGAAACATATCAAATATGGAATGCTTCCTATCGTCCTTAGTGCTCCTAATCCGCAAGATGTCCTAAAAGCCTATATCGGCATTTACCTCAAAGAAGAGATTCAATCAGAGGGTGCAGTTCGCAATGTAGGAGATTTTGTCAGGTTTTTAGAGACGATGAGTTTTTCTCATGCGAGCTTAGTCAATGCATCGAATATTGCCAATGAATGTGCGGTTGCTCGCAAAACGGTGGATAGTTATCTGCTCATCCTGGAATATCTGCTCATTGCATTTCCCCTAACCGTTTTTCGAAGAAAAGCAAAAAGAGAACTTAGCTCCCACTCTAAATTTTATTTCTTCGATGCGGGGGTGTATTATTCCGTTCGACCTAAATATTTGGGGGATGTTGAGAGTGAAAAAGAAGGAGCTGCCCTAGAAGGACTCGTTGCTCAACATCTTAGAGCTTGGACGTTAGCTCAACAAGACGCCTACCATCTCCATTTTTGGAGAACAAGTTC
>JAZKAC010000164.1:0-288 GCA_040389325.1 Chlamydiota bacterium | reverse complement strand
AACGGGGGCTGATCTTTTTTTAGCTATCGAAGTGAAAAATGGGAAACATGTTCATCCAAGCGATCTTCGCAGCCTGGAAATTTTCATCAAAGACTACCCAGAAGCAACACCTATTTTGCTCTATCGAGGTAAACAACGATATAAAGAAAAAAACATTCTTTGTTGCCCCGTGGAAGAGTTTTTGCTATCTATCGATCCTAAAACACTCCTTGTCTTATAACTTATTTATAAATTCTTGAATGGCTAGGATACACGCTTTTGGATTTTCTAGATGAACGGTATGACCTG
>JAZKAC010000163.1:0-5021 GCA_040389325.1 Chlamydiota bacterium | reverse complement strand
AGCACGAAAGATTTGCGCTTAGTGATTCAAAAACTCTGTGGATGGCAGCCTTTAACAGCTCAACAACTGGCAGATCTTTTAAAAAGAAAAGATAAAAAGCACTTTGTCAAAAGCCATCTTACACCCATGGTTAAAGAAGGTATGCTTAAATATTTATTTCCTGAAGATGAAGACTCTCCTAACCAGGCTTATATCTATAGATAGCATCGATTTGAATATCATCAAGACCCTTCTTTGAAAGACGAACAAATTCTTTTTGAGGGAATTAATAACGAGGCTGTCTTTAAAAAGAAAATGAACCGAATTAGTCCGTTTGGAATTTTCATTAAGGATGCTCACGGGCTCGTTCTTGGAAGAGCAACTAGAGTCACCTATTATGATTGCCTCTACGTCGATATGCTTTGGCTTAAAGAAGATCTGCGCCATCAAGGTTTTGGTAAAAAACTCATGATGGAAGCTAAGAAAATCGGTCGCAAACGTCAATGTTCATTTGCAACCGTTAATACTATGGACCAGGAAGCTCTTACATTCTATGAGAAGCTTGGGTATGATATCGAATTTGTTCGAGAAGGCTACGCTAAAGAATCAAAAATGTATATGTTGCGGAAAAAGTTATGAGTCTTTCAACCTAATCCCTATTTCGTAGTTGCATTCACAAAGACATTTATGTTACATCCTCTACGAAAAAATACACCAAAAGGTTTGTTTATGTCCGATCTTCCCGTAGAGCCCTCCAGAACTGAAATTTGGAAAATGTTTGATACCCTTTCTCAAACTTATGACAAAACAAACCGATGGATGACTTTCGGCTTGGATCTTTACTGGAGAAAAAAGATGGGATCTTTTTTACCAGGTAAAAATAACATCTCTCTTTTAGACTGCGCAACAGGAACGGCCGATCAGATCATCTCTTTAGTTAAGTACTCTCCAAAAATCGAAGAGGCTATCGGGATCGACCTTTCAGAAGAGATGCTGGAAATAGGAAAAAACAAGGTCAAAAAAACTCTTTTCGCAAAAAAAATCCATCTACAAACTGCAAGCGCTTTAGATCTCCCCTTTCCTGAAAATCGATTCGATTGCGTCACCCTTTCTTTTGGGATTCGCAATGTGACGGATGTGTCTTCTTGCTTACAAGAGATCTTACGCGTTCTTAAGCCAGACGGCAGAGCTCTTATCTTAGAGACCTCTCTTCCCAAAACAAAAATACTTAGACTCTTTCATGTATTTTACATCAGAAAAGTCCTTCCGATCATCGGAGGTCTGATCTCCAAAAAAAAACAAGCTTATCAATACCTTAATAAAACGGCAGAAACCTTCCCTCATGGAGAAGATTTTTGTGTTCTATTAGAAAAAGCGGGATTTACAAAGGTCTCTTGCCATCCGATGACATTTGGAGCTGTTTCTATCTATCAGGCGAATAAAATTTCATGATCGGCAGCATTCTTTATAAGGCTCAAGCTCAAGAAAGTGCATGGATCGATCTTCCCGAGTATCTAGCAGGACAAGATCTTTTTCCTAAATTCTATCATAAATGTAAAGACACTCAAGAAGAAAGGGCTGCCTTCGGCAGCCTTGTGACTCTCCCCTTTATCCCGAAGATCACAAAAAAGATCGACCCGTCTCTTTGTTTTTATGGAGCCCTTTCTTTCCCCTCTCATAACTTAGATACTTTATGGAACGACTTTCCCTCTACCTTGTTTTTCCTTCCTCTTTATGAGATAAGACAAACGCCTAAGAAGACAACCTTATATGTTAGATCCCTTCCCTCTTCCAAACCTCTTAAGCCGAGTATCTGGCTTGAAGACGCTTGGCTCTTAGAAGAGCGAATAGACACTCCGACAAAAGAGGACTGGCACGCTTCCGTAAAGGCTCTCTTGCAAGTTATCGAAAATAAAAAACTTCAAAAAGTTGTCCTTGCAAGAAAAACCTCTTTTTCCATTGACCCTTCTTTGCACCCCTTCTGTTTTTTAAAAAAGCTACTTAAAGAGGCTCCCTCTACAACGACTTTTGCTCTGCAAACAACACCAAACTCCCTTTTCCTCGGATCAAGCCCAGAAAAGCTCTATAAAAGAGAAGATGACATCTTACACACGGAAGCTATAGCAGGAACAAGAAAACGAAGCTTGGATCCCTTAGAAGATGAAGCCTTAAAGGTTGCTTTGCAAAAAAGCATAAAAGATAAAAAAGAAGTTCTTCACGTGAAAACGTTTTTAGAAAAAGAGCTTTCTTCTTTATGCAAAGAAGTATCTTCCCCTAAAAAGGCATCTCTTATACAAACGGAAAAACTTCATCACCTGCATTACGCTTTTAAAGGCCTTTTACACGAAGAGGTCACCGATATAGATCTTTTAAAAGCGCTGCATCCGACTCCCGCAGTCAATGGAACCCCTAAAGATCTTGCTCTAGCAGCCATCAGGCAAATAGAAACGTATAATAGAGGTCTTTACGCAGGACCCATCGGATGGATCTCTTCTTTAGAGGCTTCTTTCACCGTAGCCATCCGATCCTCCCTTATAAAAGAAGGGTCTTTACACGCTTTTGCGGGGACGGGAATCGTACAAGGCTCAGAGCCCCACTTAGAGTGGGAAGAACTAGACCATAAAATCTCTCACTGGAAAAGTCCATGCTTGATATAGGAAATTTCACTCTTGAAAGAGCTCATCTTATCATAAACACCCTTTATACCTTAGGGGTGCGTTACTTCTGTGTAGCTCCAGGATCCAGATCCACCCCGCTAGCCCTTGCTTTTTCTAAGTTACCCAAAGAGTGTCGATGTGTTCATTTTGATGAACGAGGCCTTGGCTTCCATGCTCTCGGTTTTGCTAAAGCCTCAAAGACCCCCGTCGTGATCATCGTCACGACAGGGACGGCTGTAGCCAATCTCTTCCCGTCTATTGCAGAAGCCTCTTTAAGTAGAGTTCCTCTTATTCTTCTATCTGCAGATAGACCTTCCGAGTTACGAGATTGCGGAGCTAACCAAACTATGAACCAAGCGGGATTATTTAAGTCTTTTACCCGTTGGGATATAGACCTTCCCCTTTCAGACCCTCTAATTTTAGACTCTTATATTCTATCAACCTTATCCTATGCCGTTTCAAGATCCCTCTACGGGCCTGCAGGTCCCGTGCAAATCAACTGTATGATTCGAGAACCCTTTTTCTCTGAAAGCGATCCCTCCCCTAATTTTGCATCTCCTTGCGTTTATGAACCCACTCAAACGGCGCCTCCCCTTTCTTCTTTCAAAAAGTGGGCAGAGCTTTTTTCTACCTATGATAAAGGGATCATCCTACTAGGCTCTTTAGCTATTGATGAAGACACAACCTCCTTACTATCTCTAGCCGAAAAAATGGGATGGCCCATTTTTTCAGATGTCCTATCGGGAGGAAGACAAATCGGAGATCACCCTTACCATATCGAGCATCCCGAAATCTTCCTTAAAACATTTCCTTCTATAGAGATAGAGGCTGTCTTACAAATAGGGGGTAACATCGTCTCCAAGACACTTACTACTTGGCTAAATAAACAAACTATCCCTTATTTTCTTGTTACTGACCATCCCTTCAGACAAGACCCCCACTCTCGAGTGTCTTACAAGATGGAATGTAAGACCGATCTTTTTTGTGAAACGATCTCTTCTTTTCTAGTAGAAAAAAAGAACTCTTGGGTCACCTCTTGGAAAGATAAAGCAGCCAGCTTAAAAAAAGAGCTAGATTCTTTTTTTCTAGAAAATAAAGAGTTTTCAGAACCCTCTATCGCCTATTTTTTTAAGGATTTTTCTCATCTATTTCTTTCTAATAGCATGCCCGTCAGAGATGCTGACCTTTTCCTTTTTGCTAAAGAAGGCACGGCCTTTATTACAGCAAATCGAGGGGTCTCTGGCATCGATGGCAATATAGCAACAGCCATCGGTGTTGCTAAAGCCATAAAGCAGCCTCTAGTTGCTCTTCTTGGGGATCTTGCAACTCTTCATGATCTTAATTCCTTTGCTCTTCTTAAAGAAAGCTCCGTTCCTATTTTCTTTATCATTATCAATAATCAAGGAGGAGGGATTTTCTCTTTTCTTCCAGTAGCTAAAAAAGAAGATGTCTTTGATGAAATCTTTGCTACGGAGCACTCTTATTCTTTTGAGGCTATCGCCAAGACTTTTTCTATCCCTTTTTTCTCAGCCTCTTCTTCTGAAGAGCTCAATCAAGCTTGGGAGCAATGCAATAAGATGACTTGCATTATTGAATGTAAAACGGTGAGAAAAGAAAATGTCTTTCACCATGAAACCATCTATAAAAAAATGAGAGACAACCTATGCTATCTTACCGAACCTTCGGAAACCCTGACAAGCAATCTATAGTTTTTCTCCATGGGTTTTTAGGGTCCAGATTAGACTTCACTCCTCTTATTAAAGAGCTTCAAAAAGACTATTTTTGTCTAGCTATTGACTTGCCAGCCCACGGCCTCTCCTCTTATTTTCAAGACACTTTATTAGTCACTCAAAAAACAATAGAGTCTTTTCAAATAAAGCCCTTCTTAGTCGGGTATTCCTTAGGGGGACGAGTAGCCCTTCATTTAAGTCAAAAGACAAACCTTTCCCTTAAAGGAACTATCATACTCTCTTCTCATATAGGGTTAACCTGTCCCCTGCAAAAAAAAACCCGCTTGGATCACGATCTTCTTTGGGCCGAAAAGCTAACCACTCTTCCTCCTCAAGACTTTTTAAAAGATTGGTATAATCAAGCAACCTTTTCTTCTTTGCATAAAAACACGAAGCTTTTAAAAAGACTTATGCAGCAAAGGCTCTTCACCAATCCTAAGGAGCTTTCCCTTGTCCTGGAGGAGATGAGCCTTGCCAAGCAGCCCCTACTCGATAGCTTTTCTTCTCCCACATATTTTCTTTACGGAGAAGAAGATGTAAAAATCAAAGAACTGTACAAAACTCTCCTGGCTCATATTCCTAGGATAGAAATTAAAAAAGCAGGTCATACCGTTCATCTAGAAAATCCAAAAGCGTGTATCCTAGCCATTCAAGA
>JAZKAC010000162.1:5632-8751 GCA_040389325.1 Chlamydiota bacterium | reverse complement strand
AGAGAGCTCTCAAAACTTGAACAGCAAGGGCTTGTTCATTGTTTTGAATATACATATGAATTAGCCTGGAAAACATTAAAAGATTTTTTGGAAAACCAAGGAATGCTTGAGATATTCGGCGCTAAAGACACGATTCGCGAGGCTTTTAAGCTAGGCCTTATCACCCACGGAGACACGTGGATGCAAATGGTCAAAAGTCGCAACCTAACTTCACTCCTTTATGATGAACAGATCGCCCAAGAAATCACGAAAGTCATTATAGAAGTATATTTTACCGAATTTCAATTATTGAGTACTGAGCTCAATACCTTAAAAACTAAAGAGAGCTAAAATCTCATGAGATACGGGTTAAATGAGGAGATCATAAGACAAATCACAGACATCTTCACAAGATTCCCTTCGATAGAAAAAGTGTTATTATACGGATCTAGAGCCAAAGGAACCTACAAGACAGGCTCGGACATAGATTTATGCTTAGTCGGAAAAGACATCGATTTGACCTGTCGATTTATAAAAACCTTAGCAACAAAGAGCTTCTTTCCCATATAGATCGAGTCGGAGTTCCTCTTTTTCAACAAGACTCCATTGGATCAAAAGATACACCTACCTCTATTTTGAGAGATCAAGACACTGTCAATCCTTGGACATAGACTAAATTGAGTTCCTTTAGATTTACACATATTAAATGATATAAAGCCTCCATTACACATGCTCTCCTTCCTTTTTGGGAATGTGATGAGCAGTGAAATACATGATAATATTTACTTTAAGAGATTAAAACTTGACATTTCTATTTGTGGCTAACACTCACCTTAATAATAGTGAAATTTTAATTTCAATATGATACAATATAGTTTTAATATTAGTAATTAATGGACAAAATTATGCAAATAAGCGGATTTTTATCGAGAATACCATCACCTTCTAGCAACCAAATGCGAACCGTTGCGATCGTATCCGCTTTAGCCGCAATAGTTTCCATAGGTCTCCTAGCTTATAATACCTCAAAAACAACACTAACCTCCCCTCCTGCTCAAAAAATGCAATTTACGCCTGATAACAAAGATAGGATCGAACACGCTTCACCTATCGAGGTATCCGAGATCCAACGACTTTCAAACACCGATTTCTTAACGGATGAAGATTGCTTGTCATCCGAGACTTTATCGGAAGAAAAAGCCATCTTAACAAGCAAAATAGAATCTCACTCAGATCTTGTCGATTACATCAAAAGGACCAAGGGCTGGGAAAGAAGAGAAGCTCTATGCGCTCTTTTCACCATTTTGGGAGTTAAACCTGCTACAATATTTGAAGGAAAACTAGAAAAAACGGAGCTCTACTCCATTCTCTTAAAAAAATATAATCTTCATGAATTTAAATTCAAGAACTCCAGAAATGACAGAAGCTTTTGCCTAGCTAATGAATCTCCTCTTGAAATATTTAACCCTAAACGCTTTTTAGAACCTTTACAAAATACTCGACTAACTCTAGCCAAGGCAACAATAGATTGTTTTATCCAGCAAGGCCAAGAAGAAACGGATCAAATGCTATCTTACCTTTTAGGTTTTGGTCCTTCTTATGAAGCCTATCAAGAAAATGCTTTTCGAAAATTCGATTCAGGTAAATCGATCTTTTCCGATGCACATTACGAAGAGCTCGGAGGGGTCTTTTCAAAAACGGATCTCAAGGAAATCGGCTTTCATGTGCATGAAGAAAAAGCGAAACTTGCTCAATCTCGTTTTGATAATAAAGTAAAATGGATCCAAAAAACCAACAATTCCACAATCGAAAAAATCCTTTGCAAAACAGGAACGGCTCATATTTATGACGGCATTTCAGCTCGTACCGAATACTCCAAAAAAAACCTTAGTTTAAAAAAATGGGTCTTGGAAAATTATTTTCCGGAAATCTAGAAAATACGCTTGTGTATAAAGAGATCATAACATAGAATATTGCACATAAATCGGAGCATAGCGCAGCTTGGCTAGCGCAACTGCTTTGGGAGCAGTGGGTCGGGGGTTCGAATCCCTCTGCTCCGATTTACTTTAGTTACCTCCCAATAACTAATCTCTTTTCAAGCTTCACATCACATTATCGATTTACCATTTCTATAAAACGAAAGAACAAGAGCCTACATCCGACCTTGAATTCCCGTTTTTTTTAAACGCCTTACTTAATCATTCAAAAATGAAGACAATGCTATTTCATTACTTAACTCAAGAGTAGCTCCGAAAGAAACGACACGCCCTCCTGCAGCTAAAAAACCCCGCAGCTTACGAAGCCCTTGAATGCTTAATAAAGAAGAGATCACGATAAGATCATCAATCCCATCCCAATTCTCATGTAAATTGGCCTCTTGGATTACTCTGAAGCCAAGACCTCTACCTAAAAGGTTTGCTAGCATGCTATCTAGCGAACTTAAATATTCTACAGTCATCTTTTCAAAAGAAGGTAAACAAACACCTATTTTCACTTCCGTCTCTTCGACAGAATAAGAAGCCTCTTTACCGATAAATCCTCCAAAGGCTTTTCCAGCTTCCCAGACAAGATGACCTAAAGCAATCGGAGAGCTCTTTAAACCTAAAAGAAGATGCCCAAACCTCTCCTTGGAAAGCATATAAGATGCCATCGCGGGACTTTTTAAAGAGGCTACATCAAGCAAACACATGACGGGGAGTGCATCTGGCAAAAAAGAGCATAACCTTTGTAGGTACTCGGAAAATATGTCGGCTGCAAAAAAAGATCTCACATCTTTTTCCTCTAAGGAAGGATACTCTGCCAACTTTTCTTGATAGAGCAACTCCTGCTGCTCTGTCCAAACAAAGTAAGAGGCGAAGTCAACCCCTCCTCGAAATAAAACCATAGCAAGGGTGTTTTCTTTAAAAGGGATCAGAAATTTTTCTAAAAGCTCCTCTATCCACAAGCCAAAAGAGAAGAAACGGGAGGTGTCTTGAATAAAGATAGGTTTCTTATCCAAAAAAAAATCAAGCTCCCATACAATCCACTTTTTTTCTAAGACGGCAAGACTTGCCTTCTTATATAAAAGATCTTGCAGCTCTTTTTCCGCTAAATAAGGAATCGTGATGAGAACACTGTTACTAGAACTCTCTACACCTTCT
>JAZKAC010000162.1:0-5622 GCA_040389325.1 Chlamydiota bacterium | reverse complement strand
AAGGAAAGAACTTTTTCCCATCTATATAGAAGTAGCTGTGATCCCAAGTTATTCTTTCTTCCGTCATAAATCCGCTATTTTATAAATTTTTTATAATAAATGACTCTGCCCTGGTTTTTCCATAGCTCTTCAAAATAAGAAGCCCCATATGAAGGCCAGTCCGTTATATAATAGGGAGAGGGAAAAGAAGAGTGCCAAAGATTTTCTTGCATCATTTCTTGGATCATCTGCTGACTATACACGGCATCATCCGTCACTAAGATGACCTCTCCTAGGCTCTTTGTCACCCTTTTCATCTCCTCGACAAAAGGTTTTTGTAAAAGCCTGTTCTTAGCGTGCTTAGGCTTAGGCCACGGATCGGGGAAATTCACAAATATCCGATCTATCATCCCTTCTTGTAGATAATGGCTTGTGAATGTCAAAGCCTCCCCTGCAATAACCAACAAGTTATTGAGTGAAAGGTTGTGCTTTTTAGCCCAAATTCTTTGCACCCTGTCAAATCTTTTTTCAACGGCGATCCAAAGCGTTGAGGGGTTTTCTTGAGCTTTTTGTGCAATCCAGAGCCCATTTCCTGAACAATACTCTATGGAAATAGAAGAAAAAGAGGAAAGAATAGCTTGCAGCTCTTCTTTCGGCCAAGCCTCATGCAGGTCATAATGGTTAGGAACGTATAGAACGTCATCGAAAAGAATAGGTTTTCTTTCCACCCAGCGAAAAGGGAATTTTAATGTTTTTGGTTTCATATAGGTGGAAGATTATCCCTATTTTCCCTTTTTTTTTCTATCATTTTAGAAAAAATAATTAGTTGATGCTTGAAGAATTCCCTCTATCTTGCTACTCTGAAAAAACATATCACCTAAGGCTTACTTTATGAAAAAAATTTCTTCGCTCGTACTTATTTCCATCCTAACGGTTACATCAGGCTTTTCATCAGAGCCTGAAATCATCGACCTGGAAAATGAGCTCTTATCTTTAGAGCATGAATTTCTAAGCTCTTTAGAAGAAATAAACTCCCCTTCTTTAGAGTTGGAAGAGCCCTTCACCGAAGACCCTTTTGCTTCCGTTATCTCAGAAACACAAGAAGACTCCCCTTTCATTACAGAACAAACCATCGCAGAAGAGGCTGAATCCGAATCCGTAGTCACAACTATATCTACCTCAGAACCTGTTCAGGAAGCCATAGCTACCCCTTTACTATCTTACCCTCATGAAGAAAAAGCGCAACCTTCGGCAAGCACCTTAGAAATCAGCTTTCAACAGGTGTTTTCTAACTCCCCCTTTATCTACTCCATCTTACTCGGGATGTCTTTCACCTCTATCGCTATCTGCCTTTACATCATCTTACGAGTTCGTCAACAAACAGCCTTTTGCGACAAGTTTTCTAAAGAAGTACGCCATAAATTTTTAGATCGCGACTTTAAAGAAGCGTCCACCTTCTGCTCTAAAAATCACAACTGGCTAAGTAAAATTGTACTAAGCGGGATTAATTGTAAAAAATACGGATTAAACGCCGTCCTCGAGAATATGAAATCAGAGGGCAAAAGAGCTACTATCTCTTCTTGGCAGCAACTAGGGATTTTACAAGATATCGCCATCATCTCTCCTATGCTGGGACTTTTAGGGACCGTCATCGGGCTGTTTTATGCTTTTTATGACCTTAACCGTTCTTTTAACAGCATCTCCAATTTATTAGATGGACTTGGGATCTCTGTAGGAACAACCGTAGCTGGCATCTGCGTAGCCATCTTATCCATGATTTTACATTCCATGACAAAATTTAGACTTGTTCGATCCCTTGCTAAAATTGAAGTAGAAGCAAGCTCCCTAGCCTACCTAATCGACGAAGATAACGGAGAAGTATAAATGGACCTCATTCCTGATGAAGAACTAAAGCCTAGAGCGTCCATAAACTTAACCCCTATGGTGGACTTTCTCTTTTTGGTGATTGCCGTGTTCTCCATTTTAGCTATAACAAGAACTACCTTATTTGATTCGGAAGTCAACTTAGCTAAGATTGCAGAAAAAGACTCTCTATATCCCGAAATACAAGACCCCGACGCTCCTTTCATCAATCTAAGCATCACGGAAAAAGGACAATATAAATGGGTGACGGAATTTAATGAATATTCCATGGAAAATGCCTCTGCCATCTTACAAGAGCTCTCCACCCAAGAGCGCCTCGGGCTTCTTCCTAAAGATTCTTCTAAGACAAAGATCTTCTTACACGTTGATAAAAAAGCGGAATGGGATTCTATCGTACAACTTATTTACTCTTTAAAGAAAAAAGGATATCTCGTACATCCCGTTTATGAGAAAAATTCTACTTAATCTAAAAGCCTTGACTCTGCCGTCACGGTAAAATGACCCGTCTTTCCCGTTTGCTTTTGTGTTTTACGCGTAAAGTTAATACCTAAAAGCCGAACGGGCTTTCCTGTATTTAGAAAAGGTTGATAATAAACTTTTTCTTCAATTTGCTTTAAAGCGTTTTTTGCCGAATTATTAAATTTAATTTCAATGATATACAAAAGCTTAGGGAGTTCTAACACAAGATCAATAAAACCATCTGCCGTTGCATGCTCCGCTAAGGTTCTTATTCCACAGGATTGAAACGTCGTGATCAAAAGAGCGTGATAAAACTTCTCTTTGGATATGTGTAATTTGGAAGGAACATGAGAGCAAAGAGTTTTTAAAAGATCCGTGATTTTTTCAACGTCTTCACGAGTTAGAGCTACTGCTAAGTCATTTGCAAAGTTTGAAACCTCATTCAAACCTAAATTCAACAAGATGCCCATCATATGCCTTTGTAAGGCAGACTGCACTTCTACATTAGGAAATCCTAGCTTATAACTTCCGTCTTCGTAACTTTTGATCGTAAGATAGCCTGTTTGCAACATCAAAGCAGGAATAGGAATGGCATTTACATCAAAATACTTAGGCTCCATTTCACTCATCCTAAATTCTTCCATCCGGAAAATACTAAGATTGTTCTTAGCATATTCCCTCTTTAGAATTTCTATTAAAAAAGATGGCGTTCCGGAATCGAACCAAAAATTCCCCGACTTTCCAGTATCTAAAGCTTTTATAAAAGAAAATGGATTGTATACGGCAGGTGCATTCTCTACAAACCGATAGCCGTTATAGAGTTTTTTCAACTCTTCTCTTAGGTCAAGAAGATCCATATTTCTTTTCTTTGCCATATTTTCTAAGTAAGGAACAAAGTACCGATCGATTTCTTTTTCCGTATACCCACAGATACAAGAGTATTCGGAAAGCTGTGAAATATCCTTCGGATGACTCATTCCAGAAAAAAGTCCCGCTTTAGCAAAAGTACTCACCCCGGCAATGAAAAGAAAATGGATATACTCCCCTAAACTCTTAACTGTTGTAAAAAAACTTTGAATAACTTGCAACACCTCATTTAATTGAGGTTTATGCAGCGTAGACAAAATGGCATGATCATACTCGTCTATCAAGATAGCAACTTTTTTAAATTTAACAAACAAAGCTCGCACAAGAGTTGTTAAAGCATCATTTGCGCTAGAAGAACTTAATTGAATAGAAAGCCCATGCTCCATTGCTATATTCGCCAAATTTTGACAGATAGAAGTTTCTGCCGAAGTTGCATCGGTGCTTTTAACTGAAGAAAAATCTAGATGAATCACTCCATATATCGGCCACCCGTAGTCGCTACTCGCAATCCAAAGTCCTTCAAATAATTCTTTTTTTCCTAAAAGAACTTCCTTTAATGTAGAAATGAATACGGATTTTCCAAATCTACGAGGACGCGATAAGAAAAAACTTTGCCTTTGCGTAATAAGGTCGTAAGCATATTTTGTTTTGTCGATATATAAACAATTAAATTCTCTAATATTTGCAAAAGACTGAAGTGAAAAAGGTAGATTTTGCATACGCATGCCTAGTTTGTATTTTACTATACTATAACAAAAAAAGAAGAGAGCTACAAGGCTTTTTACCTCTCGTGCTAACTAAAACATCCAAAAAAGAAAAAATCATCCAGTTGCACACAAAAACGATTGACGAAAACCCGTAAATCTTCAACAATAGTCGTGTTTCAAGCCCAGGTGGTGAAATTGGTAGACACGCCGGATTTAGGTTCCGGTGCCGCAAGGTGTGTAAGTTCGAGTCTTATCCTGGGCATGTAGGCGAAGATATTTTTCAGTAATGAATACATATCTTCGCCTTTTTTTTACTTATTCTATTATCTCAACAATCAATTAAAAATCAAACCTTGCAGCAATATTCAACCCATGAAGGTATATATCGTCTGCGACTCCGAAAATGTCATAGGTTTGACTCCAGTGCACGTTAAACTCGTAGGCAGCGGAAAAGTCAAAATGATAGTTATTATTAGCTCCGCAGTACATCCCCCATCCAAGGCCTAAAGAGGTCTCGGCGATGGGTCTTAATCGAGCGGTTCCCGTATCGGAGTTTGCATAGTCAATCGCCGTTCCCGCTTTATAATAGCTATCAAGATTTGTATACTTCGTATAAAGAATGCTAGCTGCAATATCTCCCATAATTCTAAATCCACAGCCAAGAAGCCAGTTTGAAGCCAGTTCAAAACGAGGTCCTAGGGCCCAAGAATGTTGTGTGAAAGAATATTTCAAAGAGCCACTTTCTACAGAGTAGGCGCTAATAGCCTCGGAAGGAGCACCTATTTGTAGTCCAGTGGCTCCCACAGTAGCCTTTGAGTGGATCCAACGAGCTCTTAATCCGCAACCGAATTTCGCTGTAAGCTTCTTACCTAAGTAAAAGTTTCTTTGGAGAGCTAAATCAGCAGTGGTGTAATGGAAAATAGATTGACCTGTCACGGAGTCGGCAAGCACCGACAAGGGGATGAATTGATTTCCTAGAGGGCCTGCGGTCATTATAAATATATCACCTGGCGCAACCTCTACGGATGCGGAAGTGTTGTTTTCATACCATGTATACTCACCATAAAGGTTCCAATCATCCATTCCTTTTAAAGCCAAGCCCATACCTACTTGAAATCCCGATTTATAAGAAGGGCTTATACCTACATCATTACCAACTCCAGTTGTTAAAGCAGCACTGCTAAGTGAAGGTGCAACAATTGAGGTTCCTAAGGCTACGTGATTGCTAAGATGCCAATAAATGTAATCTGCAGTGAAATATACATCGTGTCCATCTTCTACCGAATAGCCTGCATTTTGATTATACCCTGCAGGGATTTGTCCATTTTTTACTTTTTCGCCTTGTAGATAGCCAGAAGTTGCTTGCGTAGCTTGATCAGCCCAAGATCCCATAGGGAACATTGCGCAGATTGCAATCATAGAAATTTGAAGTTCTTTTTTCGTCATGCTTTTCTCCTTGAAAAGTTTTTCCATTAAATGTTTTACAAACACGCCGAAGAGTACTTTATTTTTTACTTTCCCGATAGGCAAAAAAACTTTGTGATCATTTTTAATTTTTTAAACAAAAAGTTTTAAAGCTTTCCTCCAATGAGCTCACAGTTGTTTTATAAAAAATAATAACACATCACCCTTTCTCATTTGACCCTAATAGGGTCATTCATTACAATCCGATTTTATAGAGCCACTCAAAATAAGAGCGTTATGTCACTTTTGCAAAAAATGTCAA
>JAZKAC010000161.1:0-15945 GCA_040389325.1 Chlamydiota bacterium | reverse complement strand
TACGCCATTGAATAGAACCGACGCTTACCAAGTGAAATATTATTTATAAATTAATTCAATCATTTTAAGGCAGACATGAGTCAAATAAGCTCAACACCCAATGAAGGCTCTTCCTTCATCACCCCCCTAGGTGATTTAAAGCAGTCTATCTCTGAAATTTTAAACATGGAAGGTCATGTTGTAACTAACAAAGTCAGACAAGACCTGCCTGCCCTAGACTTGAAGTTGAGCCAATTATTTTCAACTGTACAACTCATGTTAAAAGATGAGAGTTTATTATCAAAATCGGAAATCACAGAATTAAAAACATTACTGAATAGAGTTAGCACCAGCTTACCTGAAAACTTTATTTTCTTACCTAAATTACAAAAAGCAGCTGCTTCGATAACAAATCAAGTAAGAGACATGACTGATTTACTTGATAAAAAAGAAGCTCTAGCTCCCAAACAAAACAATCCCCTAGCTAATCAACTCTATACACAAGTACTGGTAAAAGAAGGAAAAGACGAAGATGCTCTTACTTTCATCAGAAAGAACCCAAATCCTTCAGAAAAAGCTATCGGCTATGCTCAGCTCGTAAAAGCTGGAAATACAGATCTCTTGGATCATATGACTGGACTGGAAGGAATGAATGATGCGACATTCAAATGCTTTGAAAAAGAAATTAAAAAAAATCCAGAATCTGGATTTTCCAACTGGATTTCAAATTCAGCAAAAAAAGAAAAAGGAATCGAAGTTTTAGAGCTGCTCCATAAAATCTCGGATCCTGAAATGAAGACACAAGGGTATGTTCAACTGTTAAAAGCGGGAGGAACGACACAAGGACTTGCTATCTCCGATGTGGCCTCCATGAACACTAAGGACTTAGATCTATTAAAAAAAGAGCTCGACAAAACTCCAAATGATCCTAATATTGAAACGGCGCTTACGCAAATCCCAGCCCGCCTATTCGAAAACCAAGGGATTGAAGTCGCAATAAATTTTCTAGAGAAAATTACAAATGACCATACAAAGCTTGACGCGTATAAACAGTTAGAGCGTACCCCAGGAGCAAAAGAAGCCCTTAACACCGCTAAGACATCGGACAACACAGACATAAAAAAAATGTCACAAGAGCTCAAAGAGAATCGCCCCATAGAGCAATCGGCTAAAGAGTTATCTTTATTAAGAATAAGAATGAACAGCTTGAATGACTCCTCCACCCCTTCAAGTACAGCTCTTAAAGCCTGGATGGAAGATTATAGTTCTTTAGTTAGTAAAAATCCCGAACGGGTTTCTACAGACGATGTTAAGGACTGGGTCGATAACTGTAAAAGAGCAGAAACGACAGTTTCACCAGAAGAAAAAACTTTTTTTGGACTCGCCAGCGTTCCTATGAATGTGCAAATGGCTATGATAGATCATTGTAATACGGATACTTTAGTAAAAACTTTTCCCGAAATGAGGTCAAATTATCACACGGAGATTAAGAGTGCAGAAGATGCCGTCATTAAAGAAATAACAACAAAATGTAAGATTCAGCTAGAAAAAGGTTTAGAATCAAAAATCAAAGAGGTCATTTCTGAAACTGCTCAGGGAGCCGATTTAAATTCAGCTATAATAAAAAATACTAAGGAAGAGTTAACAGAAACAGTATTAGATGTTTTAAATTATTTTGGAATAAAAGCAGGTGATGGTGTTGATAAAATAAAAACCATAATTGACAATGTGAAAATAGACGATCTAGACAAATGCGTTAAGCATCAACATTATGCTACAATTGCCGTTAAAGTAAATGAAAGCATAGTAAATAATTTAGGTTCTTTGATAAAAGAGATTCTGCTTACCCAAAAAGATTTACCGACTACAAGCGACGATTCAAAAACGAATAAAACCAAGTCTCTCGACGGGAATTCCTCATTAGATCAGATGAAATCGAATAGTTTAAAAGAGTTAATTGCGAAAGATTATAATAATGATTTTAAGCGCGGCTTAAACGATGTGCGCATTGATGTTAAACTTGAAAATAGCAGCGCTAGTGAATTGCCCATTACAATCGTAACCCCAAAATGGCAGCCCCTAAGACAAAAATGCGAACGGTATGACATGATAATTACTTCATTTGAATCTATTTTAAGGCCCGAAAACTTAACGCGTCCACCCACTCCTGAAGGGATAAAAAAAATGAAAGAAAGCTTGCAACGCGATTATAAAGACGTTTTTGAAGAAAACTTACCTGACGGATTGCTTGAAAATCCTCAAGCTATGGAAGCAAAAAAATCTGAAGTGATTGAAAAAATGCAGGTTATTTTTCAAGATATGAAAAAAGTCATAGGCGACACCGTTTGCTATAATGATGCATTAGAATCTTATCAAAAAAAATATCCTCAAATATCCAGCTCTTCTAACCCACCTACTACCTCAGGAATCGAACCCTCAACCAAGAAGGAAGCTTTGAAAAAAGCTTTACAACCCTTCGGTCTTGCCGTTCAAGGTGACATCACACTCGCAGACGAGGTGGCCTATCAAATTGTGAGTCAAGTAAAAGGCTTATCAACGGAAACAACGGGAGAGGTACTTCAAGCAACTTTATTTAAAATAACAATGCCTCAAGCAGATTTGAAGGAACGTGGCATGGAGATATCAACAATAGGGAAAAATATTGAAATTGTGGATAATTCCGAGGGTAAGATTTTTGTTAAGCAATCTACAGCTTTTCAGAGCATTGCAAGGCCGACTTTTGATGACGACGGCAATTTGATTCCAGTTACGGAAAAAAAAGGAAAAATTGAAATGTTATTTAACATCGAAAAAAAATTATACACATATAATATATCTCTAGAAAAAC
Organism: Chlamydiota bacterium; assembly: GCA_040389325.1. Taxonomy (GTDB): domain Bacteria; phylum Chlamydiota; class Chlamydiia; order Chlamydiales; family Rhabdochlamydiaceae; genus CAIJXB01. The sequence goes on along the minus strand of JAZKAC010000161.1, from coordinate 13,118 downwards.
CGAGCACTCTATGACCATAGCATCATCTAAGATGCTTCAAGATAAGAGGAGTCTTATAAAGACCCCTCTATAAAGTTCTTTCTTAGACGGGGCTGTAGTAAGAAGCATCCAGATCTTCTTGAAGATCGGGGGTTTCTTTATAGTCCTCGGGCTCTTCTTCTCCTGAGCACTCAACGCCGATGGGTTGGGCGGATTCTTTCTCTAAAGCTTTAGCAGCTCCCGCTTCTCCTTGTCTTTGCCCTTTTCCTCTTAGCTCAAACACTATAGGAACTCCCGTGAAGCCATACTGCTCTCTAAACTGATTGACCATGAACTTCTTATAACTTTCCAGCATGAGCTCGGGGTCGTTAACGAAAAGCACGAATCTAGGAGGAGAAATAAGCACTTGTGTCATGTAATAGACACGAAGACGCTTTCCACCAAGCATAGGAGGATGGTACTTTTGGAAGACACCCTCTACGAACTTGTTAAGCTGACCTGTCGTGATACGGATCTGCATCTCATCTCGAACTTTGATCAGTAATGGAAATAAACCCTCTAAGTTACGTCCCGTTATGGCTGAAATGAACAGGGTAGGACAGAAGCTGAGGAAAGAGGCTTCCAGTTGAATCCCTTGCAGGCAGTGTTCCATCCGGAATCCTTTAACAAGATCCCATTTGTTAAAAAGTAAAATACACCCTTTACCTGCTTGCTCAATCATCTCTGCAATCTTCTTCTCTTGAGCTGTAATCCCCTGACTTGAATCCATGACAAGAACACAAATATCGGATCTTTCAATCGCTCTTTGTGTACGGATAGCAGCAAACTTATCAACTACTTCATGTTCCGCTTTTTTACGACGGATCCCTGCAGTGTCAATCAAGGTAAATGCCTTCCCTTCTTTTTCTATCTGGGTGTCTATGCTGTCTCTTGTAGTTCCTGCAATAGGACTGACAACGCAACGAGCTTCTTTAAGTAGGTAGTTTACAAGAGTTGATTTGCCAACATTTGGACGACCGATAATAGCGACTTTGATCCTTGTGTCTACAACTTCTTCTTCTTCAGGCCACTTTATACCAAGAAAGCTTGCTTCTAAAAGTTCCGCTATCTGAAATCCTTGCACGGCAGATACCGCTACAAGATCTTTAATCCCTAAGCTATAAAAAGGATATACGCTATCTAGATGCAAGTGGTCATCTACTTTATTAACGGCTAAAATAACCCGTTTTTTTGTCTTTAGCAAGGTGTCTGCCACTCTTTCATCGAGTAAGGTAACCCCTACTTGACTATCTACGACCATGACAAGAACATCCGCCTCTTCGATGGCGATCTCCGTCTGCATCTGCACTTCTTGATAAAAAGGGATATCTGAAAGGGCATCGATCCCTCCCGTATCAATAATCTCAAAAGGCTGACCAAAAAAATCGGCATCGGTGTACAACCGATCCCTGGTGATTCCCACAGCTTCATCTACAATCGCAATACGACGGTTACAAATTCGATTGAAAAGAGCCGATTTGCCTACATTAGGACGCCCTACAAGAGCTAACTTTATCTTTTTTTTCATGAAAAAACCCAATTAATGAAGCAAAATTCTATATCATTAGAGATTAAAAATACATGATTTTAATTATTTTTTTAAGAAAACTGGGCTCTCTACGGAGCAAAGTCCTCTTCTAAAGAAGAAAATAAAGAGAGCAATTCTTGTTTAGTAAAATGTTTAATAAGAAATTGATCATCAAATCCTACAACCTCATCCAAAAGACCCATCTTCTGTAAAATGACGGCATGGATTCTCTCTTCGATCGTCTTTTTCGTAACCAACTTAAATACCTGTACCCCACGGCTTTGTCCCATGCGATGGACTCGGTCCGTCGCTTGGTTTTCCTTAGCAGGATTCCACCACCTGTCATAGTGGATGACAACGGATGCCGCGGTAAGGTCGATCCCGACCCCTGCTGCTTGTAAAGAAGCAATAAATACTTCACATTCGGGATCTTCTTTAAATTTCTTTAACTGAGAGCCTCTATCTCGAGTGCTTCCTCGGATCTCCGCGTACCCGATCCCTTCATTTTTTAAATAAGTTTTTATAATATCCATCATCTTAAGATACTGTGTGAACACCACAACTTTTTGATGACTTTCTCGAGCTTCTTGCAATAACTCGACAAATAGATCCCACTTACCCGAGCTATGCTCATGAAATTTTTCTATCTCCCCTTCAAGGAGGCAAGGGTGGTCACAAATTTGTTTTAACTTAGAAAAAAGGGCAAAGATATGCACTCCAACGCTAGCTACGCTGTTTTTCTCGATCTCTTGCCTGATCCCCTTTTGAGATAAAGAAAACACTTCCGCATATAAAGCTCTTTGCTCTTCGGAAAGATCGCAGTAGGCGATCTCTTCAACCTTTTCAGGCAGCTCGAGCAGCACCTCCGTTTTTTTCCGTCTTAGAACAAAAGGACGAATCATCTTACCTAGTAACTGTTTTTTACAAAGGTCCCCTTCTTTTTCTATCGGCATCACAAAGTGCTCACGGAAATAAGCATCGGAAGGAAGATAGTGCGGTAAGACAAGATCAAAAAGAGCCTTTATATCCGTTATTTTATTTTCAATAGGTGTACCCGTAAGACCGATAGCCATCTTCACCTGCAGGCTGCGTAGGGCTTTATGTATCTGAGATCTTGCGTTCTTAGCTTGCTGGAGTTCATCATAAACACCGATTGTAAAGGATATCTCCTCTAAACGTTTTTTCTCGCTTCTTACCATCCCGTAAGATGTAAGAAGAACATCATAAGAATCCTCTAACCTCTCCGCCTGTCTACTTTGTCCATAAAAGACATAGACGCGCAAAGCAGGTAAATATTGTTTTAAAAGTTCTTGCCAGTGGTAAATGACAGAAGTTGGACAGACCACCAAAAAGCGCCCTTTAGCCGATTTGTCATTGAAGGCGGCGGCTAGAAGAGCCATGGCTTGGTGTGTCTTCCCAAGACCCATCTCATCACATAAGATCCCCGATAGCCCGTAACAATATAAAAACCAAAGCCAGCGCACCCCTGTCTGCTGATAGCCTCTAAGATCACTTTTTAACCCTTCCATGGATAAAGGTCTAAAACCTTCACAAGATTGAAAGTCGGTAAAGGTCTTTCTTGTTGCCTCGGCTTTTTCTCCGTCACCTGAAGCTAGGGTAACGACTTCAGAAGACTGAAGCCTGATCCACTCTAAAGCTCCGATTTGTAGTTTCTTTTCTTTATCAACCCACTTCTTTTTTGAAGTCGAACGAAGCCAGTGAAAACGGTCCGAAGTGAGATCTATTAATCCCGCTTCTGAAAAGATATGCTTTTTCCCTTCCATGATCGACTGCCAAAGGGTCCTGACACTCACAAAGCCGATATCTGTTTTATAGGAAAGATCCATTTTCCACTGATGCAGATCTTCTTCTTCTTCCCTTTGCATCTCGGAGACCTGCAATTCCATGAAAAGAGGCGCTCTAAGTCTTGGATCCATCTCCACGATCCAAGGCTGCCATTCCTTGCTGTGCGCATGAAAAAAGAGTTCTTCTTTTTCAGAAAGAACTCTTTCCTCCAAATACTGCTCCATCATAGCAGGAAGGCAGGTGATCTTAGCAAACCCTTCCCCTTTCACATAGGTGTATTCCCCAAAAAAAAGAACTCCTTTATCTTCATAGAAAGGAAATAGGGAAAAAATCGGCTTAACATGAATCCCTTCGCCATACCATAAAACCTTTAAAGAAACTTGCTCAACGGGGCTTGTCGAAGACATAAAATGAGGGATGCACTCCAACTCTTTTCTATGCATTCTTATAAAAGAAGGAATATCTTTTTTTATCACCTTCTTCCCTGCAAAGACGGCTATAATCTCGCCCTCTTTTTTCTTGGGAAAAAAACCTCTTAACGGAAGGAATATCCACTCATCCAGATCGATGACTCCCTTTTCTTCTTCCTCAATATCGATGTGGGAAGAAAAAAGGAGAGTGCTCTCGGAATCAAGCTCGTAAGAGACAACCGACTCTATGCTTGCCAAATGGATACAAAAACCCTCTATTCCATTTAACCAGACTTTATGTCGTTTAATGAAATCGCCTACTTTCTCTCTAGGAATCGTTATATCGGCAGAAGTAAATAAGGGAGGTTGCACATAGAAAAAGCCTTTTTTCGATACATAGACCCAACGACCTAAAAGAGCTGAGCCTTTCAAAGAAAGGTCCCCCGAAGAAAATAGGTACATCCCCACATGTAAGGAGCCTTGCTCATCAAACCGAAGTTCATACTGAAGCGGATAAATCCCTTCGTGTATCTCATCTTTAAGGTATCTTTTCAGCAAAGGGGTGTACTTATTAAGGAACATCTCCACATCAACGCTTTTGATCTCTTGGATCTCGAAGATGGGATCCAATTTCTTACTTAAAAAGCCTTTACCCGGAATAAACTTCCAGTCACCCAGATCAATACTTTCATCATAGGTCGTCTCCGAAGGACGATCTTCCGTGAAGTGCAAGACAAACTTAACCCCAGTTTTATCGTATTCAATGGCTTTTATCGCTTTATCTTCTATCTCATAAAGAGATAAAGGACTCTTCACCGTTTTCAAAGAAGGTAATAGTAGCTGCCAATCGGCCTTCCCTATATAAAATCCCGCGGTGATGTTCCCCCATGAGATACGAACCCATTTAGGCATCCCCTCTTTTGGAAAGAATTCTAAGGCGTAGCCCTTCCCCTCTTCTTGCAAAGAAAGAAACCACTTAGCTAGATCCGACCAGAAAGAAAGTTCATACTGAAGAGCTTCGGTAGGCTTTCCCGCCTTCCAAAGGCGAAGCTCTTCTTCGGTAAGATTAGAAAACTTTAAAGAAGTCTCTTCCGTCTCCGACGGTCTATTTTCTATAATCTCTTCTAATTTTTTTTCTCCCTCTTCATTGGAAGCTTCAATAGAAAAGACTACCTTATTGTTAATCAACCGAGATTCCCATCTTTTCCCTCGCTTTAAAGTGTCTGCTCTAAAGCCGTGGTACTTACTCGCAATATGACAAAGTTGATTCCAAAATGATTCGGCAAATCGTTCATGTAAAGGGCTTCTACTGTCTTTTAAAATAGCAAAATAGGCGGCAGCCAGATGAGAGCAGTGCCCTCTATCGGAACAAGTACAAAAGCAATCCAGGATGCGACCTTCTTCATCCATCTGTAAAAAAGGCCAAAGAGCGGTTTCCCCCTCCATCACCTCTACTTGATAGGTACCTCCCGAAAACACCATAGAGCGAACCTCACCTCTTTTAAAGGAGGCTTCTCCCTCTTCCCGTTCCTTCTCCGTAAAAAGCAGTAGCTTCATGATTCTCCAACAAAATTCTATATATTTTCATCGTGCCAAAATTTTACATACAGCACAACAAACTCTTATAATTTATCCCTTACATAAAGGAAATCGCCTAAAATAACACGTTTTGATATACTATTTCCACAAGATAAGGAGTTAAATAAAAAATAATATCTCAAGTAAACGACAATTTGACACCAAACACCCTCTCTCTTAAAAGCCCAAATGATTCCTCTCGTACAATAATTTTACAAAAAATCCAAGAAATCGAAGCTAATACGGACGTTGATGGTTTTTTTGTGTCAAAGAATGTAGTGGAGATTACTCATCTCTTACAAGAAGCTTGCGATCTGCTGATAGAACTTCAAACTTTGGATCTCGATAAAAGCGATCATTCCATAGACTCTTTACAATTAACTCTCTCAAGAAAAACAGAAAAGGGACTTGTCAAAAAACAATCCCCCGATGAGATCAAACTACTTGCAGATAAGGCAAAAATAGCTTTTTCAAAATACCTTAGCATTTTTTAGAAAGAGCTAGAGCATTCTCTTCCATCTTGAATTCCGCTCTTCCCGTAAGCCAACAATTTTCTCTGGATAAGCCTATGATGCTATTTGCTACATAACTCGTCACCCACCTCGCACAGCTGGCTTGTTTGCTCATATCATTAGGATATAAGATCCTAGGTAAGAGCCCAAGATTTCTATGCTTATCCACATAGGTCTCCATTTTTTTTCCTATCTCATTTATCAACCCGTCCAATTTTTCCTTACCCTCATTTGATTGAGTAAAAAGAGCACCCGCCTCCTGTAGCTGATTATTAAGATCTACAATTTCATTTATTGATCTTGATCTTCTAATCCTGGGAACGGACATAATGCTTCCTATTGTTCTTTATTGATTTGCAATATTAACTGTAATTACACAGAAAATAAAAAGCAATTTTTATCATAATTTTAATTTTACGAAACATCAATACGATAAACTATTTTCAGATAATCAGAGCAAAAAAAAGCGGTTTTTTTTAGATCTGTTCGAAACGTCCCTCAAAAACTAAGGAGGCAGGCCCCGTCATGTGTATTTCTTTATCTAAGGAGCCGTCTTGAAAAGAAAACTCCAGGCATTCTCCCGATTTAGGAATAACTCTAAGAGCGCTTACGGATTCCCTTTTTTTAGACACGACAAAAGCTGCAGCCGCAGCTCCCGTTCCACAGGAGAGGGTCTCTCCTTCGACACCTCTTTCGTAGGTGCGGATCCGAACGGCCCCATCGGGCATGACCTTAATGAAGTTAACATTAACCCCAGAAGGTGACCAAAAAGGGTGAAATCGGATTTGCTTGCCGACCTTATCTACAAAAACAGCCTCTAAATCTTCTACAAAAATAACGGCATGAGGAACGCCCGTATCTACAACAAAAAATTCATAAGAATCCAAGTCCCCCTCCACCCTTACCCCCCAAGATAACACTTTAGGAGAAGGGAGCTTTACGAGTACTTTTCCTCTTTGAAAAGAAGAAGAGATAACGGAACTTTGCGTTTCAATAGAAAAGGAATCTTCCTTAAAACCTAAGTGCTTCAGATAAAGAATAAGACAACGAAAGCCATTTCCACAAAAAGCGGCTTCCGATCCATCTGCATTGCAAATGCGCATTCGAAAGTCTGCACAAGAAGAAGACTGCAGTAAAATCAATCCATCAGCTCCTATCCCGAATTGACGGGAACAGAGCTTTTGAATAACCGATCTATTTTCTACAGGAAAGCGGCTTGACCTATCATCAAGAAGGATGAAGTCATTACCTGCCGCTTGATATTTAGAAAAACAAAGCGTCAAATTTAAGAAATCTCCGCATAACTTGAAACAACCTTATCAAGTAAGCCAAAATCTTTAGCTTCTTGAGCGCTCATCCAAGCATCGCGATCTATCGCCTTATCGATGACACTAAATTCTTTCCCCGTAGCTTTCACATATACGTTGACAATGGATTGACGCGTCTTCAGTATCTCTTTAGCCTGGATATCCAAATCGGTCGCTTGACCTCGAATAACCCCGTAAATTGACGGTTGGTGAATCATGATACGGGAATTTTCCGTAGCAAACCTTCTTCCTGGCGCAGCACAAAGACTTAAAATAGACCCCATAGAAGCCGCAAGCCCCGTGACTAGCGTCGTAACGGGAGAAGAAATCAACTTAACCTGATCCCAAATCGCAAAACCGGAATCAACAGATCCCCCAGGCGAGTTAATCACCAACAAAATAGGCTGCCCGGGATTTATAAGTTCAAGATACCAAAGTTTTCGAATGACTTCTTTTGCGCTCTCCGAACTTACGGCATCCGACAAGAAAATGCGACGGTGGCGTAAAAGCACCTCATCAATCTTCTCTTCAATCGCTCCCAGCTTCTTTTTTTCTTTTTCTTCTTCGTGGTCTTCCAGTTGAAACATAACGATCTCCTGTTGTTGAGGATGCTATTATCTTTATTTAGTAATTTTTTTTCAATCTATGAGTAATTCTGGATACAGAGGAAACGGTTGCAAAAGATCTTTTACCCGTCTTTGCACTCCTTCCAATACCTTCCGATCTACAATCACTTTCCCTCGACTCATCGTTCCCGTTTCTTCACAAAGAGCGGGCGCAGTCCCTTTAAGCAAGGTATAGATACAATCGGCTATTTCCTCCATCTCTTTTTCTTTCATACCCAAGGTAGTCACCGCTGCCGTCCCTATACGTATACCAGAAGTGAACCAAGGACCATTTTGATCAAAGGGAATTCCATTGCGGTTCAACGTCATACCAGCTTGCGTCAAGGCTTCTTCCGCCTGCCGACCCGTAAGGGCAAAAGTTGTTGCCACATCCGCTACAAGCAGATGGTTGTCCGTCCCTCCTGTCGTGAGCCTAACCCCTTTTTGAATAAGGACCCGAGCTAAGGTCTTCGCATTAGATACGATTTGCGCAGCATATTGTTGAAAGGCCTGTGTATTAGCTTCTTTAAAGGCAACGGCTTTAGCCGCCATAACATGAGGAAGCGGTCCCCCTAGCACTACGGGACATCCCTTATTAATGATGTCTTTGAATTCTTTCTTACATAAAACCACCCCCCCTCTCGGGCCTCTTAATGTTTTATGTGTCGTCGAAGTAACGATATCGGCAAAAGGAATCGGATCGTATTCGCCTTGCATGACTTTTCCTGCCACGAGTCCCGCAAAATGCGCCATATCCACAAGTAAGACGGCCCCAACACTCTCCGCTATCTCTTTCATCTTGGCAAAGTTAATAAGCCGAGGATAAGATGAGTAGCCCGCAACCAAAATTAAAGGCTTTTCTTTTTTCACCTGCTCTGCCAGCACGTTATAATCGATCAATCCCGTAGCGCGATCTACCTCATAAGGAACCGACTGCATCATTTTTGCCGACATATTATGACGATATCCATGCGTTAGATGTCCTCCCGAATTTAAAGAAAGACCCATCATCTTCTGATTCACGATAAGCTTTCTTACGGACTCGTATTCTTCGAGACTTAACTCATCAATACTTTTTTTACCCATCTTCTGCACTTCAGCACTTTGTACTCTTTGAACCAAGATAGCCCAAAAAGCCACCAAATTAGCATCTATGCCCGAATGAGGTTGCACATAAGCATGCTCACATCCAAAAAGTTTTTTCAACTCTTCGGAGGCTAGTTCTTCTATGGCATCCACATTTTCACAGCCCGCGTAGAACCTATGATGAGCAAACCCTTCCGCATACTTATCCGTGAGTAAATTCCCCATAGCCAACTGCACGGCCAAAGAAGAATAATTTTCCGAAGCGATAAGCTTTAGATGAGATCTTTGATCTTTTAATTCTTGTACGATTTTTTGCGCAATTAAAGGATTCTCTTCTTGTAGGTAATCCAATCCCGATAAGTAAGCTATCGCTGCTTTAGAGCGCCCTTTTGTCTCCAGATACTTTTCTAAATAGGCCATTATCCCCTCTTGCTTTGATCAACAAAGGGTCATTGTGTCAGAAAAGCATTATCTCGTCGACTATTTATGTAAAAATTTTGAAATGTTTTTTACGAACATTTACAATAAATAAAAAAATATACATAAAATAACAAACAAACAGAAAATAACCCGATTTATTCTAACCGTTTTTAATTTTATTAAAAAAATCAATATAGAAAACATTTTCGTCTACTACATTTTTCACTTGAAATATATTATCTTAGGAGGATAATGTTATCCAATCTTGATTACATTTTAATCCAAACTCGCGAGATATTCATGCAAGAAGAACTTAAAGCCATCATTGACATCCAAGAACTGGACATGAAAATGATCCGTCTTATGAGGCTCAAAAAAGAGCGACAAAAAGAGCTTGAGCAAATCGAAACGCTGCGAAAAGAACTATACCAACAGTTCGCAGACAAAGAAGAGGAAACTAAAGAGCTCGGTCGCACAATTGAGCAAAACGAAACTAAAATCCAAGAAATTGCGACTAAGATTAAAAAACTGGAATCTCAACAAATCAGCATTAAAAAAACTGACGAGTTCAACGCTCTTACCTTAGAAACAACAGCCGCAGAAAGAGAAAAATCTTTTCTGGAACAAAAGGTTTCCGATCTTTTGGATAAAAAAATATCGGAAGAAGAACTTTTAGACACGATTCGAAAAAGCCTTGACTCTTCAGCCGATGCCAGCAAAGATTTAGAAAAAGAAGTAGGATCAAATATTCGTTTGATCAACCAAGAAGGCTCTCAACTAAAAGAACAAAGAGATCTTTTAGCAACCCAAGCCAACTCTGAACTTCTTCGAATCTACGAAAGGCTTTTAAAAAATAAAAAAGATCGCGTCATAGTGTCTATTGAAAATAGAACTTGCAGCGGATGCCATATCGCGTTGACGGCTCAACATGAAAACCTCGTTCGTAAAGGTGACAACTTAGTGTTTTGCGAACATTGTTCAAGAATTCACTACTGGCAACACGAACCGGAATCGGAAGACGACGGCGCTACGAAAAAGAGAAAACGTCGCAGAGCTTCTGCTACTACATAGTTTTTTAAAAGGGAAAGCGGGCAATCGCTGCGGCTCTCGTATACGTACGAGAACGGAGAGGAAAGTCTGGACTTCGCAGGAGCAGATACCGGTGAAAGACCGGGGGTCGCAAGACTACGGAAAGTGCAACAGAAAATACACCGCTCCTTCAGCAATGAAGAGGACAGGATGAAAATGGCAGCTTTAGGAGCTGCCCCTTCTACAGAGATGTAGATGCGCTGCAAACCCTATCTGAAGCAAGAAATAAGAGCAAAGAATTGGGCTCCAAAATGCTCTTGATAAATCGCTTGAGGACCTTGGCAACAGGGTTCCTAGAGGAATGGTTGCCGGGTGCGTTAAGCACTTACAAAATCCGGCTTATGTCTTTCCCTTTTAGTTTTTACTCTATAAAGAGCCTATAATGACATCTGCAACGCAAACACCACTTGTCTTACATGTTGAAGGCTCTCCTTTTGAGATGGGGTATGCACATGGATCTACCCTTAAAGATAAGATCCGTCAAAATATTGAAAACCATCTAAAAAACCCCTCTCTTTCCGAGGAAGCTAAGCTAAAAGTACAAGCTTTTTCGGTAAAAATCCCCTCCATCCTTCCCCATATACCTAAAAAATATATAGAAGAAATGGAAGGCGTGGCTAAGGGAGCCGATGTCCCCTTTTCTGAAATCTTATGGCTTAACCTCTTCCCTGAAATGTTTCATTGCTGCGCAGTCACTGTCACGGGTAAAGCTTCTATAGACGCCTCTCTTTATCACGCAAGACTACTTGATTATGCCGTAGGAAAAGATTTACAATCCTCGGCAGTTCTTCTTGTTGCAAAACCTAACAATACGATTCCTTTTTTAAGTGTCACCTACGCAGGTTTTATCGGTTGCATCACGGGTATGAACGCCGAAAAGATCTCTCTTGGCGAGATCGGAGGACTTGGCTACGGTAAATGGGATGGCATCCCTATGTCCTTCTTACTACGATCTCTTCTAGAAGACGCTTCTTCTTTAGAAGAAGCTAAAACCATTCTTTCTTCCGCTAAAAGAACTTGTGAATACTATTACATCGTAGGAGATGGCAAGGTAGAGCAATCTTTTGCTTGTTATGCGACTCCCGATCAAATTAAATTCCTTTCTTCGGGAAAAGACTACTGCATCACCCCTTCATCCTCCTTAGAGGAGGATCACCTATTTCTTACGGAAGACCCTCTTCCTCAAAACGATCATTCTCTTTTCTTTCACCAACCTAAAGATACTCTTTTGCTAACGGGCACCATCGCTCCCGAAAGATATCCCATCTTAGAAAAAAGAATTTCAGATCATTATGGATCTATTGATGCCAAGGCTCTAATAGATGTCATCAAGCAACCCGTAGCTCGCCCATCCAACCTACATAATGCCATCTTCCACCCTTCCTCCTTACGAGTATGGGTAGCTCACGCAGGGCCCTTAGGACCCGAGTTAGAACCCGCTTGCGATCAACCTTATCACTGCTACTGTCTAAACGACTTAGTTAAAACTTAAATACAATTTGAATTGATATAATTTCTCTAATTAATCAACTGGGTTTTTATGAAATTACAAGCTTACCCCGAAAGCTCTACAAATATTTTCTTGGATGCAGGAGCTAACGCTCTCTTTTCAGCTGCAGTGCTAGCTGCTAATAGTCGAGTATTTAAATTCGGATCTCCAAAAGCCGCTGCTATTTTTGGCCTGGTTCAAGCCTCCATTACTTCAATCGGCTCATATTATTGCTCTAAAGAATGCATTACTAGCTTAAGCGACCCCAGTTTTAACGACTTCCTTACTCCAAAAGACATAAAAGCCATCGGACTAGATATTCAAACTTTTAAAAAACCCTTAAAAGGTTACCAATTATTCCCGAGCAAGCCTGCACACATAATTAAAGTTCCTATAGAAACCTCAGAAAAATCGGCTAGCAAAAAAGAACAAGAAACTTGGGAAAAAAAACTGTTAGAGGGAGCTGTAGCCGGATTATTCGGCAAAATTTTCTTTTCCTTGCCGGGAATTATCTTTGGAGTAGGCGTTGCACGGCTCTTTACTCCCTTAGCTTCTTCTCGCATACACATATTGGATGCAGTAGCTCTAAACACTCTTTTTTATGCCGAATCACACTTTATCGGAGAGGAATTAAAAAAAGCTTTTCCTTCAACCTCTTGTTTTCTTCATTTTCCTGAAAAATAAAATACCCTACCTTCTTGATAAGATCAAAAATATGGTTGAACTCTATCTACCGATTGAATTATAAGCTCATCTACGCCTAGGCTAAAACCATATTAACACTTTGAGGTTTTATGATGAAATCCCTGCCTCTTTCCAGCTTCTCTACATCACCTAAAAAAAACTTTGTATCTGAAAGCGATCGACCCATTTACAACGAAATAAAACGACGAATACAAGAACCTAGCCGGTATCATCTACTAGGTCTGAATTCAACAATTAGCGCTTTATTTTATTATCACATAGGATCGAGTAATCCTGAAATTCCATATTCTGCTCAAATCCAAGAAGAAACCTTAACACTAACTCACGCATCTTTAATACATTTACAAAAACAACTTCATAAAAAACTGTTTAAATCTAATATAACACTAGTATCTGATTTTGAAAATAAATACAGGATACAAGTTTTCGTTCCAACAAATCCTGTCGACACCTCAGACTGCTCAAGCGAGGCAAGTGACGGGTGGGATAAATCCTTTTCCCCCTCTTCTATAACAGAGGTTTTTCAAAATCGCCGAGCTACTTTAATCAAGTATGCAACCAATAA
>JAZKAC010000160.1:0-12699 GCA_040389325.1 Chlamydiota bacterium | reverse complement strand
CCGTCTTTTGCAAAATGTCCATAGCTTTTTTTTCCGTTTTTAAAATCGCTTTTTTTTCCGATTTAAAACCCGTTCTCTCCGCACCTACTTTTAATGCTACAACTTGCTTTTTAAGATTCTCAGATCTTCTTATTAACTTATCATCAAAATCAAATGCTGTTTTTGCAGCTAAGATACTCTCTTCTTTCGGAACGATTTTTTCCTTAATAAGTTTCTCTAAACGCAAAAACAGATTAACGCCTTCTTCTTTTTGAGAGTCGAACCTCTCCAATTCCATTTTTACACGCTTATGACAATACTTTAATCTCTTTGCAACAACTGTAAAACTATCCCCATAATACTGTATTCTCCCTTGCTCAATAGCATTCATAAATTTCCTTTATAAAATTGTTTCTAAAAATCGCAAGACATCATCCATTAAAAGGAAGATCACTTCAACATTTAAAAAAATCCTATTTCTCTAGCCTTTACAGAAATGCTCAATATTGCCTAGAATCCGCCTTACTGAACAAAATATTTTTTTGAGGACAAATGGCAGAACGACCCGTAGAGTGTAGTCACTGTAAAAAACATATTAAAGTTACTTATAAAGAAGTGATCGGAGATGCTATCCTTTGCTCCGAGATGTGCCATGATTGTCCTATCTTAGAGCAAAAACTGCATGGCCGCTCCGAAGAAAATCTCTCAAGAGGACCTGAAGACGACACCTCTCTTTGTTGCGCTACTTGCATGACAACTTTGGAATCGATTAAGACAGGGTTTCCATTAGGATGCAGTAATTGTTACTCCGTATTTGAAGATATTCTAATCAAAGAACTCATTGAGCAAGACAAGCTCCCCTCTAGAATACGAAAAGAACTTTTAAGCAAGAAGTCCATTCCTCTACATCTAGGAAAATCCCCAGGGACCTCCATCACAATCCCCTCTTCAGGTAGGCTTACCTCTTTAAATGAAGCCTTAAATGACGCCTTAAAAAAAGAAAATTACGAGCAAGCCGCTTGGTTACGAGATCAAATCAAAGAACTCATGGAAAAAAAATAATGGAAGAACAATCTCACCTCCCCGAAAGCATCCTCTCTAGTATTCCCTGGGATCATGACGCTAATACAATCTGGCCAGCTACCTCTTTTTTTCTTCACCGTAACATCATGCAATATCCTTTCCCTCTTAAACTCAACGAAAATAGCTCTTCTCAATTACTCCTTAAACTCAAAGAAGTCTGTGAACAAATTCCCGACATGAAAACATTTAGCTATCTACCCGCAGAACTTTTGACGGCTCAAGAAAAAGAGTTTCTTTCAGAACATTTCCTAAGTCCGGAAGGATGGCAAAATATCTCTAAAGGACAAGCCTTTATCGTAGATCCTTCAGGTCAGTTCTTAGGGTTACTTAATGCGCAAGACCACCTTACATTGCAATGGATCGACTGCAAAGGAGACTGGGAAAAAGCTTGGGCCGCTTTAAATACAATAGAAATGGCCATAGGTGAACAACTTGACTTTGCCTTCTCTTCTCGCTTCGGTTATCTTACCTCCGATCCGAAATGGAGCGGAACTGGACTAGTAGTCTCATGTTATCTACATTTGCCTTGTCTCATAGCTTCGGGACAACTCACACAACTACTACTAACTCATACGGAGCCTAGTGTCTCGATAGCAGGAATGCTTGGAACTATGGACGAGCTCTTAGGAGATTTTCTCATCTTAAAAAACAACTACACTTTAGGCCTTACGGAACAAACAATTTTAAGAGACCTTCATCTAACGGCTACTAAATTGATTTTATCAGAAAGAGCGCAACGTATCAAATATCAAGAAAACGCCTCTGCAGATATCAAAGATGCCATCAGCAGAGCTTACGGTCTATTAATACATTCTTACCAACTTGAAACCAAAGAAGCCTTGGATGCCATTAGCAAAATAAAACTGGGAATCGATCTCGGATGGATTAAAGGAATGCCTGACAAGGAAATTAATGAGATGTTTTTCCGATGTAGAAAAGCTCATTTGGAACAAACTCATAAAGAAGCCCCCTTAGATAAAAAAGAATTGGCGCATACAAGAGCCGAGTACCTACATAACCGGCTTAAGCAAACAACCCTTGCATTCTGACCTCATGGAAACGATCTTATCTTCCGATGAGGCTGAAAGGCTTGGCATCCCTTTAAGTTGCCTTCCTCCTTATATAGCTCCCCTCCCTCAAAAAGAATCTTTTTCTCATCTTCCCTCTTTAAAAAGGATCTATCTCGAAAAAGCTCTTTGCCATCTATATAGAGCCCATCCCTTAAATCAAACTATAAATGTAACTCTTTTCACTTGGGTGATCGGAGATGGCCTCGGGGATTTTTCCGCTCAAATAGAAACGGCTAAAGTTCTTCTTGCCGCTTCTATGAAGGTCTCTCTTATTTCTTTACATCCCGACAGGATGCCTCTAACGGCGCCCTCTTTAAGATCTTCTCATTTTCTAGTTCCCTATCAAGAAGGCCCTAATCAAGATTGGAATCACATCTCTCCCGTAAAAATCCCTCAAGAAGCATTAGAAAGCCTTTCAAAAGCTAATGTTATCTTACAGATGCCAACCTACTTCCCCCATACGAGAAAGTTATTGGATCCCATCTTACAAAATCCAAAGCATAGACCTTCTTATGAGCTTATCGGAGAAGGAGGCTGGGGAGATACTCCTAGATTTTCTCCCCTTACGGGATCTAGAGCTTTAGGACTGAGGTCTTGGGAAAAAGGACTTTTTTTTCCCAAGATCTCTCTTCTTATAAAGTCCTTACAAGATTCATATTTACAAAACATCCTTGCAAAAACTCCTTTTAGTAAGCTTTGCCTAGGATACATAAGAAATCCCGATAAGTGCCTTCTTCTGGCTAAAACTCTTTTGATCCAAATGCAAGAAGACCCCTCCGATATAATGCTTTGTCTTTTTCCCATAGAGCCTCTTATTGCAGCTCTCCCCTCTCTTTCTTCTTTTTTTCAAGAGCAAGGGATTTCAGAAGTAAGAATCTACTATGAGGAATATCACTCTCGCATCCCTTTACAGGCAACAGGAAAAACGCTTACTCTCATTCAAACAAAAAAACTGCTAAGAGAAGACTATCAAAGTCTCTTACTACAATCTAATTGTTTAGCAGGATGCCGAGGAGATGGCTCTTTATCGGAGACCCTCTCCGCTCAAAAACTCCCTTTCTTTGATTTTCCTCTTCATAAAAGGCCTTTACTGGAAGGACTTCTTTCCATCGCTAACCATAAGCTATCTTCTTCTCATGAAACCTCTAGGTATATCCAAGAGTTTCTCATGCCAGAACCTAATCCTTATATCTTGGGAACCTTGGCTAAAAACCCGAACACCTTACTCGGGTTTTTAGAACTCTATCCCTTCTTGCAAGAATACTACTCTGCGGGAGATTTCATCCAAAACCTCACTCATAGAGCTGCCTATCACCATTTTTATCCGAAGATAGCTATCTTAGAAAAACAAATATTAGACTCTTTTTTATTTGGAGAAAAAAAAGCTTTTTATGCATTACAAGAATTGCAGAGCGAACTGATATTACATAAAACCGAAAAGACGAGGTAAAATCTTCTTTTTTTGATTAAAATCGCTAACTGGAAAGAAAAACTTTTCTTTTTTCTTAAGAAATCGTTTAAGATCAATATAAACGGAGATTCTTACTTTAAGAAGATATCTCCCCTAGGGGACTCATTTTTTACTTGATTGCTCAAGTGGAATGTGTCACGCTTATCGACTCTATTTTTTGACCGTATAAGAAGTATACGTCAAGCTGGGTAAGGATAAAGACCCAAAGGTTTTATTCACCGAAAGGTGGCGTAACAAGGCCCTTACGGGCTGACATCCGGGAAAGACCGGAAATTTTAATTTTAGTAGAGGAGCAGCGCTTCCTCCCCGTCCTGAAGGACGAGGTTTCCGCGCTGATAACAAGATGATTGACGGCTATGAAGAATTCACAGAAAGTCAGATTAAAATTTTGAATCTATACGTGACGAATACCGATTCTAATATTTTTGCTCTACGCAATCTTCCCGAAGTCATCAAAGGGGCTCTTTTTTCTAGATACTCCAGGTCTAGCTTAGGACTGCGCTCCTTACTATTAAAAGAATTTATTCTCAATGAAGAGACCGCTTTTAAAGCCATTTCAAGAACGGGCTTGCACTCTGATGAAGACCAGGAAGTTGAAGATCAAATCATGGCTGTAAAAAAAGCTCAAAATTTTTATGATAGAATTTTGGACGGCTATGGCGATGATTCCATCGGAGAGCTTGGCGGCGCTCACCTGGCACTTGAAAATATCTCCATGATTGCAGCAAAAATCATAGAAGACTGCAGAGTGGGTGGATCCCCTTTAGAAAAGTCGACGCGTTATATCTACTTTGATCAAAAGGTGAATGGAGAATATCTTTTCCACCGAGAATCCATTTTAATGACCTCGGCGTATCGAGATCTTTACGTGTCTTCTTGCAACAATTTATTTGACACTTATTCTCAACTCATCCCTCCTCTTTCAGAACTTATGGAGAAAAAGTTTCCAAAAGAACATGACATATCCAAAGTAGCTTACACGGCAGCGCTTCGAGCTAAAGTACTAGATTGCCTTAGAGGCCTTCTTCCGTCTAGCGCCTTAACGAATATGGGACTTTACGCTAATGGTCGTTTTTTTGAGCAACTCATCCAAAAGCTAAACGGTCATAATTTAGCCGAGATGCAGGAAATCGGAAAAAAAACTCATACGGAATTAGCTAAAGTCATTCCTTCTTTTATCCGAAGAGCTGACGTTTCGGGTAAATACCAACAAAGCTTTTCAGCTTTTCAAGAGCAGATGCAAGGAGACCTTAAAATTCTTGCTAAAAAATATGCAACATCCGTGCCAAAAATGGAACACTCGGGCGTTCGTCTCGTTGGATACGATCTTGATGCCCCTTCTAAAGTAGCAGGAGCTTTACTATTTACTCATTCTCACGCAAGTCTCCATGAAACTCAAAAACATTGTAAAAAGTTAGCTGCAGAAGAACTAAATCTCATATTGGACGCCGCTAGTAGCTTTAGAGAAAGTCGAAGACATAAATCTCCAAGAGCTCTTGAGCATGCCTATTTCACCTTTGAAATCGTTGCCGACTTCGGGATCTATCGAGATTTACAGCGCCATAGAATTCTAACGCAAGAAAGACAACTTCTCACTTGTAACTATGGATTTTTTATCCCGAATGAGATCAAGGGAACGGAGATGGAAGATAAGTATAAAGAAGCTATGCATCAAGCTAAAAGAGCCTATGATCTTATCGCAGATAAACTACCTGAAGAAGCTCAATACATCGTTCCTATGGCTTATAACATCCATTGGTATTTCCATGTAAATCTAAGACAGTTGCAATGGATCTGCGAGCTTAGATCCTCCCCTGCAGGGCATCCTGCCTATCGATATATTGCACAAGAAATGGCGAAGCAGGTGACGGAGCTCTTCCCTGCGTTCGAGCGATTCTTTAAATTTGTCGATTACGACGGTTATGAACTTGGAAGACTTGGGCAGGAAGTTCGTTCCTTTGAAAAACAACAAGCTAGAGAGCATGCTTTATGAGTCAAAAGCCAGGATCCTTATTAGGTGGGGCCTTACTCATCACGGGAAGCTGCGTAGGCGCAGGGATGCTGGGGCTTCCTATTTTAACGGGACTAGCAGGATTTTTTCCAGCTCTTTTGATGTTCTTTGCTGCTTGGATTTTTATGACTTTGACAGCCTTCTTATTAGTTGAAGCTAACGGATGGTTCTCGAAAAAAGTAAATCTTCTTTCTATTGTGGCTTACTCACTTGGGAAATGGGGTAAGGCATTTTGCTGGGTTGCCTACCTTTTTCTTTTCTATGCCCTTTTAGTCGCTTACGTTTCTGCTAGCGGCAGCCTTTGCTCTACTTTTTTACAAGGCTTTTACTTGATCTCGCTTCCTCCTTGGGTCGGAAGTGTCTTTTTCGTCTTTTTATTCGGTGGTGTTGTTTACCAAGGAACTCGTCATGTAGATCTTTGGAATCGAGTCTTAATGACAGGAAAAATCATATTTTTCTTAGTTTTGGTATGGATCGGAGCTCTTTATATCAAACCTGAACTTCTTACAAGACAAGACCTATCTCTTAGTCTCTTTTCTCTTCCTATTTTAATTATCTCTTTTGGGTTTCATAATATGATCCCGACCTTAACGGACTATATGAAAGGAGATATAAAACGGGTAAAAAAGGCGATTTTGATAGGAGGGTTATTAGCCTTTTCCATCTACCTCATATGGGAAATTTTAGTCTTGGGGATTGTTCCTCTAACAGGACCTAACGGTCTTATAGAAACTCTACAACTTGATAAAGAGGGATCTCAAGCTCTTTCTGCGATCCTACCCTTTAAATCTATCAGTTTTTTTGCGCAGGGTCTTGCTTTCTTTGCTATTTTAACTTCTTTTTTAGCGCAAGCGTTAAGCCTCGTTCACTTCCTTGCGGATGGACTACAGATCTCTCATAAGAAAAAAGAGAATTTCTTTCTTTGTCTTTTAGCTTTACTTCCTCCCTTAGCTCTTTCTTTGTCCTATCCTAAGCTATTTTTTAAAGCCTTGGATTTTGCGGGAGGTATCTGTGCCGTAATTTTATTTGGCGTTTTACCCGTTTTGATTGTATGGCTCGGAAGAAAGCAACACAAAAGCTCTCCCACCTACACTCTTTTTGGGGGTAACGCACTTCTTTTGTCTATCTGCCTTTTTTCTTTATTTATTTTCTGCTTTGAGCTGCTAGTTTTGCTTGGGGTATACAACCTGCCCAGGTTCTCTTGAAACAAAAAGGTCAATTGTTAGGAGGAGTCTTACTTATCGCAGGGACTTCAATCGGAGCTGGGATGCTAGCGCTTCCTGTCATCACATCCTTTGGAGGTTTTTTACCTTCTTTTTGTCTTTTTACTCTCATATGGGCTTTGATGCTCGTCACCGCTTTTTTCTTCTTAGATGTCAACTT
This sequence comes from Chlamydiota bacterium, assembly GCA_040389325.1. GTDB lineage: Bacteria > Chlamydiota > Chlamydiia > Chlamydiales > Rhabdochlamydiaceae > CAIJXB01. Next base: position 5,702 of record JAZKAC010000160.1, on the reverse strand, counting down.
AGCCATCAAAGGAGAGCCTAATTTTATATCCATGACAGGAAAAACGCTTGGGAAAACGGGAAAAGTTGTTTGTTGGATCTTTTACCTCTTACTCCTGTATGCTCTTTTAGCCGCCTATATCTCTGCTTGTACGCCTTTATTTTCCCTGGCTTTTAGCTCATTTTTTTCTATCAACCTCCCCTCTTTTATTCCTCCTTTTTTCCTCCCTATCTTATTTGGAGGATTCATTTACCTCGGGACCCAAGGTGTTGACTACCTAAACCGGATGCTGATGATCGGGCTCATATTATCTTATCTCCTTTTAACGGGAAGCTTACCTGCCCACATAGAACCTGCAAGGTTTGCTCATAATGACTTCCTTTCAGCCTTACTTGCCATCCCCGCCATAATCACATCCTTCGGCTACCATATTATCATCCCTACATTAACAACGTATATGGGGCACAAGACAAAGCTTTTAAGAAAGGCATTGCTGATCGGCAGTATCATCCCCTTTGTTGTCTATTTACTTTGGGAAGGGATGGTCTTAGGAGCGGTTCCTCTTTCTCACCTAACGGAAGCCTGGACTAAAGGGGTCCCCGCAACAGAACCCCTCTCAACTTTTTTACAATCTCCTTGGATCAGCTCTATTAGTCGATTTTTTTCTTTTTTTGCGATCATCACTTCATTCCTTGGCATCTCCTTAAGCCTTTCCGACTTTTTAACGGATGGATTGAAGATCAAAAAAACAGGGAAAGGAAAATGTATCGCTATTGCATTGACTTTCATTCCTCCCCTACTCTTTGTTTTCTCCCATGAAAATAGCTTTTACACCGCTCTTGACTACGCAGGTGCTTTTGTAGCCATCTTACTTGGAATACTCCCTTGCTTGATGGTCCTTACCCTAAAAAATCACCGTTGGTACCAAAGCCTCTACGGCAAGCTCACCATCTACTTTATCATTTTATTATTCTTAAGTGTCGTGATCATCAATTTATTAGAAAAGCAGGGTTTTTTTAAAACCCTGCTTTCTCCTTATCTAACCTAAGGTTGTATTGCTCTTATGTTTCATCTACAAACCTCCTTTTCTCCAAAAGGGGATCAACCTAAAGCAATCGAAAAACTCACGGAAGGCTTAAAAGAGGGAAAAAAATCCCAAGTTCTTCTTGGCATTACGGGATCTGGAAAAACTTTCACAATGGCTAATGTCATTGAACGAATACAAAAACCTACTTTGATCTTAGCTCATAATAAGACCCTAGCAGCGCAACTCTATCAAGAATTTAAGAACTTCTTCCCAAATAATGCAGTAGAGTATTTTGTCTCCTATTATGACTACTATCAACCTGAAGCGTATATAGCCAGGACCGATACCTACATAGAAAAAGATCTTGCAATCAACGATCAAATTGACAGGATGCGTCTTTCTGCCACTCGATCGCTTCTGGAAAGAAGCGATGTTATTATTGTCTCTTCCATCTCCTGTATCTATGGGCTAGGAACTCCCGAGTACTACAAACAGATGCAACTACAAATACAGGTAGGATGCGAAAGAAAAAGAGATGACGTACTTTTACATCTTGTGCAAATGCAATATACGCGTAATGAATACGAACTTGTTCGAGCAACCTTTCGTTCTAAAGGGGACGTTTTAGATATCATGCCAGCTTATGAAGAAGATATCGCTTACCGGATTGAGTTTTTCGGAGACACCGTCGATAGAATAACAAGAATCGATCCTCTTACGGGGAAAGTAAAAGAGAGGCTGCAAGCCGTTACCATTTTTCCAAGCTCTCACCACGTAACACCTGAAGAAGTAAGAGCAGATGCCATAGTAAGCATCAAAGAAGAACTAAAAGAACGGCTTACATTTTTTGAAACTCATCAACGTCTCATAGAAAAACAACGAATCCAAGAAAGAACGGCTCATGATCTGGAGATGATCAAAGAAATCGGTTTTTGCAAGGGCATTGAAAATTATTCCAGACATTTTAGCAAACGTATAGCAGGAGACCCCTCTCCTTGTCTTATTGATTACTTCCCTTCGGACTACCTTCTTTTTGTCGATGAATCACATCAAACCCTTCCTCAAGCACGCGCCATGTACAATGGAGACCGCTCCCGTAAGCAAGCGTTAGTTGAGTTCGGCTTTAGACTCCCTTCGGCTTATGACAACCGCCCTTTACAATTTGAAGAATTTTATAAAAAAATTCATCAAGTCATTTATGTATCTGCAACCCCCTCTCCTTGGGAGTTTTCAGAATCGGGAGGCGATTTTGTCGAACAAGTCATTCGCCCAACAGGTTTACTTGATCCTGAAATCGAGATCCGCCCCGCAACTTCTCAAGTAGACGACTGCTTAGAAGAGATCCGCAAAGAAAAAGAGAAAGAAGGGAGAGTCCTTGTGACCACCTTAACTAAAAAGCTGGCAGAAGACCTATCTACCTATCTAAATGAAATCGGTGTTAAAGCTAAATACCTTCACTCCGATATTGACACCTTAGAACGGGTACAGATCATCAATGAACTCAGAAGAGGAGTATTTGATGTCTTAGTAGGGATTAACCTCTTACGAGAAGGGCTAGACATCCCGGAAGTCTCTCTTGTCGTTATCTTGGATGCCGATAAAGAAGGGTTCTTACGCAGCGAAACTGCTTTAATTCAAAACTGTGGAAGGGCAGCTCGTAACGTAGAAGGACGCGTCATTATGTACGCCAATAAAAAAACAAAGGCCATAGAAAATACGGTCAACATCACATCCCATAGAAGAGAGTTGCAAAGAAATTACAATTTGGAACATGGGATCACCCCCAAGAGCACAAAAAGAAGTAGCATAGAAGATCTTAGCCAAACTTTTGGAGAAGAGCTCTCTTCCCCTCAAGAGTCTGCTACAACACCTCATCTTACCAAAAAAGAGATCGACCTGAAAATCAAAGAGTATGAATCTGCCATGAAGAAAGCTGCTAGGGAACTTAGCTTTGAAGAAGCAGCTCGCTTTAGAGACCAACTTCGGCACTACCAAAATCTTAGACTCTTAGAAGAAAACCTCTAGCCCTTATTGCCTCCCCAAAATCTAATCAAAAAACAATGACCTTGTACCTATGGAACTTCCGCAAAAACACCCGGCACCACACCAACGAAGTCATGGGCAAAGCCGTAGTTGTGGCTGACCAACACGCCGACGCTGGAGGCGAAGCCCCCAATGGCCACTTTACAATCCCTTTCAGCACTCCGTGCATACGTCCATGGAGCCTGGCCATCAGAGCATGTCCCTGTCTTTAATATCTCAATAGCATCATAAAATCCTCTCTGACGCACCGTTACAACCTTCCATCCACGATTTGTCACGAGCGCGTTTTGATCTCGCTCACTATTAAAAAGCCTATTCGTTCCAACAACTTCTCTTCTCATTATAAGTATTCTATTTTGATCTGGAGGAGTATAGCATTGCTCGAAAACTGCAGGCCCAGAACCCTTATCAAATACGGGACCATTTCCCTTTCTTGAGAGTGGATACGTGGTAAGCATCTTAAGGTTTTTAAACGAAAATGGAACGGTAAGTTCAGCCTTCTCAATCAAGGCTCGTTCTAAAGAAGGAACCTCTTCGAGGGTTCCCGATGCATCCAATCTTAGCGGTCTATCCTTACTGACAGTTATCTTGAGCTTAGAGGGATCTACAATAACGACGTGAGTGTCTCTTCGACATTTTGTAGGTTCAAAGTCATCTTGTAAACTCTTTAACTTAAGAAAGTGGACTTTACTCATAAGAGGTACTTCCCCATCTACTTTCCCTAAATATTTTCCGATGATTCTACCGCTAATCGTGATAGGAAGAAGAAACCTGAAATCATCCTGATGATCTCGGTATTCGCCTTGAACAACAGGAATCCCTTCTCTAATAGAGATACTTTTCCAAAAAAGTCGCCCGTCTGAACCGCGAATCGATTCATTCCAGACTTTGCTCACTCGACATAACCCACCTATCTCAGCTAATTCTAAGTAGGCTGCATATTGATGAATAAGCTCTCTATTTGAGAGTACCTGATCTGGAGGTAACCTGCTTGACCTCAAAGAGTCTACTATCGTCGACATCACATATACCTATTTCTTCTTAATAAGAGAAAACATAATGCACTGAACCAACATTTCATTCAATTTGATTATTACAGCATATTAATGAACAATGTTTTTTACACATAATTTAATAGCCTGCCGCAAAAAAAACAATGACCTTCGTCAATGCTCAAGTCTCCAAGTTCCTATGGCTGGGGAACTTCCGCAGAGACACCCGGCACCACACCACAGGAACCGACCGATGCGCCGTAGCTACTACTGAGGAACACACCGACATTGGGGGCAAAGCCCCCAATGATCCCTACAGTAGCCTCCTCCACCTCCTGAGAGATACGTTCAGCACTACGTGCATATGTGTATGGAGCCCTATTGTCAGAACATGTTCCTGTCTTTAATATCTCAATGGCATCATAAAATCCTCTCTGACGCACCGTCACAACCTTCCATCCACGATTTGTCACCAGCGCATTTTGACCTTGCTCACCATTAAAAACCCTATTCCTTCCAACAACTTTTCTTCTCATTATAAGTATTCCATTTTGATCTAGAGGAGTATTACATAGCTCAAAAACTTCGGGGGCAGACTCCCCCTCAAATACAGGACCCTTTTCCTTTCCTGCTAGGGGATAAGCGGCCAGCATCCTAAGGTTTTTAAACGAAAATGGGATAGTAAGCTCAGCCTTGACGATCTGGTCTCTTTCTGCAACAGGAACCTCTTCGAGAGTTTCTGTTGCATCCAATCTTAACGGTCTATTTGGACTGACAGTTATCTTAAGCTTAGAGGGATCTACAATAACGACATGAGTGTCTCTTTGAAATTTTCTCACTTCAAAAGAATCTTTTTCGTGCTTTAACCGGGTAAAAACATCTTCTCGCATGAGTGGCACTTCTCCAACTACTTCTCCTAAATACTTTCCGATTATTCTGCTGCTTATGGTAATAGGGAGAAGAAATCTAAAATCGTCTTTATGATCTCGGCTTTCGCCTTGAACAATAGGAACGCCTTCTCCGATAGAGACTCTTCTCCACAAAACTCGTCCTTCCGGACCGTCAATCACCCCCTTCCACACTTTATTTACCAGCCGGAGGCTGTTAAGATCGGATGTTGTTTTTTCCTCAAATCCGATGCAACGTTGAAGGGAATCACCACTTATGTGATAAATTCCCCGATGTGATGAATTTGGAGAAGAGCTTATTGCTGACATAATATATACCTGATGCTATTACCGTTTATCGCAAACAGAATACAGTTGATTATTATTTTATTCAATTGAATTATTATAACATATCAATGAACATCATCGATTTTGGTTATTGAATATTTAAAGAGCTGACCGTTACGTTCAAAGGACGAGAAAACAGCCAACAAGAAGCTCCTGTTCTTAACATCTCAAAAAAGGTTGCAACACTGGTTTGAATCCCGCCGTATTTCTGAAACACTCTTTGTATCTTCCTAAGCAATGGAGGCGCTGCTACCTTTTCTTTTTCTATGCCCGCAAAATAATCTTTAGGTTTATTTATGCCTGATCGTTCAAAGAGGGTTTCTGGAAATACCGAGGCTATCTCCTCTAGAGAAGGCCTTTCCGTTCTATTTTCGGATAACATCTGGAGAATCATATCGATCTGCTGCTCATCATATACGGATCTCA
>JAZKAC010000159.1:13277-26749 GCA_040389325.1 Chlamydiota bacterium | reverse complement strand
AGCGGCTGTGGTAACACAGCTTGCTTACCCGATTTCTTGCTTACGTTTTTATAAATACGGGAGAAAAAAAGCCTTATCCCTATCCATCCTTTTGATGGGAATACCCACTATCTTAATGGGTATTATGCCAGGATATGAAACTATAGGGCTATTAGCTTCGGGAGTTATTCTCGTCTGCAGATTGCTCCAAGGTCTTTGCACGGGAGGCGAATATAACGGAGCTGCTATTTTCTCTATTGAACACCTTGGAAAAAAGTTCCCAGGCTTTATCGGAGGATGGATTGCAGGCTCTTGCGCTTTAGGGGCATTTTTTGCCACTTTCCTAGGTTCTTTAACACAAAGACCCGAGATGCCAGGTTGGGCCTGGCGGATCCCCTTCTTAATCGGAGGCGCTATTAGTTTTTTTGGATATTTCATCAGAAGGAATGCAACGGAAACTCCAGAGTTTTTAGAAGCTCAAAAAACTCCTACCGCAAAAACACCTCTTCTAAAGGTGTTTTCATCTAACCCGAAGTCTTGCTTGATAGCCTTTGGGTTAGGAGGCTTTAACGGAGCTTTAAGCTACACACTCCTAAGTTTTCTTACCGTATATTTATCTCGTTATTTAAAGATTCCCATGATCCAATCCATGCAGCTAAATCTAATAGGTATGCTGGCCTTTATGGCAGGCAGCCCCCTGATGGGATACCTTTTTGATAAAATAGGTCATAAACGATTTTACCAAGGGGTAAGTCTTGCTATCTTTTGCTTAGCCATCCCCATCTTTAAAGCCATAAGTTCCCTATCAACTCTTCTTATTATTATAGGTGAATTGCTCTTAGGACTTGCAACGGCTAGCATTGCAGGCAGCGGCCACGCCTTCATGCAATCCTTATTTCCTGTTAGTGACCGCTATAGAGGAATATCCTTTAATTTCAGCGTAGGTATGGCTATTTTTGGTGGTATGACTCCGATCATCTTCGTAAATATGATTGAAAAAAACCAAGCAAGCTTATTGTTCCCATGATATTTTTTAATGGGTGTTGCACTTTTATTCACCCTTTTAACCACTTTCTCAAGAAAACGGATTGTGACAAGCCAAACGAACTATTAATTTAAACTGGGAAGCATCAGAGTGCACTTAGAAATCAAAACAACCAGATTAGTCTTACGCCATTGGAAAGAAAGCGATCTAAAGCCGTTTGCTCAAATGAATGCAGATCCGAGAGTAATGGAATATTTCCCCTCCGTGATGAGCAAAGAAGAAAGCGATCAACTAGCAAAAAGGATGCAAGCTAAGCTAGAAGAAACTGGATATGGATTTTTGGCAGTTTCCGTACCAAACGTTTCTGAATTCATTGGGTTTATAGGTCTAAATAATATAGATAAGACAACTTGGCCAGTTCACTTTTCACCTGCTATTGAAATCGGATGGAGACTTGCCACGCCTTATTGGAGAAAGGGATATGCAACGGAGGCTGCGCAGGCTTGCCTTAAGTATGGATTTGAAACATTGGGCTTACAGGAGATTGTCTCCTTCACGGCAAAGAAAAATCTCCCTTCAAGAGCTGTGATGTCAAAGATCGGCATGCATTACGACCCCGAAGGAGACTTTGATCATCCTAAGTTACCTAATGGCCATCGATTAAAAAAATGCGTTCTTTATCGTATAAGAAGTAGATCTTAACCTGATTTTTTATTTACATTGCGTAGAGAAACGAAATTTTGCTAATGTAAATCGGATTAATTCAAAAATACAGGGAGAGCCAGATGTCTCATTTACATGCAGTCCTAACAGAAATTATAGCGCAAATAAAACCAAAAAGCAGAGTATTGGAAGTTGGATTCGGTCTTGCCTCATCTCAAATTATCAAGTACAATCCAACATCTTATATAATCATTGAAGCAGATCCGAAAATTGCTAAAGAAGCCATGGACTGGGCAAAAGAGTATCCAAATGTCACGGTGATAGAAGGTAACTGGAAAACGGCTCTTGCGAAATTAGAAAACTTTGATGCCATTTTCTTTAACGACTACTCGGCAAGAAATGACATTTCTTGCGAAGAGCCCTCAGAACTTGTCCGTAAAGAAAAAGAGTTAATGGCTCATGTTAAAGAAACAATTCCCCACCTAACGACCATCCAGTACGCCGACCATGATCTTGAAATGTTTTGTGATCCGCTGATTAAGGAATCATCCAAAGACGTCTTTCGGTTTTTAGTGGAGCTTAATCAAAATGGGCAAATCTCTAATGAACAACTCACAAGACTTATCAAAAAATACAATCTAGAAAAAGAAGAGCTTAACAAAAAACCTCCCGTTTCCAAACCGACGGACTTTCTTTTCCCCTTTGTAAATGAGTGTTTAGAAAAACATCTATCAAAAGGAGGACTCCTTGCCGCTTTTTCTAAAGATGCTACCTCCAGATTTGAAAACAGTCTATTTTTTGAAAAGATCATCACAAACTATAACTACAACTATCAAGAGGACAAGGTCTTCATTGATGAAGATCAAAGAAATTCCCTTAGAATTCTGATAGAAAAGTGTACGTAACATGCAAGAGATCTCTATCGTCAGAAAAAGCCTTGCCATACTGGTAGATGACTATTATGCAAATGATAAAACATCCCTCCTCACCTTTCACTTTGAGCCTGCTGCGTTCCCCTCTTCGCTAAGCCGCTTACAGTCTTGTTCCATTAAGCATGCTTGCATTGATGATAAAGACTTTTACGTCTTAGATCAATTTTTCCCCGAAGAAGAAGGCGAAGAGATCCGGGATCTATTTGAAAAGGCCTCATACTCAAGATTTAGCTACGGAAGCCTTGAAAGCATTGATAACGGGGAAAAACCCGGTCGTTCGATGAATAATCAAGAAAGGTGGAGTTTATTTTCTAGGTATCCTCCCGCGATCGGAGAAGTCTATAAACTATTTAGCACCCTTGCAGATCAAATGAATGCCGACTTGACAACTCTACCTTGGGAGCTATGTCACGGGAAGGCAAGCGCCCCTTCCGTAATTACAAATTATCATGAAGAGATCACCCAAGAGAGTATGTTAAACGGCAAACATCAAGATTGCAATCCTCAAGGGATGATATCTTTCGGTATCCCCATCTTATATGGAAAAGAGGGGGAATATCATGATAAGCAATTTAAAAATGGAGACATTGGAAAACCGTGGATGGTTTCACTCATGCTTTATTCAACCTCAAAAGAGTTCCTCCCTTCAGAGTATCAAATGGGAACAGTCTTCTACCATGATGACGGCAAAGAGGCTCTAAAGGCCAACTGCGCCAACACTCGAATGGTGTTATTTGAAGGAGATATTTTTCATAGTACCGACGTTTCAAAGATCCCCCCCGAAAAAAAGGTATGGCGCACTTCTTATGTTTTCAAGCTAGTGATGAATCCAAAGAATAAAGAGCAAAACCTTAAAGAAGAATTTAAGAGCTTACTGCAAAAAGAATCACAGAAAGTAGAGAGAGTTTCCGTAGGATCGGAAGCAAGAGTTTAATTATTTTATTCAACTCAAAGCCAAACCTGTCTCTACAGCGATTGTTCTCTACCAACAGAAGGTGATATTACATCTTCTGCTTATGTTCTAAAAGTTCATCATCCCGGTGTTCCAGGTTGTAGGAATCGATGTCAGAAACGGAAAGAAGAACTGCCTGACGTGTGGTCAGATAATCTGGCATCAGGGTTAAAACCGAATCATTAGATGCAAGAGGCTTAGGCGCGATAATAACCAGGCCTTTCCATAAATTCCAACGTGCTTTGACCCATTCGTATAACTGCAAATCCCATTGATGCTTTTGTGTTAATGCATTAGAAAGAACAGGATCAAGTTGCTTTGTTACTTTTTCTCGAGTGATCTGCATAGGTGCATAGGCAAGACTTCCCCATCCTTGTATGCTTTCTAAAATCTGAATGAAGCAGTCTAGGTCTTCAACGGGGGCTGCGAGCAAAAAGTCTTTCTCAATATTTTCTTTAGCTTTTTCTAAGGTTTTTTCCGTGCAGGGTCCCATCATATATTCTTTCCCTGCAATCATACGAACCTGGGGATTATCAATCATCTGATCCATAAGGTAAGATTCAAATCCTTCTGCATCTATATATCCGCGTTGATAATCAAAGTTAGCAGCGGAAAGTTCTCTTTCCAAGGGATGCCTCAGCAAAGTTACATACTTAGACGGTTTTGAAAAATACAGATGAAGTCCATAAGGAAAATGTCCTGATAAAAAAAAGGATTCTGAAATTCCATCTAATACGTGAGGGTTGCTTTCTAGCTGCTTAAGTCCTCCGATCCAATCTGAGGTAATCAAATTGGGCGATCTTCCTGCAACTCTAGGAACTGGTAATCGTTGATAATGGAATTTTTCTCCATTTTGACTTATTACACTAGCGACCGCATCCAAGTTAGTCCCTGCTGTTTTGGGAGTGTGCAAGAAAATAATTTGCTTTGAGGACTCTACCTCTTTCAACAAAAGCTCAGGTAAAATTTGGATAGATTGCCTAGAACAAGAAAGATCAGGACGACGCTCGGAGGGGAAAATTGAGAAGACAGGAAAAAACATCAAGAATAAAACTGCAACAATCTTTAGCCTGTTACGGGAGTTTGATGTAGGTCGAAGCTTAATCATCATATTTTTTCTTCTATTTGTATAGAGCATCTTAGTTCTTATCCTTGTAACTTGTTCTTAACACGGAGGTTTTTTGTTAGAAGAGACTAGGGGGAATTTTGATTTTTCTCAACCGAAAGTTTTAAATAATTAAACACGCACGAGCTCTCTCATGAATTTCCCCCTGCAGAAATAAACTCCCCTCAAGATAGATCCTGAAATAAGACCCTGAACTCCTTGACTTTTCAAATCCTACAAATCATACTCTCTTAACGACTAAGTGTTGATTATTAAAAATTGCATACATAAGTGCCATGCGATTAATTTAGCTCGAAGCCAAAAGACGAAATATTGACATATAAGGCAAAAAAATGCTAAGAATTGCCACAATCACTCAAATAAAATCAGGATCTTTTGTCAAGAAAGTAAAGATACGACCTAAGGCTTCAATAGGGTTAACATCCTCTTTAAGAACTAATTGCATATCAATGCCGTTCCATGTCATCAAAAAATCCTGGCCGTAATGCTACATTCGGCATCACAGCCAGATAAAGAGCTGCTTTCTCAAAGATCGAGTTAAGTTGACATCCAAAACTACTTGGAAAATAGACTACTTCTTATACTTCATAAGAAATTCTGCCAGATTTTGACCAAGAGCCATTACGTCTTTTTGATCGGAGGCACTCTTAAGATTGCCCGGCTCATCAAACGCTCCACCTGCTGCCGCAATACATTTTTGCTTAGGTAATACAATGCTGAAAATATTAGAGAACATCGATCTAACGTGCACTAGACCTCTTATCCCCCCTAACGCTCCTTGAGAAGCGCTCATTAAAGTCACAACCTTATCAATAAAACAAGATAGATAGACCTCACTTGGGCTAGCATTACGAGATGTCCAGTCAATCACATTTTTAAAGGCTGCCGACATGGAGCTGTTGTATTCAGGGCAAGCAAGTAAAAAGCCATCGTGCTCACTCATCATTTTTTTAAGTGTAAGGGCGTTTTGCGGTAACCCTTGACTATCTTCAATCTCTTGATCATAGACGGGCAAAGGATAGTCCCTAAGGTCAATATAAGTCACCTTAGCTCCCGCTTCTTCCGCTCCGCGAACGGCAATTTTGACAAGTTTCTTATTATAGGAATCTTTACGCAAACTTCCCGCAAAAGCTAGTATTTTTGGCTGATACGCCATAGATAATTCTCCCTCGTTATATGTTTTTAGAGCACTATACAAAATGTGCACACAATTGTCAAAAAAGATATAACGACGAGTAAAAAATGATTATGCTTTTTTATCGAAGCCAATAGCTTTCGGTTTAGAAATTACTCGATCGGACGTAACTACATATTTCCCTCCATCCGTCTCTACATTATAACCTTCAAGGTTTTTTGGCACGGGCTGATACTTCTCAATATTTTTCGCCTTCTCAATATTTTTCGGCTCCGTATAGTGACTTACTATCCTTTCATTCACTCTAACATTAAAAGCTTTGCAAAGCTCTTCTTCTTGCTCCTCGAATTCTTGATCCGTTAATTCTAAAGGTTTATTGTTCTTGAGGTACTCAGCTCTTTTTGAAAAACAACTTAAGACCAATGGTGATGTTATGCTATCGGGAGACTTTCTCTTTGCTCCGCTCTCCAATTTTAGTCTTTCATCGACGACACAACCTACTCTACTTTTTAAATTATCAGAGCTCGCGCCCTCAATTTTTATATCTTCAACAGTTAAATCTAATAAAGATGTTTTTCTGCAAGTTGGGCTACGAATCATTTTAAGCTCATTTGTAAATTAATTAATACGTATATTGTAACATAACTGATCATTTAAAATAAATAAATTCGATTTAAAAAGTAGATGTAACAATCTATTAAACAAGGAAATAGCAAATAATGACGGACCAGCCTAATAATCGACACGCTTGCCTTTAAGACAGGATACAGCATCCCAGTTGACGACAAGATTCATTGACGGGAGGCCGGAGTGCCGTCGGTTTTGGTTCTACAGGAACAACTACAACGGGCGATCTAGTTTTTACGGGTCCATGTATCACGATAGGTCGAACAGACAGTTCAGCCTCCACCCCGTGTTCCCAAAATATCCTCTCGTTTACCTCAAAATTCCACCTTGCGCAAAGATCCGCTTCTTGGGCTCTGAATTCTTCATCGGTTAATTTCGAAGGTTGTGAAACTTTTTTTAACCCAGCTTTATAGTAATAGACATTTTTATCGCTAACCGATTGCACTTTTTCAAAGGTTTTTTCTACCCTAGTCTCTATATCAGTGGGTCTCATTTTTTCTTTCACGTCACCGACTTCGCCTAAATCTACTAAGGATCCACATCTACAGCTTTCGACACGTTTAATCGACATTAAAGAACCTGTTAGTTAATAGTTTCGTTAATTATAGCGAATAAACTATATTAAAAACATTCAATAATATTATTTAATTAAATTGAACCTGTACCTACGGGAATGACAGAAGTTTTTTTTCGTGGATTAAAAATCCTGTGTTGACAAATTATTTAACGAAGGAGTAGTAGTTAGATAAACACATAAACAACATTCTTTAGGAGATTTCATGCAAGAACTACCTACTCTTTCAGGATGGTTTCATTCTAGGGCTTTTTTTCAAAGCCCCTCTGACCCCAGTAGAAAAGAACAAAGATTTCATAAACATTTAAAAGGGAAGTTTTATCGATATATTCGAAAACCTTACTTAAAAAGAAAATAGGAACGTCCTATTTTCTATAGTGCATTTCAAATGAATCTAACTCGAGGTGATTATGCTCCAGGAAAATTTGCGAGATGCGGTGATTGTACATTACATACTAAATCAACCGGTTATTATCCCTTACGCAAGGGACGATATTACTCAGTTGGCCTCTTTACTTAATTTTGATGAAAGAGGGATTCCTTCTTGTTATCTAAGCGAGTGCATACAGGAGCACATCACTTGCCCAGATCCTTCTCATACCTTATTGCTATAGATACTTCAAGAGGGCTTGCTCAAAAAAAATACAAGCCCTCTATAAATTTTAAAGATTTATCTCGAAAAAATTGCTGGTCTTCGTCTATTTTCCTAACTTTGAAATTTATAAAGAGGAAAAACCGATGCAAGATGTTGATATTCTCAATAACAATTTTATCACACACGTTCCTAGCTCTTTAGAAGAGAACTCTATTTTCTTACCCGTAGATGAGTTTAAAGAAAAAGCCAATTTCCAATCATCGGATATCTTTGAAGAAGCTGCTAAAGATCGAGAAGCTTTTTGGGAAAAGCAAGCCAAATGTCTAGACTGGCACACCCCTTGGGAAAAAGTCCTTGAGTGGACTCCTCCTTATGCCAAATGGTTTTTAGGCGGCAAGCTTAACGCTTGTTATAACTGCCTTGATCGACACATGCAAACGGACACTCGCTACAAAACAGCCTTACTTTGGGAAGGAGAGCAAGGAGATCAAAAAGCCTTAACTTATGAAGACCTTTTTTACGAAGTCAATAAGTTTGCTAACGTATTAAAGAGCCTTAAAGTACAAAAGGGAGACCTTGTTACTATTTACTTGCCGATGGCTCTGGAAGCCGTTATCGCTATGCTGGCTTGCGCAAGAATCGGTGCCATCCACACGGTTGTTTTCGCAGGATTTTCAGCAGAATCTTTAAAAGATCGCATCCTGAATGCAGAAGCTAAAATCCTTATCACAGCCGACGGAAGCTTCCGTAAAGGAAAAATTCTTCCTCTAAAAGAAATAGCCGACGAGGCTTTAAAAGACATCTCCTCTTTACAAACGGTTATCGTTTTAAAACATACTGGGCAGTCTGTTTGCATGGAACCTCTACGAGATTATTGGTATCATGAGTTGATGAACGAGGCAAAAAAGATCTGTCCTTGCGAAGAAATGGATGCCGAAGATCCCTTGTACATCCTTTACACCTCAGGAACTACGGGCAAGCCTAAAGGGATCATCCACTCTACAGGCGGATATATGGTAGGTGTAACAACGACGATGCAATGGGTCTTTGACATCAAACCCTCCGATATATATTGGTGTACGGCCGACATCGGATGGGTGACGGGACATAGTTATATCGTATACGGCCCCCTGTCTAACGGAATGTCTCAACTTCTTTATGAAGGGGCTCCCGACTTTCCCAAGCAAGATCGCTTTTGGAAACTTATCGAAAAATACGGAGTGACGATCCTTTACACGGCCCCTACGGCAATTCGTACCTTTATGAAATGGGGAGACCACTTACCTAGAGGATGTGATCTTTCTTCTCTACGCCTTTTAGGATCGGTTGGAGAACCTATTAACCCCGAAGCTTGGCTCTGGTATCATACTCACATCGGACAAGGGAAATGCCCTATCGTAGACACTTGGTGGCAAACTGAAACAGGAAGCATTATGATGGCTCCGATCCCAGGGCTCACACCTCTTAAACCAGGCAGCGCAACGATGCCCTTACCTGGTATCGATATAGCCATTTTAAACGAACAAGGGGAAAGGGATTCTTCAGGATACCTTGCGATAACATCCCCCTGGCCTTCCATGTTACGAGGCATTTATAAAGACCCTCTTCGCTTTCAAGAGACCTATTGGAAAAAATGGGATGAGGGCACTTACTTCACGGGAGATGGAGCCAAACAAGATGAAGATGGCTACTTCTGGCTTATGGGACGTGTTGATGATGTCATTAACGTCTCGGGTCATCGACTAGGGACGATGGAAATCGAAAGCGCTCTTTTAGATTATCCAAGCACGGCAGAGGCCGCTGCCATTGCCATCCTTCACCCTATTAAAGGGCAAGCTATCGTAGCCTTTGTGACTTTAAAGGATGGAGTCTCTCCGAATGAAACCTTAGAAAATCTATTAAAAGGTCATGTTGCTAAAAAGATTGGCGCGATTGCAAGACCTGAAAAAGTAATTTTCATCTGCGATCTTCCCAAAACGCGCAGTGGAAAAATTATGAGGCGCCTATTACGAGATGTAGCTGAAGGACGCGTTATAGGGGATGCATCAACTCTATCGGACCCTTTAGTCATTCAAGAAATTAAAGAAAAATACCTGGAGGACTAAGACTATGCTACCGTTTTCAGCTCCCGAATCTTTTATAGCCCATCTACACCGCTTCTAACCCTGCTCCTTTAATTAATCGAATAGTGAGGCCATGTATCTTGATAGTTTTAGTATACTTATAGGTTAAAATCACTACTCCATCAGAAGAAATCCCTCCGTTAAGCGCCGAGCGATGACTAATAACGCCTTTAGGAAACATCTGGCTTAAAATTTGATGGCGATGACGTTTAATAATATTTGCTGGAGTGTCTTCTAAATTAGAAGAATAGATTTTAGATGCAATTTTACGTAGAGCTCCAGTTTTAGTAGCTCGCCTAATCGATTGGGTAAATCCTGTATCCCCCACGCTAACGACTACTTCCGGCCATTCTTTTGTCGCTTTTTTAAGAATAAGAAGCTTTTTTAAGAAAGAAGAGGTGAGCAAAGCGCATAAAATTATGATATAATTCTTAATATCAGGTACTTATGCAATTTCCAATTATCCAATCTCTTTCCTTTGTCCTTAGCGCTCCAACTTGCTTGGATATCAAAATTAACAAAACTCAGTTAGGTAATTTAGCTATGATTCTTGGTAGTTGGATGTGTCTTTCAAAAATAGTCGCTTCATCACTGGGCTCTTGCGCCGTAAATACACTTAGAACCACCTTCAGCCTGGGTGTATCATTAAGAGATCCAATTTCTAGTGAAAATGGCGGGAGGGGTCATGCAAAAGCAGCCTAAATCTATAGACGGATTACTATTAAGTTAATTTTTTAGAAAATATGAGTAAGAATTAGACTATCTTTCCAAAGACTTCAATGCCGATTACAACAAGTCCCGTGAGCAACATGAATAGAAGAATCCCTTTATTTAAAATAAAAGTAGACCCCTTCTTTTCTTTGATTGCTATAATACTTGGTAAAACTACGGCAAGCAAGCTTAAGAAGATGGCAGCAAAGCCTAGAGCAAATACAAATCCTTTGGGATAAAATAAAGAAAAAGTCAATGGAAGAGCAAATGTTATACAAGCTATTTTCGCTTTTCCTACAACCGTTTTCCCCTCTTTTCCATCAAGAGCAAACCATTCCGATATGTAATCAAATAGGCCGAGAGCTACGCCTAAGAAAGACGTTGCTATCGCAAAGAAAGCAAAGACATCTGCCAAGATAGAAAGGTAGGCCTTTCCCGTTTTAGTCGTTAGTTGAGAAATAAATAAACCCACATCTCCTCCGACTTCAAAACTTAGACCAAGAACGCCAAGAGTAACTGCCTGCCAAAGAATATATACGATAAGAGGAATCAAGCTTCCCACTATGATGCTAAAATAAATGCTCTTCTTGTCTCCATGCAAATATTGAATAAGACTTGGTAAGCTTCCGTGAAAACCGAAGGAGGTAAAAAAGACGGGAATGGCTTGAGGTAAGGCTATAGCTACATCTATACCAGGAGAGGCTAAATAAGAAGATTTTATAAAGGGAACAAGCCCAAAAATCATAACCAAAAAGACTACGCTCTTGATCATAAATAGCAGCCGATTCGTATAGTCTACAACCTTTGTGCAAAAAGCTACGCACACACCGAAAATCAAGACGTAGAAAATAGTGATCAAAGCATGGAAGCCTCCGATTTCTCGATGGAGAATCGAACTTCCCCCTGAAATGTATGCTGCCAAAAGAGACCAAAAAAGAACTAGAAGACTTACCCCTGCTAAATGCTTGCCCCAAGGCCCTAGTCGTTTTTTTGCAAGAGCTGCAATGCTAAGACCCTTTCCATGGCTGATCTCTACCATTATACCGGCAGCAAGAACCATATACACCCATAAAGCTAAAAGAAGAATTATGCTTTTTGAAAATCCGAGCCGAGCCGAAGTCATAGGCAAAGCTAACATACCTGCCCCTATCGTCGTCCCTGCAATGAGCAATGTAGCTCCAATGATTCGTTGTCTCATCTTTTCTCCTATCTCACATTTTTCGATAAAGAATATAGAATCTTTAGGTAAAATGCCACCTCTCTCTTATATGACGATTTTCATATAAAAACAAAAACATACAGTTAACTATTGATTTAATTAAAATTAACGTATAAACTAATTAACATTTTTAAGTTAAATAGGGAATTAAATGAAAAAGATATTTATTAAATTATTTTTTATTCTTGCAGCCTCAGGTAGAATTACAGCTGAAGACATTCCAATAAATACTGTAGATCATAAAAACACCAATTTAGTAAAATATCTAGATTTAATTAAATATAACATTAAAGAAAAAACAGAAATACTGCCTTACATCCTAGAAAAACCCGATGGGATATTTCTTGAAATCGGAACGGGCGGCGATCCTATCACAAATTTATTTACTCAAATTCCAAGCAACAATCCTAGCACGATCATAGCCTCCGATGTCGATAATAATGTGTTAGAGCTTCTCATTCAACGACACCCCGAGCTACAACCTTACCTCTCAAACAACTCCTTTGGCCCTAAATTAGTATTAAAACAATTGAATGCTATTGATATGCAATGCTTTGATAATGACTATCTATCAGGAATTAATGCCTCTTCCGTAGTCCATGAAATAGTTTCTTACGCAGGAGGAATCGATGCGTTTCAGGCTTTTTTCAAAGAATCCTTTCGAGTCCTAAAGCCCGACGGAGTATTGATATACAGAGACCCCGAGGCAGTCTTACTTAAAAATAAAATCATCAAAGCTAATTTTAAAAATAAATCCATCAAGCTATTCACTCATATTTTTTTGACTAAATTCTTGGATAACAGCTATTGCAACCTCGCAAAATCAAATAAAAAATTCACTCAATACAACACAAACGAAATAACATTTTATCTATATAAACAATATTCTAAAGAACTATGCACATTAACATATGATGAATATCTAAAAACTCAATCTTACGATATCGATTTCTCAAGACAATACACCGTAAAACTTCCTCTAGGATTAGTCCGAGAAATAGAAAGACACTACCTTATCTATCTTAAAGAGTGCAATCCTTTAGCCTTCATAAAATGTATGCCAAAGATCAATACGGACATGTTTTTTGTGAACTATCTTTCAAATAACGCTCGAAAAGCATTTCAAGATTTTCTAACTAAACATCAAATAGAATGTAAAGATGGGCTGATAAACGCAGAAGCAAAAGATGTTTTAAACGCAACGATAGACGATGTGGTCAAACCGATAGAATTCGGATTAAAAATCCTAATACCCTCACAATTAAAAAAACAAAAATTAATCAATTTACTAAAAAAAGAAGGTTTTGAACCCGGTTTCTACATAAAATTAATAAAAAAAGACACCTATCTATTAGATTACAGGCTGTTTAGTTTATTTTATGATTTTATTTCCGAGTCCATACTCGATGATACTAACAAACTACTAACCAAGGAAGATTCCGTTCACGCCATTTACTTAAAAAGCGAAGGTGATGAGACCTATTGTTACTACTCGGATGATGAGTTGATATCCAAAGTGGCGATCGCTACGATAGGAGAAAATGAACTTTCTGCCGACCTCATGGTACTATGCCCTGTAAGCTCAGAGCATAATAAATTCATTCCTAGAATATGCTACCAAAAAATATTAAGCGACGTTGTAGAGGTAACCGATAACGCCGGATACTCGATTAAAAACAAAGAAGGAAAAAGGATTATTCATTTCAGAAAAATGAAACTGTCCGAAGCTGTTAAAATATACAAAACTATTATAAATTCAGACCCCGATAGATATGTAAATCTACAAGCTCTTGTCAATAATTTACATATAGAACAAGAAAGCATCCTTGCGGCAAAAAAATAAATTATAGT
>JAZKAC010000159.1:0-13177 GCA_040389325.1 Chlamydiota bacterium | reverse complement strand
ACCATCATGCCAACATCTTTAGATGTGAAATTCAAATTAATACCGAACATATAACCTCTTTTTTTATTAAAAGTTTTTTTACGAGAAAGCCATTCAACAATAGCTTTTAAAGAAAGCTACCACCAAGCTTCATTTATGTTAAGAAAAAATTAATATAAGATGAAAATATTTCAAAGCCCAAGCCCTACTTAGGGAAAGGGATCTGCTTTAAGTCATCTGCGGCTACAGTGTTTGGAAATACTTCTTTCGCTTCTTTTTCAAAATCCAAGACATCTTGATATCTTGCGGAAAAGTGCGTTAACACAAGCTGTCCGACACCTGCTTCTTTCGCAGCAAAGGCTGCTTGCTTAGCCGTCATATGATAGTGATCTTTAGCTAGCTGCTTATGTTGCTCTAAGTAGGTGCTCTCGCAAAGAAACAGCTTTGCTCCCTTAGCGATACGAAGCAGATTAGCACAAGGCAAAGTATCAATAGCAACGGCTAATACATCCCCTACACGTATGGAGCTTACATCATCCAAGGTGACGATCTTATCATTCACTTGCAAAGAACCTTTTTTCGCCAACTCTTGCACTAAAGGTCCTGCAACCCCGTGCGATGTGAGCTTCTGCCGATCAAATTTTCTAGTATCGACTTCTTTGATCCTCCACCCTAAGTTGTCTACCCCATGGTGTAAAAAGTACGCTTCTATCCTGAATTTGTCATTTTCTTCTACAAGCCCCTCTTTATCTATCGGATGAGGAATCACTCGAATCATTTCATGGTAAATCGTAGAAAAACGAAGTCTTCGAAAATACTCTTCTCCACTTGCAGGATAGTAGCAGTGGATCGGATGCGTCACCTTATCCAAGTTAAGCCTCATCAACATCGAGCCCAACCCCAAGCAATGATCTCCATGGAAATGGCTGATAAAAATTGAAGTGACACAAGTTGGCGCTACATTGGCATAGATAAACTGCCTTTGAGTCCCCTCTCCTGGATCAAAAAGAAAACCCTCATCATTCCATCTAACTAGGTAAGCTCCATGATTCCTATGACGCGTAGGCTGCTGGCTAGAACACCCCAAAATAATCAAATCTCGAACACTCATATCTCTCTCCTAGAAAAAAACACACATCGCCCCAACACAAGACCTGCAAGTCCGCCCACAACGTGTGCCGTATTGGCTATATTCAGTGGAATAACAATAGAAAACACTGCTTGCGCAGCAACGGTCACAACTTCTAATCCCATCATAACAAGAACGAAATAAAATACAAAGAGCGCTGTAGCCCTAGGAAGAGGATAAGCCTCCCGAGGAGCCTTTTTTTGCCTTGTCCAGATAAATCCCGTCAATCCCACAACAACACCTGAAAAACCTAAAAAATAGGGGCCTCCCATTAAATATTGCGCCGTATTCGAAAAGATCCCGATCAAAAGAACTAACAAAAGAAAGCGAACCCTAGCAAGGCGCCTTTCTATCTGCAACCCGAGCAGCCATAGCCATGACATGTTAAACACAAGATGAATAATATCCTTATGAAGAAGAGCGGGAGAAAAAAGCCTCCACATCTGCCCCTCTCTTATTTTTTCAAATAAGGGAACCCTATAGTCAAAACGTCCCGTATGAATTGCCTGCATCGTCTCCGTAATCACACCGTTCCATACAGGAATATCTTCAGCTTGACGAAACTGCCTTTGCCCCGCAACAGGTAGTTTCGATAAATCTTCTTCGGAACGAAGATTATATTTTATAATCACCCGGTTCATACAAGCCATCATCTTGGGATAATCAAAAAGCAGATTTCTTTGAACGGGAGTTAAACCCACGGCCAAAGAAAGCTCTCCCACCGTTTTCTTAAGGGTATATGCCTCTTTTTCATTCCAAGCAAACAGAAGAACACAGAGGCTAAACAGCCAAAATGTACAAGAATACAAAAGTATTTTTTTTAATCGCATAGATGAGTAATCTTCTCAATAATTTGCGAGGTAGAAAAACCTGGTACCAAAGGGATAATATGAATCCTTCCCCCGCATTCTTTTACTACCTTAGACTCTATGCAATCAAGTCCGTATTCGGAGCCGTTTGCATGAACGTCAGGACTTATTTTTTTCAACATCTCTCTTGGGTCCGTCTCATCAAACCAAGTCACATAATCTACCATAAAAAGAGCTGCCATCATCATCATTCTTTGCTGCAATGGGATGATAGGTCTTTTAGAGCTTTTATATTGTTGGATTGACCTGTCGGTGTTTAACCCTACAATCAAGATATCTCCTTGTAAGGAGGCTTGATAAATCATCTCCAAATGCCCTGCATGCAATAAATCAAAAGATCCGTTTAAGGTGACGATCGTTTTGGATTGCTTTCTGATTTCCATCACGGACTTCTCTAGCTGATCCGGAGAAATAAATTTACCCCGGACAGCTTGAGAAAAAAGGCTACTTTCTTGAGAAAGCGACACGGAACACCTCATCATAGGTACTGACAAAATACACTTTCATCCCTTTATTGATGTAGGCTGGCAATTCATCATAATCTCTTTGATTATCTTTAGGAAAGATAAGAGCTTTAAGCCCCGATCTTTTTCCCGAGATGAATTTTTCTTTGACTCCTCCAATCGGCAAGACCTTACCCGTTAAAGTAAGCTCTCCCGTCATACCTATGTCTGCAGCTATAGGCTCATCCAAGAGTAAAGATAAAAGAGCTGTCACCATCGTAATACCTGCAGAAGGACCATCTTTCGGAGTCGCTCCTTCAGGAATATGCAAATGCACTAAGGTCTTATCAAAAAAAGACATCCCTGGAGCATAAACTCCAATGAGGCTATGCACATAAGACCAAGCAATTTGAGATGATTCTTTCATCACATCTCCCGCTTGCCCCGTAAGCTTCATGTCCGTCTTATCGGCAGGCACTTTAATCGCTTCTATATATAAAGTAGCGCCTCCCATAGAAGTCCACGCAAGCCCCATACAGACCCCAACGGGAGTTCTGTCATAGAAACGATCCGAAGTAAAGACAGGCTTTCCAATAAACCCAACTAACGTGGTTTCTGAAATAACAATCTTTTTAATCTCCTTCTTCTTCTCCCCTTCCACGACAATCTTATGAGCTACCTTTCTTAAAATTTTCTTAAGATAGTTCTCAAGATTTCGAACTCCAGCTTCTCTTGCATAACCATTAATCACATCTTTAATGGCAGCTTTTGTAAACATGACATCAGAAGTTTTAAGCCCCATCGCTTTACGATTGCGAGGGATCAAATATTTTTCTGCAATAGCTAGCTTTTCTTCTTGGATATACCCTGATAGGCGAAGTATTTCCATCCTGTCTTTTAAAGGCTCTGGAATCGAATCTAAAACGTTTGCCGTCACCAAAAAAAGAACATTGGAAAGATCACATCTCACATCCAAGTAGTGGTCTAAGAAGTCCTTATTTTGCTCGGGATCCAGTACCTCTAAAAGAGCCGAAGCTGGATCTCCATGATAGCTATTACCCATCTTATCCACTTCATCGAGCATAATTACGGGGTTCATCACTTCCGTATATTTCAAAGCTTGAATTATTTTTCCTGGCATAGCTCCAATATACGTTCTTCGGTGCCCTTTAATCTCGGCTTCATCTCTCATTCCCCCTACGGAGAATCGATAGAATTGACGATTTAAGGCGCGAGCGATACTTCTTCCGATGCTGGTCTTACCAACCCCAGGAGGTCCCGCTAAACCGATAATGTTTGCTTTTAATCCACCAGAAAGCTTCCCTACGCTGATATACTCCAAAATCCTTTCTTTGATGTCTTTAAGACCGTAGTGGTCTTCATCCAAAACTTTTTCTGCATGCTTTAAATTCAAAGACTCTTCACTTAAAATACCCCAAGGAACAATCGTTAGCCAATCCAGGTAGTTACGGCACACGGAATATTCTGCAGACTGCACTTCAAGCATACTTAGCTTTTCCATCTCATCAGCAATGACACCCATTACATCGTCAGGCACTTTCCTCTTCTTGAGTCTTGCTTCGAATTTCTCGATATCACAAGATTTATCTTCTTTTTCTAATCCAAGCTCTTTTTTAATCGTCTTAAGCTGCTCTCTTAAAAAAAACTCTCTTTGTGTTTTAGAAATTGTTGCTTCAATCTTTTGATTGATCGTATTTTGCAAACGACTAAGATCGAGTTCTTTCTTCAAAAGAACAAGAGCTTTATCAATCCTTCCCTGCAAATCGAATGTCTCTAAAACCTCTTGCAACTCTTCTCTAGTAGCCGTTGTTAAGGCTACGGCAAAATCTGCTAACTTCCCAGGTTCCGTAAAATCCGAATGCCCTAAAAAGATCTGAAGCTCTTCTTTAAATAGAGGATTTAATTTTAAAAGTTCTTTGATCGTTGTAATGATACTAATCGAGTAAGCTTTAAGCTCTTTAGAAAGCTTTCCCGATATGTCTTCAAAGACCTTAATCGATGCTTTTAAAAACTTACCGCTCTTCCCAGGTTTTTTAATGGAGATTCTACGCTCCATATTCAATACAACTTGAGCGCCTCCTTGTTCCATAGGAATAATACGTAAGACACGCGCTAAAACACCTACGGAATAAAGATCATCAAACCCCACCTTATAAATATTCGCATCTTCTTTCTTCGTTAAAAAAAGTCCTAAAGACTTATGACTTGACTTAGCCACCTGTTTAAGAACTTCATAATAAGCGCCAGGCTCTATAACAAGAGGGGCTGCCATCCCTGGAAAGAAGGGTCTTCTAGTTAAGGGAATAATAAATACGTCTCGAGGGATCCCCTGAGGCATATCCTCTCTTTGAAGGTCCTCTCTTACGGAGTCTTCAATCGTTTGAGCTAGTAATTCCTCAGCCGAATCTTCACTTTCATCATCAAGATATTGCAAAAAACACCTACAAAATAGAAAGGTTAAAAAAGCTTTATAAGATACCAAGTCCTACAAAATGGTGCAAGGCATCTCATCACAAAAAATCATTTCTTTTTCTACGCAAATACGGTACTATATGCACTAACCGTTTTTTGACCTATTCTTTATTATGCTATATTTAACTTTAGACACAAGCACAGATCCATATTTTATCATTCTTTCGAAAGATAAAAAAATTATTGCTTCGCAACTCCTTCCACATCAACACAATCTATCTTCGTCTTTAATCCCGACTATAGAAAAAATATTTAAAAACACTCCCTATAAATTACAAGATCTATCAAATATTTTCGTTGGAGTGGGTCCTGGGTCCTATACGGGGGTACGCGTTGCCGTTGCCGTAGCGACCTCTCTTTCTCTAGCTCTAGATATTCCCCTACACCCTTTTTGCTCTCTTCTTGCCTTTTTCCCTGAAAATCTTCAAGAAGGTTCCTTCACTTTCATGGCTTACTCTAATCACTCCTCCATATTCCTCTTGCAAGGATTCATAGAAAATAAAAAAATATCTTCGTTAATCACCCATAAACTTATCGAAGAAAAAGATTTTTCATCAAAGATTGCCCCCCCCTCTACCGTTATCACCCTTAACCCCGAAAACACGTTACAAAAATGGGATATACCAAGCTTAAAAGGATCTATTAACCTAGACCTTCTTCTCCCCTACCTTTCCCTACTCACAAATTCCCCTCCCCTGCCGCCTAACATCTATTACCTGCATCATTTTTAAAAAAGATTTATACCGCATCAAGCCTTGAATCGACTAAAAAATTCAAATTCCAAACTAGCCGTTCCTCGCCAAAAGAACCTCGCGCACAAATGCTAATTTCCCTCGAGTTCTAATTTTCCTATTGAATAATAGTCTCCATATCCTGTATTATAAGCTCACTTTGAGTAAATTATATTTGCAACTTAACCATGTAGGACTAGATATCCATGCCTAGCGTAAAAGTTCGTGCCGGAGAGCCTCTCGATAAAGCCCTAAGAGCTTTGAAGAAAAAATTAGATAAAGAAGGGATCATGAAAGCGGCCAAAGCACACCGATTCTATGATAAGCCTTCCGTTAAAAGTCGCGCAAAA
The DNA here is from genome assembly GCA_040389325.1 of Chlamydiota bacterium. GTDB lineage: Bacteria > Chlamydiota > Chlamydiia > Chlamydiales > Rhabdochlamydiaceae > CAIJXB01. Next base: position 7,183 of record JAZKAC010000159.1, on the reverse strand, counting down.
TCAAAAGCAGCTTTAAAGTACAAGAAAGTAAAAAACTTCAGATCCGCGATGTAATAACCACACATCTTGCGTTTTTCAATTATTAGCAAACCGCGTACGCGATTTGCTAATTTTTTTTATAACCATAAGGGATTATATGACAGACTACTATCAGATACTTGAAGTATCTAAGGGTTCCTCTCAAGACGAGATCAAAAAAGCTTATCGTAAAGCTGCAATAAAACATCACCCCGATAAGAATCCTGGAGATCCTGCAGCCGAAAAAAAATTCAAACAAATTTCCGAAGCTTATGAAGTTCTTGGCGACGAAAAGAAAAAACAGATCTATGACCAATATGGAGCCGATGCCGTTAAGGCAGGAGCAGGCCATCATGGCCATGCAGGCGGATTTTCCAGTATGGAAGAAGCGCTTCGCACTTTCATGGGAGCCTTTGGAGGCGGTGGTGGTGGTGGCGGTCAAGAGTCTATTTTCGGCAATATGTTCGGATTCGAAGACGGAGGCCAAGATTCCTCTCGCCAAGGCGCCAGCAAGCGCATGAATCTTTCTCTTTCCTTAGAAGAAGCCGTTCGAGGGACCGAAAAAGAAATCTCTTTAACAAATTACGTTCATTGCTCTTCTTGTAATGGCTCAGGAGCCGTTAGCACAGCCTCTATCAAGCATTGCACTAAGTGTCAAGGCAGAGGGCAAGTTCACCAAAGTCGCGGTTTTTTCAACATGGCTGTAACATGCCCTGGGTGCAACGGCAATGGATCGGTGATCACCGATCCTTGTAAAACTTGCCACGGAGAAGGTCGCGCTAAAGAAAAACAAAAAACCACTCTTAAAATCCCAGCAGGAATCGACAGCGGAATGCGACTTCGCGTCGGTGGCTACGGCGATGCAGGAGAAGGCGGCGGACCTCCAGGGGACCTTTATGTCTATATCACGGTAAATGCGCATAAAATCTTTCATCGAGAAGGTGATGATCTAATCATGGAAGTGCCAATCTCTTTTACGGAAGCTACTTTAGGATGCAAAAAAGAAATCCCCGTTCTTCTTAACGGCACCTGTAAAGTTACTATCACCGAAGGAACTCAAACAGGAAAAATCCTACGTGTTAAGCACGAAGGAGCTCCTAATGTTCACGGTCATGGAAAAGGCGATCTTTTAGTAAAACTTCTTATAGAGACTCCTGTTGATCTAAACGAAAAACAAAAGTCCCTTCTGCAAGAATTTGCCGAACTGGAAAAAGACCACAACTCCCCTAGAAAAAAGACTTTTTTCGATAAAGTCAAAGTGCTTTTTTCTAAAGAGTAACTCTCTACAAGACCTCGGATACCGAGGTCTTGTCTTACCTTCTAATAGAACCATCCAAATACCCCTTTACAAGATAGACTCCTGCCAAAGAACCCGTAACAGCAATATTTCCTATCATGTCTTCATGATCTAAAGCTTCTGCGGCTTGTTTTTTTGATTCCCGCAAAACACTCTTATAAATCACCTCTCCTCCGCAAGCCAATAGAGACTCCCGATCTTTTACAGTTTTATTACAAATTTTGTTCAACTTTTCATCATCCATATATTTTAAGCGAACCACAGGCTCCCAGTTTTTTAGAATAGAATCCGATAACGAAAAAGTTAATCTATCAACTTCAGCTCTCGCAGAGAGAACCGAACTGCTATATTGACACTTTCGCATGATCCCGTCTAATTTTCTCACTCTTTCAAACTGATCAATCTGCATCCGATACACTCGATCTCCATTTGCTTGAGCAACAAACCTGTCACTAAAAACACCAGTTGCTGCAACAAGTGTTCTTTTAGGTTCAGGCAGCTCTATTTGATTACTAAAAATACTACCTACGGCAATACTTATCCTTGCAGAAGCTGGCAACATTTTTCTTATTTCTTCCTTATAAATGGCTTTATAGATAGAAACTTCAGCCTCTTGAGCTTTGATTAAAATTTCTTTTGCCTTCGAAGCCTCTTCACCTTTAAGACTCAGATACGTTGCATATCTCGATTCGTGATGGATCTCAGCTAAACTAGTCATACAAGCACCTATTTTCTAATGGTTTATGCTAAGAGTATAACACAGACTAGAATACTAATGAATTGAACTCTAAATTTTATTCGCAAAAAAAGGATTGCCCAGCAGCTGCTCCTATTCTCTTTCTGGAAAAGCATTCATCCTATTAAGATCTTTGCTAAAAAAGGAGCATCTTATGAGTCTAGTATTTTCAACACTAATAGCTTGGAGTCTATTCATTTTACAAAGCACGCCGCTTTCGGCAGAAGAAAACTTCCTTCTCCTTAACGGCCTCACAAGTGAGGTGGTACTGGAATTTGGTCCTCACATCGACAAAAGGATCAGTCCTTGCTCTACCTTTAAAATGACTTTAAGTTTGATGGGATACGATGCAGGCATTTTACTAAACGAAAACACCCCGATCCTGAACTACAAAGAAGGGTACGATGACTTTATTGAATCATGGAAGTCTCCTCAGACTCCACTATCTTGGATGAAATACTCCTGCGTTTGGTACGCCAAGCTCTTAGCTTTGCAACTAGGATCTGAAAAAATTCAAAACTATTTAGCTTTATTTAACTACGGGAATCAAGATATCTCAGGAGGATTGCCTAACCCTGGTCCCATAAATCCCGCCTGGATAAACTCCTCTTTAACAATCTCCCCAAGGGAACAAGTACGCTTTATTCAAAGCGTGATTCTTAACAAATTACCTATCTCGTCTCATGCAACTCAAATGACAAGAGCGCTCCTGTTTAAAGAAGAGTCTTTAGACGGATGGAAATTATTCGGAAAAACGGGATGGAGCGGTTCCGATCTTAGCAAGGATGGAAAGACTTTGGAGCATGGAGGGTTTATCGGCTGGATAGAAAAAGACGATAACTTTTTCCCATTTGCCTACCTCATCCGCGAACAAAAAATAGATCTTGATCAAAGAATTCCAAGAGTCAAACAACTATTAACGGAATCTAACGTGATGACATACGGAGAAGGTCATGCTACAAATCATCACTAAAATCCCCGTATTTGTGTGGCCCTTGTTTGCTGTCCTGTTCCCTTAGTGATTTTTTTTGGCTTCTTTGTTTGGGCTCGGCAATTCTTAAGAGGCATAAATTACTTCATAAGAGCCTGTTGAATTAAATTAATTTTTAACTTTTTTTCGCTTGTTAATAATTAATAAATCTGTTAAATATTAAGGTGTGAACAGAAAGGCTTTTTTTAATGAATCCATTTAAATTCGGAGACCCTGTCGAGGGGGAATACTATTTAGAGCGACCTGCATTTGATAAGCTAGTCCATCAGTTTCTTTCAAACCAAATCCATGTCGTTCTAATAGGACCACGTCGATTCGGGAAGACATCTTTTGTCTCTAATTTACTTACTAAACTAGAAAAAGAAGGCTACGCCTGCCCATTTATAGACATCTTCAACATCACATCTCATCGAGATTTTCTCCAACAAATACTCCGGGCTCTAAAAGCTAAAAAAAGTTGGACGGAAGCTGCTAAAAAGTGGCTTTTAAATTGGAGACCTAAAATCTCTGCAGACATTGATCCTATTTCAGGACAAACCTCATTCGGACTATCCCTTGACCCAGCTTCTGAAAAAGATGTGAAAGAAATGATTCAAGATGTGCTTGCGGGTCTAAAAAATCTTGGAGAAAAAGTTATTGTTGTCATCGATGAATTTCAAAAAATTGCAGAATTAGATGATCAGGGATGGCTTGAAGCAACTTTACGGACTCACATGCAGCAACTGAAAAACACCTCTTTTTTATTCACGGGATCCAGGAAACGTCTTATCTCCGACATGATAAATACCTCTTCCCGCCCTCTTTATAGGTCGTGCCAATCCATTGATTTTCCCTCTTTTGGAGAAGAACTTATTGATTGGATCATTAAACGATTTGCAAAAGTTAACATCTCAATTGAAAAAGAGGCCGTCTCTTACTTAAAAAAAACAGTCCAAGATGTTCCTAATTATGTTCAGATGGTCTGTTTTCACCTCGTTGCGGCAGGGTATAAAAAAATCACCCCAGAAGATGTTAAAGAAGTTTTAAAAAAAGTTGTGAGGCAAAATGCTTACGCTTATCAAACTCTTTTAAATTCCTTATCCCCGATTCAACAAAGGGTTCTTCGTCTAGCTGCAAAAGAAGAAAATCGGATCTTTGCGAAAGAGCTTCTTAATAAATACGAAATTCCAAGTGCACCTGCGCTATCATCTTCCATAAAAGCCTTAAAAGGAAAAGGGATCCTTGACGAAGAAGGAACAGGAAGAGGCTTGGTAATCTTTGATGATCCTCTTTTTGCCATTTGGCTAAAAGAGTCTTTTGATTTTTAATATTTTGAAAAATAGCTACTACTATATAGTGAAGCGCAACTAACAAGTAGGAGATGCTCTCTTGGATCCGAAAGAGTGGGAAAAATGCTTACACATCCCTTGTCATACACCAGAATTTTTCTCTCAGGTCTTTATCAGTTTAAATCAAACCGATAACAAAGAGGGTCTTGCTAAAATTTTTGACCTCAAGCAAGAATCTTTGCTTTCCTTTTTATGCGATAGCGCAGGCCTTCAAGATTCTTTCTCCCTTCGAGGAGAAAGAAGAGCTCGCTTAGCGGCAGAGTACCTTGTCAACGAGCAAGGTGAAATCGATACGGACAGGCTAGATTCCCTTTTATCGGCTTTAAAACATCAAGGATATATTCTTTACCCAAACGGACTTTCTGATGGCGTGCTAACAAATCACATGCTTACTTTAGCTACAAAATTTCGAGATGATCCCAACTTACGCCTTTTTCTTAAAAAATTCCAAATCCCCCTTTGCCATCGAGCTGCCGAAGAAAAAGTGAGAGCTTCTTTAGGACTTTTTAATGATGAGGTTTTGACAACGACACATGTTCGCACGGCTGTTTTATCAGCGTGCTTTAGCTATCTTAGACAAAGCGTAGGTTCTTGTTTTGCAACGGCTCCTGCCATTTTAATCCAATCCGAACAACCCAAAAACTTACTTTTTGATCTCCACGAAGGGTTGATGACGGGCAAGTTAATAAAGACCTTTGCAGGGGTAGAATATTCCGTCCCTTTAAGCCCGACCTCTGGAGCAGGCGATTTACATAGAACCATTGACTTTGGCAATAAAAACATCCAGATAGCGCAGTCACCTGGACTAGTCGCAGCCTTTGAAGCCGCAGGCCTCCTCTTACAAGAGTGGAGCTTACAAGAGAAAATAAACCAATTAAACCAGCTCATCGCCACCTGCACAAACAAAATGTCCGTAGAAGACCTACTCCACACCACCCTTCTACATCATTTTTCTCTTGAAGAAGAAGATCTTGCCTCTTATGAAAAGATGGAATCTGCCTTAGTGAAAAGCCAAGGCTTCGGAGGATCTTTAAGCGGACATCTACCTACGAAAAAAATACAAGCCGTGCCTAAGTTCTTAGCAAAAGAAAAAAAAGCATACGCTGCATTTAAGGCTATTGTCGACCACCCTCTTTTAAAAACATGGGAATTTACTCTAGCTTCTTTTTCTGAAGGAAAAACGGATTTTTCTCAATGGAACCTTTACTTCAGCTTAGGATTTCACCCTGAAGAACCGGGGGGAATCGGAGAAGTCATTTACACGGCCTTGCAAAACCAATTTGAAACAAATCAACAAAAAATGCATGAGTATCAAGCCGAGTATGAAGTTGCCTTCGATGCCTTAAGAGCTACGGAGTCCTTACTAAAAAGAGCTTCTACCGAATCCGAGATCAGAAGATTAAAGGTAGAATTTAACAGCCGACTACATCACATGCAAACTTGCTTAGATATAAGAGATAAGGGTCATAGAGAGGCTTCTAACCTTTCCTCCCTACTCCCCGCTTTAATTAAAGAATACAGCCTTAAATTCCAAGAGTACTTTCAAGAGATCTACGATGCCGACATGACGGATATCAAAATAGGACTTTATGAAGACAGTCCCGCAGGCTTTAGATTAGTCTATAAACATGGCAGGAGTAACGCTTCTTTATGGACCTTAATTTATAATGCAAAAGAATACTCTGCAGCTCTTGCCGAATTCTTTTTAAGCGTAGAGCCCGCCATTGCAGATAAATGCTCACCTGATGAAACTAATAAACTGATTTCCGACATCACATCAGCTCTTATTTTTCATGTAAGGTCTGAAAGCTTCATAGAAACGGCCTTTATGCGTATCGCTAAAGCTCATAAAGAATCTTTAGCTCAAGATTTAGAAAAAGCTAAGAAAAAACCCTGGGCCTACACTTCCGGGGGGTCTATGATGACTCTTCTTCAAACCTATTATAAAAAAGAAACACCTCTTACCAAAGAAGCTTTTTGGGTAGAAAATGAAACCAACCTTTTAGTCTTTATTCTAAATGCCTTAAAAGCTATGCCTATGTCCGTACAGGAAGCTTCTATATCCCATAACAAGGGAATTCTTATCTCTTCTCCTACCCACGCCTTTATCCTTTACCCAGGTTTTGAACTGGTACAAGAAGGGTGGCAGGAAGACCTTTTTACCTACTCTTGGGTTAGAGATAAAGTCATCAACCCGGGAAAAGCCTTTTACACTTCTAAAACTCTTTCTTCTGCCATGCAATCTTTTTTAATAGAAGAGCTTGAAAAGCAAGTACCCCCTACTTTAGCAATAAGACTTAGAGAAAGCATCTCCTCGGATGGAATACCCATACAAGTTTTTCGAGATAGCCTAACAAAAACACTTCCTGCCGAGTTAATCGATAGCTTCCTCTACGGGATGCTCCCCCTCACCCCGGGAACCGAATGGAAAAGTGCTCTTTACACATTACTCCAAGAGCTTGATCACGCAAGGCTAACGGAGCTTTTAGACTCATTTCCCGACACCCCTTGTCTTATGATGAGCGCTAAGACCCTGAAAAACTTAGCTAAAGCCTTTTATATGCTCGTCAAAGACTCCTATTATTTTTCTTTTGACCTACACCGACATATAGAAAAAAAAGCGGCAAAACACGGGTATGCTCCACCCTCTGCCGTAATCTTTGCAGACACTAACTGGACAAGTCACTACTTCGGATTCATTGTAAATCCTGGGACCAACGCCTTAGAGCTCTGGCGACTAGACTATACGGGGTCTACGGGATCTAAAATGTCTATATGGCAACGATTTTTAGACGGAACGGATCACTCCCTAT
>JAZKAC010000158.1:0-1933 GCA_040389325.1 Chlamydiota bacterium | reverse complement strand
TGACATTTTGCAGGTTAATATTGACGTCTTTATTTTTAGTCTAAAAAAAAGAGAAAAAAGGTTGAGTTTAATTTCTTCAAAATCGTAAGATTCACCAAAAGTCTTCGAAGAGGAGAGAGACGCATTGAACCTCCCTTTATATTTAACTTTATCCAGAGTTTTCTTTGGTCCCATTTTTATAGCAATCTATCTCTACTATCAAGAGATGGGGATTCCTTTGCTATATCTTCCTTATATTTTGATTTTCTTGGCGCTTTTGTCTGAGCTTTCAGATCTTTTCGATGGTCTTCTAGCTAGGAAGTATAACAAAGTCACGGAGCTAGGTAAGATCTTGGATCCGATGGCAGATAGTATTTTTCGGTTTTCCGTACTTCTATCTTTTACGCAAGGTGTTGTTCATCTGCCTGTTTTACTTGTCGGAGTGTTTTTTTATCGAGATAGCATCATTAGTACGTTACGAACAATCTGCGCTTTAAGAGGATTTACCTTGGCAGCTCGCAAAAGCGGAAAAATCAAAGCTGTGATTTTAGCTGCTATTTCCTTTTTTATTTTATTGTTAATGATCCCTTATTCTCTTGAAATTCTGCCTTTAGATACCATACGCCTGCTAAGTCTTTGGAGTGTATCTTTGACGGCACTGTATGTTGTATATACGGGATATGAATATATCTATGCGAACCGTCTTCATATTAAAAAAGCACTGAGGTTTTGATGAAAAAGATAAAGAAACTATGTTCTGCATTCTTGCTATACGCTCTTGCTCAAGGTGATTTACATGCTGTAGAAGGATCTAATGTCTATCTGACTCCCGTTTGGGAGTATGGAGTTTCTCATTGGGGAAATGGAGCTCGGCAAAAAGGGTCTTTATGGGGAGCTGCGCTCGGTTATGCTTACTCGGAAAAAGACAGCATCTATTTCAATTTGGAATTCACGGCTGCAGCAGGTCGATGGACAGGAAGCGTGGGAAACAACCCTACGCAAGAATATATAACTGAATCCAGATTCGGGTATGTTGCGGTCCCTTGCCCTGATAGACTTACGTTAACTCCTTTCGTGGGGGTGGGTTCTTACGTCTTTAATCAGAGTCCTAATTTTACAAGTTATTTTTGGTATATACCTATAGGAGTTATTTTGGAGTATCAAATCAATAAAAGCTGGACTATCGGCTTGATGGGATTAGGAGCTCCTACTTTTTCAGGATCTTACAAGATCTCTCATAGAGGAAGCGCCCCTACGTCAGCGCTTTGGAAGGCAGAACTTCCTATTACCTATGTGAGTTCCTTGCCGTTTAACTGCTCTGTCATTCCTTTTGTGAAGGAGTGGGCTTATCACAATCATGGTGAATTGATCAAACAACGAAATATGTACTACGGGCTGAAGCTAGCTTTCGGGTATCAATTTTAGATCGACCTTACGTGCTAGTTTTTTAGCTTATAATTAACCAGACTTAATATTTCATTAAAAGAGTAAAAAATGTTTATCAATCAGAAGGTGAATGGTGCATTCACGCCTCAAGAAGAGGCGATAGATAGTAGGACAAGTGGTATGTACACGTTTCAAAGAACCTTAGATCTGGGACAATGTATTCCTGTTTTTGGTCCAGTGATGGTATCTCCTGTGAAAGTAGGCGTTAGTGTTGTAGAGGTTGTCGGGGGTGTTGCGGGAGCGGCCCTTCTAGGGTCTGCCGCTTTCTTTGCTGGGCAAGCTGGATGTGCAAATAATTGTCTAAATAAGAGTGCCTTGAACTCTATGTATCATATTGGATTGGGGAGTGTGAATATGGTATATGGGGTATCTAATATTTGTAGCTTGGGTGTGATTGGTTATGTGATTGAAAAAGAACTCTTCAAGAGAGAGTTGGATAAGTAGAGTTTTAAATATTCTTGTGTTGCCGCCTGCTCGTCACCGCTTTTCTTATATATGCTTGCTTTCA
>JAZKAC010000157.1:611-8194 GCA_040389325.1 Chlamydiota bacterium | reverse complement strand
TTTGTCTCCAATCCTTCCAGTGAACTCAGATAGTCAAAATCCTACACCAAATCGCTATTTTGGTGATTTGAGAGTAGGAAAATGATGTGTGACTTTTCTACACCAAATCACTATTTTGTTGATTTGAGAGTAGAAATTTCGTATAATATTAGTATATTTTTTAGGAGGGGGCATGGAAAATTCGGCTAAATTTATTGGTCGCGAGTGGGAAATGACTAAATTACAGGAGTTTACTCTTAAAAGAAGCGCGAGTTTGATTGTTGTCCGAGGAAGACGAAGAATCGGGAAAAGTCGTTTGTTAAAAGAATTTGGAAGGCAAATGAGAAGTTTTTTCTTTTCGGGGTTGCCTCCTAAGTCAAAAAAGACCGTGACGAGTCTTGCTCAAAGAAAAGAATTTGCAAGTCAATTAGCGCAGCAGGGAATTCCTGGGGTAGATCCTTCCGATTGGAGTCTCCTTTTTTGGCATTTGGCGCAGCATACGAAAGAAGGAAGGGTGCTCATCGTTTTAGATGAAATTTCTTGGATGGGAAGTAAAGATGCGGATTTTTTAGGAAAACTTAAAAATGCGTGGGATCTTCATTTCAGCAACAATTCTCAACTGATGATTATTCTTTGTGGTTCGATTTCTTCTTGGATTGAGAAGAACATCTTAAGCAGTACTGGGTATTTGGGAAGAGTGTCATGGGATTTATATTTGGAAGAGTTACCGCTATCTTCTTGCAATGCATTTTGGGAGCCTTATGAGAGCCGAATTTCTTCTTATGAAAAATTTAAAATACTTTCCGTCACAGGCGGTGTTCCTTTATATTTAGAACTTATGAGGCCCGAACTTTCAGCGGAGGAAAATATTCGGAACATCTGTTTTACAAGAGGAGGACTTCTTGTACGAGAATTTGATCAAATTTTTTCCGATCTGTTCGCTAAGAGGAGTCTTAAATACAGGGCGATCGTGGAAAGTCTGGCAAACGGACCTAAGCAAGCCTTTGAAATTTATGAGGCGCTGCAAAAAAAAAAGGCGGGGATGTATGATGATTACATCAACGATTTGGTACAGGCGGGCTTTTTGAAAAGAGATTTTACCTGGCATGTAAAAGAGGGAACTCATTCTAAATTCAGTAAGTACCGATTGAGTGATAACTATCTACGGTTTTACCTTAAATATATCCTTCCCAATCGAGCTCAGATTGAAAATGGCCTGTTTGCTTCGGCTTCATTGACGGCTTTGCCAGGATGGGAAGCAACGATGGGATTGCAGTTTGAAAACTTAGTTACGCATAACCGGCAAAGCCTTTGGAAAATGATGGGAATCACTCCTTGTGATATTGTAGCAGACGGCCCATTTTTTCAAACGAAGACTGCCTTACAGTCAGGGTGCCAGGTCGATTATCTAATTCAAACTCGTTTCCATACGCTGTATGTCTGCGAAATTAAATTTTCCAAAGATCCTATAGGAATGGATGTCATAAAGCAGATGGAGGAAAAGATAGAGGCTCTTAAGACTCCAAAACAGTATTCTATTCGACCTATTCTTATCCACGTCAATGGAGTTAGCGATCGTATTTTAGATGCGCGCTATTTTGATAAGGTGATCGATTTTAGTCAAATATTAAAGGAGAGTAAAAACTTTTAGCATCTTTGTGTGTCTAAAAATCAATTTTCTTATTTTTTTCTAAACAATAAATTCATCCTTTGCTAACGTTCCCGTTTTTTTATAAAAACTATAACGGGGCTTGCACGTACTATGCAGTGGTTGTTGTTGATAGGAATGATATTTTCAAGGTGCTTTCTTTACTCCGGCATAATGGCTACTACAGAAAATGACCCTAACTCTTTTGTGGAAGGGGTTAATGTCATTACGGGAGATTATTTATCAATACAAGAAGATGTCTTGGTGCAAGGGGCTGAGCCTATAGCTTTGCGCAGGTGTTATGTTAGTCAAAAAGGAGAGGGGACTTGGGGTTTTCATAACTACCATAAAGCCGTGGTCCATCTTAAGCATCAGTGGGTTCAGTTGACGGAACCGAACGGGACTACTCTTTATTATAGATATAAAGACAGGATGTCGGGATATACGTTTTCTCTTTGGGATCCCGCTAGCGATGCCGAGGGGTTTAGTAATACGGCAAGAGGAAGTCTTTCAGCCAGAAACAATTTAAAAAATCAGTACTTGAGTATGCCTGAAGGGCAAAAAACTTTTACGGTGCATTGTCCTGATGGGACGGAAAGAGTGTATCATCGCGATAGTAAGGATAAACCTAAGTCTACCGTAAAAAAACTGGTCAAGTACTTTAAGCGGCATATGTTGGGAAGAGAAGGCCCCGATATAGTCGATTATCTGCTGATCGAAGAAAGACTTCCTAACGGACATAAGATTTTGTATGAATGGCCAGAAGGAGAGAAAGATGTTTGGCAAATCCAATCTTGTGATCAAACTGGGAAGATTATTTATGCATGGGTCCGCTTCTATCCTAAAAAAGAGGGAAAAAATGTTAGTGATGGGGACTATGGGGTAGAGACAAGTGATGGTCGCCATTTCGAGTACAAGTATTTTGACTACAAAGACTCTTATCAGCTACGAGAAATTGAATCGGATGAAAAGCCTAAAAAGACAACGTTGCATTATGTGGACTATCGAGATAAGAAGTTATTAAATGCGATAACTTGGGAGAAGGATCGTTATTTTAATTTGAAATATTACGGGCCTAAAGATGGAGATGCCATATCCTTTAGGGTAAAAGAACTAATTGCTCCCGTGGGGACGAATAAGGATAATGTTATCACCCATCGGTTTAACTATGATATGGAAGCTAAAAAAACCACGGTCTTAGATGCGTATCTTACTCCTACCGATTACTACTGGGATGACAGCCTCAGGCTCATACGAGTGGATCGGTTTATTGATAAAAATCGTTTGTACAATCGTACACAATTTGTATGGGGTAAAAATGAAAGCCGAGATGTGGGGTGCTTGCTTTGTAAAGTGCTTTTTGATGAAGAGGAGCGGCCTCTTTCTGCTATCAGGTATTTTTATGATAAAAGGGGGAATGTAAAAGAAGAGCGATTTTACGGTAACCTTTCAGGAGCGGGACCCTCTCTTACAATTGATGAAGAGGGATTTCCTATAGAGGATGGGGTGGAGTACTACAGAAAGCAGTATAAACATTCTAAAGATAGAAGCCTTCTTCTTGAGCAAAAAGAAGACAATGGTCTTTTTGTCGAATATGCCTATCTTGATGATGCTCCATTAGTCAAAGAAGAAAGAGTCTATGATAAAGGGGTGCTAAAAACACGTAAGACCTATGGGTACAATCAAGAAAAAATTCTTATACGAGAAGTCACGGATGACGTAATTGCAAATATAAGACGGATTCAAGAGACCGCTTTGAAAAAAAGTGGGCCCTACGTAGGAATGCCAGAAGTTATTAAAGAAAAAGTAGAAGATGCAACAGGCCTCCATACGATGAAGACGGTTATCTTACACTATACTGCGGGAGGAAAAGTTGAGCGTAAGGAAGTGTATGATAGTTTAGGAGCTTTTCGTTATGAAGAGACATATCGTTATGAAGAAGGATGTCTTGTAGAAGAAAAAGATGCCATGGGGTATATAACTAAAAATCACTTTGATGAATTCGGAAATAAAACTAAGCACATCTCTGCGAATAAGAAATCGGAGTTACTGGTTAACTATGATTTTTCTAATAGGCCCATTCGATTTTCTGAAAATGGAGCAGGCATTTATCGCACATACTATCAAGAGTATAATTTTTTACATCAAAAAGTTGGATCTACTGATGAGTATGGGCACAAAACTACATACGTGTACGATCCTTTTGGCCATTTATTAGAGACGCACTTTCCTTTAGAAGACGGAAAGAAGGGTGTCACCTCTTCTGTGTATAATGCAGCAGGACAAGAGATCTGCCATGTAGATGCTAGAGGCTATAAAATAAAACGCTCTTATAATGCCTATGGCCATCCTGTTGCTATTTCGTATCCCGATGGAACGGAAGAGAGCTTTTCTTATTATTTAGATGGGAAGCTCAAGGCTCATGAGGATCAAAACAGGTTAAGGACTTTTTATTCTTATGATAGTTTGGGGCAAATTTTATCTAAGGAGTCTATCTGCGGTAAAGAGTCGTTTACTTACAGTGGATGCTACCCAGTAAGTCATACGGACGCAGAGGGGAGGGTAACGACATATTCGTACGACTCGGCAGGAAGGAAGATAAAGGAAAATCAAGGCAAAGAGAGTACTCTTTATGCCTACGATACTTTAGGTCGTCTAGATCGGGTCACGACAGAAGATCTGGTGCATAGGAAAAAATATGATCTTTTAGGTCGTGTGACGGATGAGCAAAAAGAAAGTGTCGATAAAGAGATCTTTGAAGTGGTTTCTTACGGGTATGACGCAGTAGGCAATAAGATAAGCAAGACGCAGAGCATCGCAGGAAAGCCCTCGTGTGAGCTATTTACTTATGATGCTTTTGATAGACTCATACAATACACCGATCCTTTAGGTCATATAACCAAAACTTCTTATGTCTCCGAGATTAAGTCAAAAACGCCCCCAGTTCGAATGAATAAGAAAATAGTCGTAGATCCTTTGGGCTTGCAGACCATTTCAGAATTCAATGCGCAAGGATTACTGCTCTCATTAGAAAAAAAGAATTCTAAAGATAAGAGACTTTTGCAGGAGCTATATGAGTATGATCTAAATAACAACCCTGCGAAAAAAACTACCTTATTGCCTGAACGGGAAGTGTCTATTTGTCGAGAATACGATAGCATGAATCGGATAGAGCGATTGATAGAAGGAGCGTTGACTCCCGAAGAAAAAGTTACTTGTTATACGTATACTCCCAAAGGGTTGCTCGAGCGGACGATAAAGCCAAGCGGTATTATTTTAACTCACACGTATAATAAGTTAAATCAGCTCATAGAGCAAACTTCTTCCGACGGGACGATTGCCTACCGATATGAGTATGATAAAACGGGACTTTTGCTAAATAGTAAAGACGTAAAAACTCAAGAAACTTTAATAAGGAAATATGACTTTAAAGGAAGGGTAATAGAAGAGACCCTTCCGAACGGGCTTACTGTAGAAAATCGCTATGATCTTTTAGGAAGACGTACACGGCTTACCTTGCCAGATAGCTCTTACATCGGATACGATTATGGGAGTCTTTATCTGGAAAGGGTTGCTCGCTTTGATCAAAATTTCAAGTGTTTATATACGCATATATATTTGCAAAGAGATCTATCGGGGCATATTCTTATAGAGCGGTTACCTCATAACTTAGGTCAAGTAAAACATGATTATGATCTTTTTGGAAGTCATGTAGAAGTGAGCTCTCGGCGCTACTGTCATCAAGCTCTTCTTTTTGACCCCGTGCATAACCTTTTAGAAGATCGTCGTCAAGGAGAGCTCTCTACTTATTCCTACGATGATTTATATCAACTTTGCTCGGAAAAAACTCATACCTATTCTTATGATGCGTTGTACAACAGGATCAAAAAAGACGATACGGATATTTCTATAAACAGCTTAAATCAGATAGAAGAACTTTCCTATGATAAAGATGGCAATCCAACTTTTTTAAAAGGGAAGACGTTATCTTATGATGCCTTTGATCGGTTGATTGCGGTAGAAGACTTAAATACACGGATCACCTACGCCTATGACACCTTCCATCGTAGGATTTCGAAGAAAACATATGTGATGGAAAGGTTTTCTTTAGTAAGCGAGATCCGATATCTTTATGATGGACAAAATGAAATAGGTTCCTTCGATTCAACGGGACTTTGTCTAGAGTTAAGAATCTTAGGAGAGACTCCCTACGCAGAGCTTGGCTCTGCGATTGCGTTAGAGCTGTCGGGAAAGGTCTATGTCCCCCTTCATGATCTACAGGGTAACGTAGCAGCCTTATGTTCTCTTTACGACCAAAGCTTTGAAGAGTATAGATACTCCTCTTTTGGCGAAGAGCTCTTTTTTTCTCCCCCCTCTCAAAATCCTTGGCGCTTTGCTTCAAAAAGGATAGATCCCGAGACAGGTCTTATTTTTTACGGTAGGCGCTACTACCTTCCTGAGCAGGGACGGTTCTTAACTTCGGATCCTCTCGGTTTTCAAGCAGGGCCTAATCTCTATGCCTTTGTTTTTAACTGCCCTTTAACTCATATGGATCTTTATGGGTTGAGTGCACTTATTGCAGGACCGTGTTCTAACGGTTTACTTTTAGAAGAAGCAAAGAACGCCGTATATATGCCGCTTCCAGAAAAATCGGTAGGAATAGAGCATCCTAGCTTACATTTTTTGTTCCTTAACGGAATCAACACAAGTGAAAGGGAGGGATTAAGCTATATAGAAAAAATTAGTGAATGTGCAGGTGGCATAAAAACAACAAGAATTCATAATCCTTCTACATCGTTTGCGATGGATGTAGGTAGGTGTGTCATTGGTTTAAGCGGTCTTGGCATCGATGCTACGGAAGAGATTCGACAATATTTTATCGAGTTTGATAGAATCCATACAGGAACGAATCGCAAATTGTTTGTGACTGCTCACAGCAGGGGGGGTATTCCTTTGTATAATGCTTTAAATCGAGTGTCTCGTGATGTTCAGCAAAGAGTTATTGTATTGGCTATAGCTCCTGCTAAGGTGATTCCCAGAAGACTTTGTTTTGATTCGTTTAACTATGCGAGTAAAAGGGATTTTGTTCCTCAGGTAGGACTTTGTGCTCGTATTGCTTTTTCAGAAAGAGAGGGTCCGTGTCTTGAGAAATTGGGGCTAAAAGTGGATGCTGTTCAAGAAATGCAAGACTATCGAGAGCTTATATGGTTAGATCCACATCCAGATGCGCCTTTATTTGACCACAGTTTTGTGAGTAAGACTTTTAGTGAAGTTATACAAAGAAATATTATTAATTACATTAATAGTTATGGAAAACAATGAAGTTTAATATGTTAGCAGTTCAGTGTGTCTTATTACTTATTTGCATGTCTTCTTTTTCTGCAATGGAATATGAAGATGTGGCTAACGAAATTACTAGAAAGACAATTCAAAAAGTAGCTCGAGAAAAAAAAATGAGTGCAATCGGCATAGGGGGAGGAATGTTGGGAGATATCTATAAGATGTCGATCAGTTTTCAATTTTTTCATCCGACAACTCAAATGGAAGCAAGGCAACTACTTGTGGATGTGGTTAGCACATATTTACAAGAGATCAATAGCAATCAAAAGATTAGGCCATATCTTCATGATTATCCCTTTACGGCTAAAAATGTACAAATTGATATATGGATAAAAAATCCTGATAGATCAGATGTTGCATTTAATCAGATTGATTACATGGTAGCTTTGAGTGGAGAGCTGTACTATGACTTGCCGATTGAGCCTGGAACTTATAAAAGAAGATTATTGCATAAAGAAACCTATGCAGAGGCTGTGGAGATTCTTCAAGATCAAAAAGAAAAACATGAGAGTGTTTTAAAATGAGTAGATGATGGAAAAGTTAGTCAAAAACAAAACAGTATGCAGGCTAGCTTACATTCTTTGTTTTGCTATTCTATCTTCTTTTTCTGCATTGG
>JAZKAC010000157.1:0-601 GCA_040389325.1 Chlamydiota bacterium | reverse complement strand
TGAAGGTGTAGCGGATGGAGTCATAAACAAGACAATCAAAAAATTGGCTAAAGAAAAGAACCTACGGGTGATGGGGATAGGCGGGGGGATGTTAGGGGACATCTATAAGATGTCTATTAGTTTTCAATTATTTCATCTGGCAGATCAAATGGAAGCTAGGCAATTGCTTGTGGATGCGGTTAGCACATATTTACAAGAGATCAATAGCAATAAAACTATTAGACCTTATCTACATGATTATCCTTTCACGGCTAAAAATGTGCAGATTAATATATGGATACAGAATTCAGATAGATCGGATGTGTCTTCGGATCAAATATCATACATCATTGCAATGGATGGCATTTTGGAATACAGTATTCCGAGAGAGCCGGGAGTGTATAAGAGAAACGTATTTCATGAGGAAACCTATGCCGAGGCTGTGAAGATTCTTCAGGAGCAAAAAGAGAAGAGCATGTAAAAGTTAGTATTAATAATTTAAAAATAAGGGGTGTTTTATGTCGACGATTAGTGGAGCAAGAGAGTGTGGTTGTCAGGAAATTGCAGCGTTTTATCAGGCGTCTTTGAAGGATCAGAAGAGCGGAGTTTTAGCTACGGAAAG
>JAZKAC010000156.1:9883-20429 GCA_040389325.1 Chlamydiota bacterium | reverse complement strand
ATCGGAATTAATTAAAAAATAAATAAACTTTATAACGTTGTGTTTTTCCGGATAAGATAAATGCCGGCAGACTGGCTGCTTCGCGCTTTTACTCCTTTTTTTCATCGCGATAAAATATTTAACGAGTTTAAGTTCCTCCGCTAGGGAGGAATTAAATAAGATAAGTAGATGAAGTAGAATATTTATTTTTTGCAAAAATAGGCAAGGCCCGACCACTTTTCCCACATTCGAACAATTGATCTTTCCTTAGTCGGCAAGGAACGGGGATTCTTATCAACCCATAAAAAGGCCTTGGATTCTTGATTCAAAGAGGGAGCGTCTTGATTTGGAATTTGCAGCAAGAAGCGAACATCATAGTGAAGGTGTACAGGGAGAGTGCCTTTAGCGGGAATGGTGTGGATATCAATGTCAAAGATACTTGAGCTGATAGGAATGATCTTTTCAATACCAGATTCTTCTTGAGCCTCTTTGACGGCCGTAAATAGAACATCGCTATCTCCGTCGCAATGCCCTCCTGGCTGACACCAGATATCTAATTTTGCGTGATGTAAGAGAAGAGCTTTTTCTTTTGTAGAGTCTAAAAGCCAACTAGAGGCAGTAATGTGACCGACTTCTAAGCTCCTTTCAAAACAATCGGAATGATCTTTTACAAAAGAAAGCATTTCTTCTTTATAGAGGATTTCATCAAGATCCGTAGGAGCGTATTGCTCTAGAAGATAAATAAGTTGTTGTCTTTTCATTTTAACAGTTGTAAATCTTTTAATTTAGTTTTATACCCAAGAAAAAACAATAGGTTTTTTCATGTTTCGAAAATGGTTGTTGCCACTCTTAGCTCTTATAGGAGCTATTATTGCCGTGTATGTTGTTTTCTGGAGTCAAAAACAAGTTCCTTCTCCTCCCATCTTATACCCTGCGCCGACATCTCCCTACTCATCTGCCGTTTATGGAGCGGGAATGATAGAAGCTTCAACAGAAAATATTGCCATAGGAACACCTTTTATTTTACCGATAGTAGATATTTTTGTGCTAGAAGGAAATGAGGTGAAGATAGGAGATCCGTTATTACAACTGGATACTCGCTCTTTTGTAGCGCAAAAGGAGACGGCCGCCTGTCAGGTGCAAGCTGCAGTGGTGACTTATGAAAATGCTAAAATACAGTTTTCTTTTTACGAGAGGCTGAAAGATAAACGAGCCGTAAGCGAAAAAGATTATGAAACGGCTTATTACAACATGAAAGAGGCCGAAGAGCAGGTCAAGGTAGCAAAAGCTACTTTGGCAGAGGTGGAGATGAATATAGAAAGAGCAACGATTAGAGCTCCAGTAGATGGGCAGATTTTACAAGTTAATGCCCACATCGGAGAGATCTATCTGCAGTCTTCTTATAATATAACACAAGGTTATGTGAACCTATCGACATCTTTAATTCTTATGGGGACAGTGACACCTTTACAGATGCGTATAGATATTGATGAAGAAGATGCCTGGCGATATAAGATAGGATCTAAGGCAACAGCTTTTATCAGAGGCAATGCAAGTATTAATTTTCCTATGCAGTTTGTTCGGGTAGAACCTTACATCCTTCCGAAAGTTTCTTTTACGGGAAATAACATAGAAAGAATTGATACTCGAGTGTTGCAAGTGCTTTATCATTTTAAAAAAGGGAACCTGCCCGTATATCCGGGGCAGCTTCTGGATGTGTATCTGGAGACCCCTCCTTTAGAAGAAGGGGAGCTAGTTCAATGAGATATGTCTATCCAGCTTTTTTACTTTGTTTGGCAGGGTGTAAGATTGGGCCTAACTACCATAAACCCGAGATAGCTATGCCTGACACTTTTGTAGAAAGTAAGTCTCAAGAAGAGGTTCTGGAAAAGGATTTTTGTACTTGGTGGGAGCACTGGAATGATCCTTTATTAAACTCACTAGTTAAAGAAGCTGTAGGGGGTAACTTTGATTTACGGATTGCCCTGGAAAAAATAATAGAGGCTAGGTCTTACTATCGGATTGAAAGCTCCTATCTTGGGCCCGCCGTTAACTTAAATGCTCTAGCGACAAGATCTCGGTTTAGCCAGAATATATTTACAAATAGAAATGATGTAGAGTCGATCGGAACGGGAGCAGCGCCAGGCGGAGCAGGTGACACAGGATCAAGCTCTGCTACTCCGAAAGGTTCAGGTTTTGGCCCTCCGTTGCAAAATTTTTTCCAAGTAGGTTTTGATGCCGTGTGGGAGCTTGATATTTGGGGCAGTCTTAGAAGAACGCAAAAAGCTTCTGAAGAAGAATGGGAAGCTGTACAGATGCAGGCGCAAGATGTTCTTTTAACAACCATTAGCGAGGTTGTTCGTACGTATGTAACGATTAGGTCTTTGCAGCAGCAGATAGATATCTTACAAAAAAAAATCGGTTTAGAAAAAAGAAACCTGTGTTTGACAAAGTCTTTACAAGATGCAGGACTAGATAGTCAAAGGCCTGTTGAGGAGATGATCGTAGCTTTAGAGCAAGATCTAGCTAACATGCCCGTTTTAGAAACCTCTTATAAACAAACTGTTTTTGCTCTAGCAGTTCTTTTAGGAAGGCAACCCGAGAGTCTGCTTTCCACTTTTGCGGAAATAAAGCCCATTCCAACTAGCTTCGGAAAAGTCCCTGGGGGGCTTCCTTCAGATCTTTTACGAAGAAGGCCCGATATAAGGGCAGCAGAAAGGCAGCTAGCTGCTGCAACGGAGCGTATTGGCGTTGCTATTGCGGACTACTTCCCTCAGATCTCTTTAACGGGTAACTCTTACGGTTATGAAAGTAACAAGCAAAACAATTGGATTGTCCCGGGAAGTCGTTATTGGACCATCGGGCCTAATGTTCAATGGAACCTACTTAGCTTTGGAAAGACAAGAGCCCAAGTTTCTATGGCAGACTCTTTACAAAGGCAAGCTCTTTTATCTTATGAGCAAGTTATTATCGAATCTTTACAAGATGTAGAGGGCGCTCTGGTAGCTTACTTTGAAGAGCAAAAAAGAGCTCTTCATTTACTAAACGAAAAAGAGGCTACTTATAGATTTTTTAGGTTGACGGATGATCTATTTACTTCTGGGCTTGTTGATGAGATGCAGGTATTGCAAGCTCAAAGTGATATGTTGGATAAGGAAAATGAATGTTTGCAAAGCGAGCAGGCGTTAGCGAGTGATCTTGTAGCTCTTTACAAGGCGCTTGGAGGGGATTGGGAATGCTCGGCTACGCCTTAAAAATTTTAGTGGGGGATAAGCTTAAATATATCGGGCTTGTACTAGCCTTAAGCTTTGCTTCTTTTATCATTAGCCAACAAGGATCTATTTTTGTCGGGATCATGAAGCGTACCTGTAGCTTTATTATCGACACGTCTCAGCCCGATATTTGGGTTATGAATCCAACTGTTCAATATGTAGATGATCTTAAGGGGATGAAAGAAACGGCCTTATATAGGGTACGCAGTATGGATGGAATTGCATGGGCCGTTCCCATGTATAAAGGGACAATACAGGCGCGTCTTAGGAGTGGGAAATTTCAAACTTGTATTATGATAGGCATTGATGATGCAACTTTAATAGGCGGGCCTCCTCGCATGATAGAGGGGAGTGTGGAGAATCTTAGGTTTCCCGATGCCATATTAGTAAATGAGCTAGGCTCTATGAAGAAGATGGCTTCTCCAGGAAGATCTAAAGGAGACCCCGACATCCCCCTGCGCATAGGGGATATGTGTGAACTTAATGATAGAAGAGCCTATGTCGCAGGTATTTGTTATACGGCTCGTACTTTTCAGTCTCAGCCTGTTATATATACAACTTATAACAATGCAACAACGATCTCGCCTCAAGTAAGAGATGTTCTAACCTTTGTCCTTGTAAAAGCGGCTCCCGGTGTAGATCCCGAGATCTTAGCTAGAAAGATCACCTCGACAACGGGCTATGCTGCTTATACCTCATGGGGTTTTCGAAAGTTGACGATGATGTATTATGTATATAATACGGGGATTGTGGTGAATTTCGGAGTCGCTATTTTACTCGGCTTTATTATTGGTGTTGCTATAGCAGGGCAAACATTTTTTAACTTCATTACGGATAACCTTCCCTATTTCGGTACGTTAAAAGCTATGGGAGCCACCAATTTATTACTTGTGAAAATGGTCGTTTTGCAAGCGCTTTTTGTTGGATGTATCGGTTTTGGAATCGGGATCGGGTGTACGGCTTTATTTGGGTATGGAGCTCAGAGTACGGAATTGTCTTTCAGCTTGCCGTTTTGGTTATATGGGCTAAGTGGACTGTCTATTCTTTTAATTTGTTTTATCTCGGCTTTATTTAGCGTGATTAAAGTTATGCGTGTAGATCCTGCCATTGTTTTTAAGGGGTGATATGTCTAGAAAAAAAGCTGTTGTTTGCAAGGGCATTACAAAGGTTTTTGGAGAAGGGCCCACAAGGGTTGATGTTTTAAGAGGTGTGGATCTTGAGGTGTATGAAGGTGAGCTATTGATGTTGATGGGGCCTTCGGGTTCTGGGAAGACTACTTTGATTTCTATTATAGCAGGGATCCTTACTCAGACGGGTGGGGACTGCTTGATTGCAGATAAAGATATTAACCATACATCGGATGATGAGAAAACTTCCTATAGAGGAAAGCATATAGGGTTTGTGTTTCAATCGTTTAATTTAATTCCTATGCTCTCTTGTGCAGAGAATGTAGCGATTCCTCTTTTACTCAATCATGTAGAAAAGAAAGCCGCCGAGGACAGGGGGAGAGAAGCTCTTAAAGAAATGGAGATAGGAGAAAAGGCGGATGTCTCTCCAAGAAATCTTTCAGGAGGACAACAGCAACGGGTAGCCATTGCAAGAGCTATGGTTCACGGTCCTGATCTCATAGTTTGTGATGAGCCTACAAGTTGTCTAGATCACGAGATGGGGCTTAAGATTATGGGTCTTTTGAAAAAAATTTCTATGGAAAAGAAAAAAACGGTGATTGTCGTGTCTCATGATTTGAGGATTGTAAACTTTGCGGATAGGATTGTGCACTTAGAGGATGGTAAGATAGTGTAAAAAAAAGGGATGTGAGAAAAATACTCACATCCCTTTTTCTCAATTATGAGTTAAAGAAATCTTCTTCTTTTTCCTTGTCGCTAATGACATCAGGTCTAGCTCTAGGAGTGAAGTCTCTAGACTTTCTATCGCCAAATCCTGAGTTAGATCTAGGTCTAGGGGCGAAGCTTCCGCCTCTAGGAGAGTCGTTATTACCTTCTCTTCTAGGAGCAAAGTCTCTAGGCTTTCTATCACCGAAGCTAGAATCTGATCTAGGTCTTGGAGTGAAGTTGCCTTCTCTTGGAGGATAGCTATTACCTTCTCTTCTAGGAGCGAAGTCTCTAGGCTTTCTATCACCGAAGCTAGAATCTGATCTAGGTCTTGGGGTGAAGTTGCCTTCTCTTGGAGGGTAGCTATTGCCTTCTCTTCTAGGAGCAAAGTCTCTAGGTTTTCTATCCCCGAAGCTAGAATCTGATCTAGGTCTTGAGAAGTTGCCCTCTCTTGGAGGATAGCTATTACCTTCTCTTCTAGGAGTAAATTCTCTTGGTTTTCTATCACCGAAGCTAGAATCGGATCTAGGTCTTGGAGAGAAGTTACCTTCTCTTCTAGGAGTAAATTCTCTTGGTTTTCTCTCTCCCAATTTGTCGTTGTATTTTTTTGGAGCTCTTTCTTGATTGAGAGACTGTCTTAAACTGTCACCTGATTCTTTGTCTTCTTTTGTCATTTTAACCCAAAATAAATAAATTAACGTAATTAGTGTTTAGTAAACATCAAAAAAGCCTACAAAAATCCACGACTCTTAAGGCTTGGGGTCTTCTAAGTTCTTTAATAAAAAGATTCAATGTAGAGAATCTTAGAAGATTAGAAAAAAAACCTAGTAAGATCGGAGAGTATAGCATTTTTGGGAAAGTCTTACCATTTAATTTTGTGAATCGAACGATTATAAAATAATTTTTATTATGAATGGTTCGTTTTAGAGCTCATATCGGTTGTTTTTTTTTGAGATGGGATGGAATCCTACAGCTTTGAGCTGTAGGCTATAAATGCCTAGAATTGCCTTCTTATTCCATTTTCCGGATTGTGCTTTACGGTGAAAATTTAAGCGGGAAAAACCGCATTCCTCCGATTGCCGGCTTGTAAAGTATCCTTGTTAAGCTGGTGATTTTTCGCCGAGCTGTCGCTTTTGGATGGTTATGGTCAGAAATGGGTAGATTTTTTAAGATGTTTTATATGAGAAAAGATGTTAAAAATGCAATGCTGGATTTGTAAATCACTAGTTAAGGAAAGAGTATGCCATTTACGATAGGGGGAGATTGGATCGAGAAGCCTTCACCAGTTAAACCCAAAAAAGCTATAAAAGTTGTATTGGAGAAAAGGAAAAATAGTATTCTGACCGTTATCCTTCATTTAGATATGAGTGCGGAAGAGATGGGAGCTTTAGCCTCGGATCTTAAGAAAAAGCTTGGGTGTGGGGGAACTGTTAAAGATGAGAAAATAGAGATTCAAGGAGACAAAGTTCAAGAGATTCTGAAGTTTTTGAAACTCAAATAATTTAGCCGGGGTGATTTTTTATCTTTTAAAAAAGCAATCTAAAGTGAGCTGGTTATGAACGGAGCTGCGATAATGAATGTTCTCTAGGGCTCCATAGGGGGTAATAAGAGTTGTAAAAATGGCTTTTTTCGTTTGAGTTTTTTCTTTAAAGACATTTTTTTTTCTTTCTAGGTCTTCTGAGTCTTGTTTTGACATCACATATTCGCTATTGCAAAATTTGATCTCACATAAGTTAATGCAGTCATCAGCGCGATCGATGACTAAATCAACTTCAGCTCCTCTCTCGTCCTTAAGAGGAGAGTATTGCCAATGAGATGCGATTGTGCTAACTCCGCCTATCGCAAGAGCTTCTTTGATTTTTAAGATGTGTTTTAAGCAGATGTTTTCAAAAGCGTACCCTGCCCATGGGTACCATGAGGGCGTTGCCTGTGTTTTTATCCAATAGTCTTCGGATCCTCTGAGGATATTTTCTTTCATAGAATCGATCCATGTTAAATAAAACAAACTGTATTCATCGATTAGCCGAAATTTTCGTTCCTTGATCTGTTTGCCGTAGGCTTGAGAGCTTGTTATGAACCCGGATTCTATCAACTCTTCTAAAATTTCGGAAGAACGACCTCCTTGCGGGATGTCTAGGAGTTTGAAGAGATCTTTTTGTGTCATTCCTTCTCTTTTGTAGGCTAATGCTGCGACAATTTTTACATGACGATAAGCATTTTCAAATAAAGACGAGTATAGCTTGTGAAATTCTTTTAAAAGAGGTCCTTGAGGAGTGAAGCATAGGGAATTAATAGTTTGTGTAGATGATTGTGCTTTTTCTACACAGGAAAGGTATTTTGGGATACCACCTGTTACCATATAGATTTCCGTGATTTGCTTGCGAGTTAACTCTATCCGACGATCTAGGAAAAACTCTTCCGTTTCTAGAAGAGAGAAGGGTTGTAATCGGATCTCCGCACTCAACCTTCCGTAGAGACCTCCACGATTATTGATGACTTTTTTAATCATCCAAGAAGCTGCCGACCCGCAAATAATAATAACAACGTTTGGCATTCGAGAAGCGTGTCTATTCCAGAAGTACTCCAGTGCCGATAAAAAACCCGATTTAGGAGTGGAAAGCCAAGGAAGTTCGTCAAAAAAAAGAATAATTTTTTGGGTAATAGGAATTTTGATTATTTCCTGTTTTAAGAGATCAAAAGCCTCGCTCCAGCTGCTTGGGAGAGAACTTTTTTCTTCCGCTTTAAAAAGAGCTCTAAATTCTCGATGAAAATTAATTATTTGTTCTTTTTTGGAAGCGTCCTTACTTCCCGTGATTTCAAAATAGATTCCCGTCTCTTTAAAAAATTGACTAATGAGAAAAGTTTTGCCTACTCGTCGTCGTCCGTAAACCGCAACAAATTCGGCTCTTTCGGATTGAGCCAGTCTTTGCAAAACGGCAAGTTCTTCTTTTCTTCCGATAATTTTTTCCATAAGAAGCCAGGTTATTAGTTGTTAAATTCTATATTGGCATGAAATCCTGATAAAATCAAGGATTTATCCGTATAATCGATCAAAAACGAAATTTCCAATTCGTTTTCTTTGGATAAATCCGTTTTTGTTTGATTATACGGATAAATCCTCGAAAACTGTATTTTGTTTCCAAGGATTTAGAGTCTACGAAGAAACTCTTTTTTTCCATTCAAGTAGTTTTTGTAAGGCTTCCATAGGGGTCATATGATTGATCTCCATGGTGCGAATCTCTTCGATGAGGGGGTTTTCGGGAAGAAGGGAGAAGAAAGATAGCTGTTCTTCTTTAGGAGCTTTTGGTTTGGGAGGGGCGTTTTTCTCGAGTGTCTTTAACATCTCCTGCGCTCTTTTTAGAACAAAAGAGGGGAGTCCTGCAAGTCTAGCTACATGGATCCCGTAGCTCTTATCCGTTCCTCCTCGAACGATCTTTCGTAGAAAAACAATTCCTTTTTCGGATTCATGGACGGCGATGTTGTAATTAACGGCTCCTGGGATTTTTTCTTCAAGTTGCGTTAACTCGTAGTAATGGGTAGCAAAAAGAGTTTTAGCTTTTTTTCCTTCCGTGATAAGTAGGTATTCGGCAATAGCCCAGGCAAGAGAGATGCCGTCATAGGTGCTAGTCCCTCTTCCTATCTCATCCAAGATGACAAGAGATCGATTGGTGGCATTATGAAGAATATTTGCCGTTTCCGTCATCTCGACCATGAAGGTGGATTGCCCTTTAGAAAGGTTGTCGCTAGCTCCTATACGAGTGAACACTTTATCTATGATCCCTATGTGAGCTTTTTTAGCAGGAACAAAAGAGCCTATTTGCGCAAGGATGGCGATAAGAGCTACTTGCCTAATGAAGGTTGACTTACCTGCCATATTAGGACCCGTGATGACAAAAAGGCGATGATCGTTTGCATCTAGGTAAACATCATTAGGTATGAAGGAATCCGAGTGCAGCTGCGTTTCAACAACGGGATGCCTTCCACCTTCCACATGGAAGGTGGAACCTTCGTTAACGGTTGGTCTTATATAAGAGTGTTCTAAGGCTACTTTTGCTAAAGAAGCCAGGCAGTCGATTTCAGCGATGGCAGAGGCGATGTGACGGATCGTTTTTGCATAGCTTGAGATCTCTTTACGTAGTTCTTGGAAAAGGGAAAATTCAATGTTTGCGATCTCTTCTTCGGCAGTGAGAACTTTATGCTCATATTCTTTGAGCTCTTTAGTGACAAAACGCTCGGCGTTGACAAGGGTCTGTCTTCTTTCAAAAGAGGAGGGCATTTTTTCTGCTTGACCCCGACTGACTTCGATATAGTAGCCAAAAGCCTTTGTGTAGCCGATCTTTAAAGTTTTGATGTGAGTGGATTCTCTTAAGGAGGTCTGATACTCGGCAATCCAAGTTTGCGTATCAAGACACAGCTGTCTAAGCTCGTCTAACTCTTTATGAAATCCCTCTTTGATGACATTGCCGTCAGTTAGTTTGACGGGAAGCTCTTCTTGCAAGGCGTCTTTTAATTTCTGCGTGAGGGGTGAGACATCTCGTAGCTGCTCTTTTTGCGCTAGTAATAAAGGAGAAGATGTGGAAGTGAGCAGGGCAGAAAGAGGAGGGATCGCTTCTAAAGAAAGTCTTAAGGCCAAGAGATCTTTAGGTCCTGCAAAGCTTGTCTCAATGCGCATGATAAGTCTTTCTAAGTCTCTGACTTTAGAAAGACTTATCCGAAGGTCGGGTAAAGAGGAAGAAGACCTAAAAAATTCTATGGCCTCTTGTCTTGCAAAAATAGAGTCTATGGAAAGTAAAGGGTGAGAGATCCAATGTTTGATAAGACGTCCCCCCATGGGAGTACAGGTCTTATCAAGGTGATGCAAAAGTGTACAAGTGCCGTCAGGAACTTGCTTGTTTTCTAAGATCTCAAGGTGTTTTAAGGTAGCGCTATCTAAAGCCATGTATTCGCTAAACTGTTCTTTTTTTAACGTTTGGATGTGATGTGTCGATAGTCCCAGGTCTTCTGATATGTACGAGAGGAGGCATCCTGCCGCATTGATGGCAGAAGTCATCCCCTGCACTCCGAAGCCATCTAAGGATTGTACTCCAAAATGGCGCGTCAGAAGATCGTAGGTGTGTTGGTGTTGGAAGTGCCAATCTTCTTTGATGGAAAGGGAATATCCGATTTCTTTTTTTAACTCATCCCACGCGGCAGTGTGTAGAGAAAAAGTTTTTTCCGCTATAAGTAGTTCTTTAGGTTTGATTCGGATGAGCTCATCGGATAAAGAAGAAAAATGCTCGAACTCCAAAATCTTAAATTCGGCTGTCGTAAGGTCTAAAAGACTTAATCCGAATGTTTGATTGACAAGGCAGACGGATCCTAAGAAGTTATTACTGTTTTCCGTTAGAAGAGAAGATTGAACGACGGTGCCAGGAGTGATGATCCTAACAACTTCTCTTTTAACGATCCCTTTTACATCTTTAG
>JAZKAC010000156.1:3438-9873 GCA_040389325.1 Chlamydiota bacterium | reverse complement strand
GTTCGGCTATGGCAACGTGATAGCCTTTAGTAACCAGTTTATCGATATAAGATTCACTGGTGTGAAAGGGGAGCCCTGCCATAGGGATGTCGTGTCTTTTTGTGAGGGTAAGGTTTAGTTCCTTGGCAATTACCTGAGCGTCAGCATAAAAAGCTTCATAAAAATCCCCTAGGCGAAAGAGAAGGATGGCATCTTTTGCTTTTTTTTTACAGCTATGCCACTGGACCATCATGGGAGATATTTTTTCAACAGAAGATGTCATGAGATACCTAAGATTTTTTTCCACCAAGGCTTTAGGGAAAAGGTGGTTTTTATAGAGGGGTTTTGTGTGTTTTTCTCGGGAAGGGATTCTTCTTGGAATTCGGTTAAAATCTTTCCAATTTGATGCCGACTGCTCTCGATCCATAGCTGTTGAAGTTTTAAGTCTTCTTCTAAGGAGGTTAGCTGGGAGATCACTTCTTTCAAGGAACCTTTTGATTTTACGGAGTAAAGTCTTGAAGGGGGCTCTGTCAGCTGTCCCGCTTCAGACTTAAGCTGAAAGGCCTTAATAAGGATAGGGACCATGACGTTTTTAGTCTGTTCTCGAAGTTGAGATAATCCTGGATCTATAATAGTTTCTTCAGACATGGCTTCCTTTTTGTCACTTTAAGCGCTTTTCTTGGAAATTGATTGACGAAGAGTCCGCACTCGTTTTACAGTATAGAGGAAAAAAGCAATAGATCTCAACGGATTTTCATGGCACTATATTCTAAAGAAAGTCTTGAGACTTTAAGACAAAGGATTGACCTTGTCGACGTAGTCTCCTCTTATGTGAAGATGCAAAGAAGCGGTTCTTCTTATAAAGGGCTATGCCCTTTTCATGAGGAAAAAACCCCTTCGTTTTTAATTCATAAAGGGGATACTCATTATCATTGTTTTGGTTGCGGAGCTCATGGAGACTCAATAGCCTTCTTGATGAATTATGTCAAAATGACTTTCGTCGACAGCCTCGAGTTCTTGTCGGAAAGATTCCAAGTCCCTTTAGAAAGAACGGAAGAAGAAGAGAAGGGTCCTAATAAAGGACGATTAAAGCACGCTTTAGAAAGAGCTTGCCTTTGGTACCAATTCTTCCTCTTACATTCAGAAGAGGGACATGAGGCCCTTAACTATCTATATACAAGAGGTCTTAGCCTTGCCTTTATTCGGACTTTTGAAATCGGGTATGCTCCAAAACTAGGGGGGATGCTACATAAGCTTTTGAAAGAAGAAGGCTTTTCCGATGAAGAGATGTTCAAGGCGGGACTTATCCGTTTGGATAATTCAAATAGAGCTAGGGATTTTTTTAGTGAGAGGATCGCCTTCCCGATTAAAGATCGGATGGGTGCCGTAATTGGTTTTTCAGCGAGGAAGTTTAAAGAAGAGACTTTCGGGGGAAAATATATTAACACGGCCGAGACGTTACTATTTAAAAAGTCTCAAGTCTTATTCGGTTTTTGCTACAGCAGACAAAAGATCGCAAAAGAAAGAAAAGCTCTTATCGTAGAAGGGCAAATTGATGCTCTTCGCTTGATTGATAGCGGTTTTGACTTCACGGTGGCGGGCCAGGGAACCGCCTTTGGAGAAGGTCATGCCAAAGAGCTTTTACAGCTTGGGGTTACTAAAGTCTATCTGGCTTTAGATGGGGATAAGGCAGGGCAGGAAGCTGCCGTTAAAATCGGAGACCTTTTTCAAGGTAAGGGAGTGGAAGTGATTGTGGTCTCCTTAACGGATGGACTTGATCCCGACGCCTTTTTGCGCAATTATGGGAAAGAGGCCTTTGCTGCTTTGTTATTAAAAGGAATGGATTATCTCACTTTTTATTATAGATATCTTTGTAAGGGACAAGATCTTTCTTCTCCTTCGCAAAAAAGTAGCATTATAGAGACAATTGCTCAGAAGGTAAGACTCTGGGATCAACCCGTTCTTGTCTATGAGAGCTTGAAAAAGCTAGCTACGTTGGCAGGAATCCCTGAAGATGCCATCAAAAACCAAGAGCCCGTTAAGGCTTTAGTTCGTAAAGAGGCTCTTGTAAAGCCTCTTATCAACGCGGATCGAATTTTGGAGATGGACCTTTTGCGTTGGATGATGCTTTCTGAAAAAAAATCGGAAAACATCTATAAGATCATCTGCAAAAATATATTTTCAAATCATTTTAAAGTAGAAGCTTGTGCCAAGTTGTTTTCTGCTTATCAAAGTTTAGAGCCGAACGAAAGACAAGATCTTATTTCACTCGCAACTCTTTTAGAAAAACCTCAAGAGCAAGATCTCTTGCAAGAGCTCTTACAAAGAAGGGTCAATGTTTTTAAAGCGGAAGAAGGTGTTGTCGAGACGATTAAAAACATTCTTAATAGATCTTGGATGGAGCTTGGAGATGGCATACTTAAGCAAATGCAAGATGCTCCTACTTTAGAAGAAGCTATGGAGCTTAGTCGACAGTTTGATGAGCTAAAAAAACAACTCCCTCTTGTCGTAATGCCTGAGATAGCTTCTTAAAATAGCTAAAATTTAAGATTTGGAATAGCCCGAATCATAAATTCATTGAAAAGAGGGACCGTAAACGCGAGTTCGCCATGAGCTGGGCTGTAAATCATCCCTTTTTTGATTAATTTAGCTCTCACGGGGGCAAGGCTAGAAATTTTGGAATTTAAGATATCTGCAATATCCCCAGTTCTATAAGAGCCCGGACCAAGTTCAGCCATAGCTCTTAAGAAGTTTTTTTCGCTTGGAACAAGACGATCAAATCGGACACGGAAAAAATTCTTATCTAATCGTTGAATGACCGTCCGTGTTGCATTTTGAACGAATTCTATAGTGATGGGACTTTTCAAGGCTTGATTCCAAGATTGGTAACCCCATTCTTGAAGAAAATAAGGATAGCCTTTTGTCAGGCGATAGATTTCAGCTAGAGCAACGGATTCAAAAATGACCCCTGCTGCTTTAGCTGGATCATTTAAAGCTTTTGCAGCATCCGATTCTGATAATGCTCCAATATCGGGAAAATTAAAAAGCCGTTCGGCATATGACTTTGAATCTCCCGCCAAGCCTAGCAAAGTGGGCAAGCCTGCACCTAACAAAAGCAAGGGAAGTTGACGTTGCTGCATTTTATGCATTGCCATAATCAGAGCCCCAAGCTCTTTTTGGTTGAAGTACTGAAGCTCATCAATAAAAATGGCAATATAATTGTTACGTTCTTCAGCAGCCTCTCCTAAAGCAACAAAAAGATTTGGCAGATCGATTTCTAAATCCCCGCTGTCTGCCGACCCTCTTTCTGGTTCAATATCTAAACCTATAGTCACATCGTTTACAGTAATCTTAAGAGCTGAAATAAAACTGCGTAGTACGGATAAACCGCGCTTAACCTTATTGCCAAGGCCCGCCACTCGATCTAATTCAAAAAGCAGTTTCCAAAGGTGTGGTGCGATTAATGCGCCCAATGATTTTCCTTCATGAGCTTCGATAAAAATTGTTCGATAGCCTTCTTCTCTTGCTTTGCGCTCAATTTCATTTAACAAGACAGTTTTTCCGACGCCACGGAGTCCGGTAAGCAGCATGCTTTTTTCGGGTCGTTTTCGTTTTATTCGGCCAAGGAGGATAGTCGCCTCTTCGAGAATAGGACCTCTTCCGACTAATTCCGGTGGGGGAGCTCCCGCGCCAGGAGAGAATGGGTTATTGAATGGATCCATATCTTATACCTACTTATATCTATGTATACCTGAAATTGAGTATACATAAATATACGTTCTTTGGATAGTTCTTTGTTGAAAATGCAAATTCCTGACGGAGTTAACTCGAGCTCTTGAATAGGAGATTCCAATGGAGAAATAATCTTTTTCACATCGGGATTTATTGAGGAGGTCTACTCGATTCAAGTGACTTTTCTCACGCTTCGTCCATTTTTTGTGAAAAATGACAAAAAATCTAACATATTTTTGTGAAAATATCACGTTTTCTGAACATGTTATTGCGTGATAATGGATAAAAAGGCATAGGCTTATGGAAAGAGAGTTTTATCAAAAGTTACTGCAGTGGAAAGAGTCGAATTTTCGCAAACCCTTAGTATTAAGGGGGGCTCGCCAAGTAGGCAAAACTTATATTTTGACCGAATTTGCAAAGCGAGAGTATGAGGATCATGTTTATATCAATTTTGATGAAAATCCCCACTTCGCAAGTTTTTTTAATGAAGATTTAGATCCCGACAGAATTATCAAGGAACTCAACATCTTTTTCAAAAAAAAAATTCGTCCTGGTTCTACACTAATCGTATTAGACGAAATTCAGGAATGTCCTCAAGCTTTAGCATCCCTGAAATATTTTTGTGAAAAAAAGAATGAGTATCATTTAGCTACAGCTGGTTCTTTACTTGGAGTAAAGTTGACAAAGGGATTTCCTGTTGGTAAAGTGAATTTTCTCGATCTTGCTCCATTGAATTTTTTTGAATTTTTGACTGTAATCGGCGAGCAGGGCTTAGCTGTAATGCTCGAAGAAATGGATCATCCAAAACCGATCTCGGAAATATTTCATAACAAATTAAATTCTCTTCTAAAATATTACTTTGTTATAGGGGGTATGCCGGAAGCTGTTGATACCTATTTGAAAACAGAAGATCTTCAGCAAGTCAGAGTGGTACAAAAAAAAATCTGGACGCCTATATATTAGATTTTGCAAAACATGCGCCAAAAGATGAGGTAATGAAAATTATGGCTATCTGGGACTCTGTCCCTAGTCAATTGGCTAAAGAGAATAAAAAGTTCATTTTTTCGGCAATTCGCAAAAGCGCTAGGGCTCGGGAATTTGAAACATCCTTGCAGTGGCTAAAGAGTGCAGGACTCATCGTCAAGGCTAATCATATTTCGACTCCCAAGCTACCCTTAGATGCTTATGCAGATAAGCAAATATTTAAGGTGTTTTTACTGGATGTAGGCTTGCTTGGGACAATGAGTAAACTGGATCCTAGAATTATTTTAGAAGGCGATCAACTGTTTCAGGAATTCAAAGGGGCTTTAGTTGAAAATTTTGTAGCAATAGAGCTTCATGATAAGCATTTTGATGAACTCTATTATTGGACAAGTGAGGGGATCGCAGAAGTAGATTTTGTAGTTTCCACAGAACATCATATTTTCCCTCTTGAGGTAAAGGCTGGTTTCTCTAAAAAAAAGAAAAGTCTTATAGTATATGATGAGAAATTTTCAAAAGAAGAAAATGCTCCTTCAGTACTGTCTAGAGCCTCCTTAAGAAATTTTACTCTTGATGGAAAGCTTGTTAATTATCCTTTGTACGCAATCAGTCTTTTTCCTCGCTTTCGCTTAACGATTAAAGAATGAAAAGACTGAGTGGAAAATTAATGTAAGCTCAGCGGATGAAGAGGTCACCTTTCGCGCAGAGGTAAATCTCTTCTTTCTTAAAATATAATTTGACAACTTGTTCCAGTAATTGTTATCTCTTACAAATAGCATAACAAATGATTTGTAGGAGTGTTACATGAAATTATTTATAGCGCCTTTTTTGTTTTGTATTTCTTTTGGGCAGATGAGCTTTGCAGATGAGATACAGAAAACGACCGATAAAGCCGTGGTACGGGCTTTAACTCCAAAACAAGCTTTGCAGAAGTTAGTAGATGGAAATGAGAGGTACACAAAAGATCATCTTTTACACGCAGATAGCAGTGCAGAAAGAAGAGAAGCTATAAGCTCTCATCAAGAACCGTTTGCGATCATTTTAGGTTGCTCCGATTCTAGGGTTCCTCCCGAGATTATTTTTGATCAAGGTGTTGGGGATCTTTTTATCGTACGGGTTGCAGGAAATGTTGCAGGTCCAATAGAGATAGATAGCATGGAATATGCCGTTAAACACCTTCATTCCTCTTTGATTATGGTTTTAGGTCATGAAAATTGTGGAGCCATTAAGGCCGTTTTAGCGAATCAGTTAACAGAAATTGATCAGATTGCAGGTTTAATAAAACCCGCCGTTACTAACTGTAAAAATGTAGATCAATGCGTTCGGGCTAACGTAGAGCATGTCGTGAAGAAAATTAAAGAATCAGCTTTGATATCTCCTCATGTAATAGCAGGAGAAGTTGATGTAGTTGGCGCTTACTACGATCTTAATACTGGAAAAGTGGAACTTTTAAACTAGATATGGCTAAACTTCCTTGGTTTATTTTTGTAGGGTCTTTTTTTCTAGGTAATTTAATAAGAGCTGATGACCAAGAAAGTCATGCTCTCTCTTTTTTTGAAAAGGGTCCCTGGTTTACGGGGCCTTTACTCGCTCCTTCTGGAAAGACGGTAAAGCCTGGTTCTGCAAACATCGATGTATATGTTAATGAAAATGTCTATAGAGGCAAATATGATGATGATTGGAAGGCGCATTCAACTCCTAACTTTTATGAAACCGTCTTACAGGTTCAAACAAAAATAGGTC
>JAZKAC010000156.1:0-3428 GCA_040389325.1 Chlamydiota bacterium | reverse complement strand
ATTGTAATATCGGAGATATGCCGGTAGGACTCAATATCCAACTGTTAAATTCCGAAATAGGGAAATTGAAACCTAATATAAAGCTTACCCTAAAAGCAAATGCCCCTATAGGTAAGTATCAACACTTAGATGCAAAGCGAAAGGGAACGGATGCTACGGGAGGAGGTTCCTGGCAGCCTGCAGCGACGATCACGATGTCAAAAATTTTCAACACATCAGGGATCCATTATCTGGAGCCGAGGCTTTCCATTAATTATCAAGTAGGAACCGCCGTTCTTGTACAGGGTTTAAATAGTTATGGAGGAGTTAGTGATACAAAAGGATTTATATATCCCGGGAATATCCTTTCCGTGGATCTTGCCTTTGAATACAGCCTTACGCAAAGATGGGTTTTAGCTTGCGATCTTTATTACGCACATGGCAACAAGCGTCGGTTTTCGGGAAACCCCGGAACATCCGCAGGTGGAGTGCCTGTAAAAATGACGGCACTTGCTAATGAAAAATGGACTTTAGCACCTGCTCTGGAATATAACTTCAGTAAAAACATCGGTATAATAGCGGGTGTTTGGTTTTCCTTTGCGGGCAAAAACACCTCTCAATTCACAAACGCCATGATTTCTTTAAATATTTATATTTAAAGAAATGTTGCTCTTTTTAATCGTCATCTACGGTAATTTGCCATTCTTTTTCTAATAGCTTTTGCATGGTTTTTTGTTTTTCTTGTAGATCTGCCGATTGGTACAGTAGGGATAGTTGTTCCAGCAGTTGAATCTTTTCCCAAAAAAAGTTCTTTTTAATCCATTTTTGCTGACGATCGGGTTTTTGAGAAAGAAAATGATCAATAAGATAAGTAGTGGAAGAGGGAGTGTTTTCCGATCTTTTGAAGAAGTGTTCTTTTGCTACGGAAATTCCTTTTAAGTTGGCAAGGGCGCACCCTTGGAGAAAGTAAAAAGGGGATGATTCTTCTTCTTTTAAGTAAGAGGGTATTTGATCTAATTGCAAGAGGGCCTCTTTCGACTTTTTTAGATAAAAGAGAAAAGAGATCCGTTTTCTTTGAAATAGGAAAAAGTCTTCGGGGATAAGATCTTCTTTACAAAGAGCTTCTAGGCACTCTAGCATAGCTATCTGATCGGATTTTTTAGATAGGTAAAATTGATCCAAGAGGAAAAGAAAAGACCTTTTCTTGGATAACCCCAATAGGTCTTTGTAGGTGAAAGAATGGGCTAGGCAAGTTTTTTTAAAGCCTTTATCGTAATAGTCTAGGATCGGCGTAAAAAGGGGGGCAAGCTCGACATCTTTAGAAGAGGTGAGTAATTCGGGTAATAATTTATGGCAACCAAGATATAAAAGGCAGTAAAGGGTGTTAGTCTTTTGAGATGTTGTAGAGGCGTTATGGAAAACATCTATAAGGACTTTTGGTTTACAAAGCCAAAAGGCAAGTTGAAGCGTGAGGTGAAAATGTGTGTCTTCGTGGGGGAGGAAATTCGGATTTTTACAGTTTTTTTGTAGATGCTGTAGAAGCTTTTGGTTGTCTTGTTTGGTGAAAGCTTCTTTAATGTGTCGCAAGGTGAGTAGGGCAAATTCATAAGCGGCTACTTTGTCTTTATAGGAAGCTTCGTGGAGTCTAAAGAGTGTTTGGTCTTTTACTAAGTGCACAAGAGGGTGTTTAGCAAAGCGTCTCATAGCCAGCTCTAAGCACTTAACTTCTTCTTGCAACTCGGAGGTGGCTTTGTAAACCAGAGATTTACCTAGATACTCCAAAGGAGATCCCCCGCTTTCTTTAAGCTGGTTAAATTCTTCTAAGGCTTGTTCAAAAAGAGCTTCCTTCTCTTTTTTTCCCTTTTTTCTTTTTCCTTCTTCCAAAAGAACGATACCAGCACGGAAGATAGCTTCCTTACCTTCCAACCGTCCTGTAAAGGAGCTTGCGATCTGTCGATAGGCACTTAAGGCTTCTTTAAAATGATGCAGTGTCAAAAGCATGTCGGGCACGGCTAAGCAGTTGACTAGGATGTTAGGACTGCTCTTAGAGAGTAAGATGGCGCCCATCTCTAAGTCGGCATCTTTTAAAACAACACCGAAGTGAGGTCCGTTAAAAGGAGTATGACTTAAGTAGTCAAAAGCTAGAAGCTGATCAATATAGAGTTTGATGTGGTAGTCCGTCTTCTCTATTCGGATAAAATGGGATAATTGATTTTTCAGACAAAGATCGGGATTAGACATCAGCTCTACATTAGATCTAAAAAGATGGCATCCTGGATTTTTTTCAGAGCCGATCCAGATGAAAAAGCTCTCTTGAAAAAAATCTTTTCCTTCTTCAAGAGGTTTTAAGTTAAGTAAGAATCCTAAGCCTCGTCCCTCTTCTTTAATACGCACGTGGGTTTCCAGTTTAATCTTTCCTGGGAAAGATTCCTTAGCAATCATGAGGTTCACCCATTCCATGATATCCGATTTTTGTGTGAGGGCGATATGCTTTGCTAAGAGGATGTTTTCTTGAAACTTCCAATCCGATTTACATTCCACTTGAATGCTGGAGTAGGGGATCCACTCGGCATGGCCTTCTATGTAATTATTAAGATCTACTAAGATCTCTTCTACTCTGGAATATCTTTTTTCGGGACGCTTTGCTAAACATTTTTTTGCAATAAGAGAAAGTTGAGAGGGGATATCTCGATAAGGAGCTCTTTCTTCAGGCTTCATAATCGATTCGTGGGAGATCTCTTTTTTATATTGCTTAATGCTTTTACGCCTAAAAGGAAATCTTAAGGTGAGCAGCTGGTAGAGGATGATCCCTAAAGCGTAGATGTCGGATGCATAAGAGGCTTTTTTTCCAAAGATCCTTTCTGGCGCAAGATAAGCTAAGGTTCCTGCAATTTTTCCAGGTCTTGTTAGCCCCGAATGCCGAGAGTCTTCTGGTTCTTCTTCTATAGGAAGGTCTTCTTCCGTGGAAAAGACGAAGTCGGCAAGACCCCAATCCAGGATTAAGACTTCTCCGTAGGGCCCAATGATGATATTTTCAGGTTTTAGGTCTCTATGTAAGATATTTTTTGCATGAGAGTAAGCAATGGCTTGGCAGATATTTAAAAAGATTCGCATTAAAGCGGGAATGGAAGATCCGATGGGGTGCTGAGGAAGTCCCGCTTTTTCTTCTTTAAGAGTAGTTTGAATAATTTCTTTCAACGTTTCCCCTTCTACAAGAGGCATGGTGTAGTAGATTTCATTTTCGGTTTGATGGATTTGGTAGATAGGAATGATGCCTGGGTGGGAGAGCTGAGCTGCAATCTTCACTTCTTTTAAAAAACGTTCCCGCAATCCAGGATAATGCATTTTGTCGCTTCGGATTTTTTTTAAAGCCAAATTTCTTTGACAAAAAGGATCCACGGCTAGAAAAACTTCTCCCATTCCTCCCGAAGCGATCTTTCTTATGATCT
>JAZKAC010000155.1:0-15225 GCA_040389325.1 Chlamydiota bacterium | reverse complement strand
ACCTCTTTTTAGAAAGAGGCTTCCAGGTTGTTACGTTCTAGTCGCCTATAGTCATTTTATCTACTACTTTTTTTACTCCAGCGACGCTTTCCGCTTTTTTCACAATTTCAGTTCTTTGATATCTATCCGACACTTTTCCAGTGATTGTAACAACTCCATCCGTTGTGCTTACGGACACAAATCTATTACTTGGGGATAAAGAGCCATCCGCTAAGATAGCAGACTTAACTTTCAACGTTATTTGCCAATCAGACGAAGACTCATCCTCCGTCTCAACTGACTCATCCACTGCAGAAAGAGAGCCTTGCCCCCCAAAGAACATTGCTGACAAAACTAAAATAGGTAAAATTTTATTCATGTTAAACTCCTAATTAATTGTTAAAAAAACATCTCAAACCCTTTCTCATGATTGTATTCATAAATTATTTTCATTGCATTAAATATTTTAAAATAGAAAG
The DNA here is from genome assembly GCA_040389325.1 of Chlamydiota bacterium. GTDB lineage: Bacteria > Chlamydiota > Chlamydiia > Chlamydiales > Rhabdochlamydiaceae > CAIJXB01. The sequence goes on along the minus strand of JAZKAC010000155.1, from coordinate 14,767 downwards.
AGCAAAAGATTTACAAAGCTAACAGACAATTATTTACAACATAATTAAATATAAATCACATTGTTAAAATATTTTATTTACTAAAAAATACAAAGTTAATACTATAATGAAAAAGAGAGGCAGAGATTGCTAGCCTCTTTTTTAAAAACACATGATTACTTTTTAACAATTAACTAGGAATTTTTATGAAAAAACTTTTACCTGCTATAGCATTATGCACCCTTCTTGTTTCTTGCAGTCCAACTCCGCCTTCTCCGATGGCTAGCTATGCTAACGCTCAACCTGGGCAAGAAGAAAGCCAATCGCTATCATCCGATTGGGAAATAACCATGAGGATCAAAGAAACTATCTTAGGCGATAGCGCGCTATCCCCAAGTAATCGATTGATATCCGTAAACACAACAAATGGAGTTGTCACACTCACAGGAAACGTTTCAAGCCAAGATCAAATAGATGAAATTATGAACAAGGTAGCCGCCATACCAGGAGTTAAAAAAGTAGTTAACCAAATGGCTTTATCTCAATCTTAAAATTTTATAAACTAAGGATTTTTTATGCTTACATGGGCCGTTACTTTTTTAATTATAGCTATTATTGCTGCATTACTAGGATTTCGTGGAGTTGCGGGAACCGCTACTCAAATTGCAAAAGTCCTCTTCGTTCTTTTTCTAATTCTTTTTGTAATATCGTTAATCTATGGGCTTTTCTATACGGCTCCCGTCATAGAACCTGCCCTACTCCCTCAATAGTTAAATAAAACAATTGATCCGCGAGGCTAGAAGCTTTGCGGATTCTTTAATCTTACCATTCATTGCAAAACTTTTATTGCTTTGCACTTTATCACATTAACGTGCAATAATTAATAAATTATAATTGGATTAGCATGACCCATCTACTCAAGCCCGGATTGCATGAAAGAAATAAACACAAGCAGAGGTATGATTTTAAGCAGCTTATAGGTAGCTGCCCTGATTTATCTGCTTTTGTGGTTAAAAATAAATATTCCGAAGAATCCATTGATTTTTCTGATCCGAACGCAGTTAAAACTCTCAATAAAGCTCTACTAAAGCATTTTTATAAAATAGTTTGGGATATCCCAAACGGTTACCTCTGCCCTCCCATCCCAGGTAGAGCAGATTATATTCATCATATTGCAGATTTATTAGGAGCACTTAATAAGGGCGTCATCCCCTTAGGCCCATCCATCCGTATCTTTGATATCGGAACGGGAGCTAACTGCATCTACCCCGTCATAGGTTATCGAGAATATGGTTGGAAGTTTATCGGATCGGATATCGATCCGATAGCAATCAATTCAGCTCAAAAAATAGTCAACTTGAATGAACTTTCCGATGTCATAGAACTTAGGCTACAATCCTCTTCTTCCGATATATTTAAGGGGGTATTAGAAAGTAACGAACAAATTGATCTCTCTATTTGCAACCCACCCTTTCACGCTTCCCTTGAAGAAGCTCTTCAAGGGACCGAAAGAAAGTGGAAAAATCTAAAGGTTAATAAGTCATCGACCCTTAACTTCGGCGGAAAGAAGAACGAACTTTCTTGTTTAGGCGGAGAAATAGGCTTTTTGCGGCGTATGATTAAAGAAAGCGTCCATGCTCAAGAACAATGTCGTTTTTTCTCCACCCTTGTGTCAAAAGAAGAAAACCTTCCTTTAATTCATAAAGAGCTTAAAGATGTTAAAGCCTTAGCAGTTAAAACCATCAACATGGCCCAAGGTCAAAAAAAAAGCAGAATAGTTGCTTGGTCTTTTCTTAGAAACGATTAGCAATTTTGGACATTAGTATAACAGGAAGAATCCCGTGAACTACTCCTATTCGCTAGGCTAATGATTTTTACTCTCATAACGCCTAAACTCCACAAAGTTTGCTAAAGTGCTTAAATCCATATTTTATCACCAAAAAATCGACTACTAAAAAAGCCGCTGCCGTTTGACTTAAAGGAAAGGATTTACTGTCTAAGCCACTCGGTCTTTCTTTCAGGAAAGCACTTTTTGAGCTGAGATAAAAAGAGTTAACAAACAGGCCACGGTTTCATTTAAATCAATCATCACTTAAAACGAAAACAATTACCACACTACAAAAATAGTATATCAATATAGATAAACATTAATAATGCTAACAAAAAAAATCAGAGTTTGTTAGACTGAAAATAAAATCACAACAAAAAAAAGGATTTATTTTATGGAAATTAACGATCGTCACATATCTCTATCCAGTACCTACCCCGTAGGTAATTCAGATGATATGAGTATGCCGAGGTATATTGGCAAGAAGATTACTGGGACCCTTCTGATAGGTGATACCTCCTATAATATTAACCTTTCGAACACTGAAAGGGATCAATTAGAGTTTGTTGTGAACAGTCTTGCAAATATGCGGATGCGAGAAGCAAACAGGATAGTAAAAGGAAGCGTAACCTCGACCCGAAATGGGCCTTACCTCTCTTTTCATGCCTTATATGCTAATTTACAACGTCCACCCGACGCCCAATAAAATCAATCTTAGGAATTCAATGCTAATTTTCGGATGACTTTTGAAAAACCTCATGATCTGGAATTTAATTTGAGCTTTAGTCACTCCTGTTCTATCTATTAAAGAGCCATTTTTTCAGGAAATATTAAGTCTTCACTTAATAACTCTTAAAGCACAGGTGATGACAAAGTCACTGTTTTCTGTATTGGAGGACTTTACTCTTAAAAAAGAGATGGCTAAGGCTCTAATAGGCTTATTCTTATGCATAAAAGGCTCGTAATACTTTCGAGATTCTATCTGATCTAAGCCTTCTTCAGAAGGCTTATTCATCTTAAGCTCTACAATATAGAGTATGGTTGGAAGCTCTAAGATAATATCCATTCGCCCTATGCTAGTTAAACGCTCTGACTGCGCTTCTATCCCTGCAGCAAAAAAGATGGTTTGCAATAGTGAATGATAAAATTTCTCATCTTCAATATGCAAAGAATAGGGAATGCCGCTTAAAATGGTTGTCAGAACGAAAACAAGCTCATCCGGTTTTTCTTCTACTAAAATCCGGTAAATATCTCCGATAAGTGGATTGATACGAGCCGTAGCTTTATGAGTAACAAGCGCAACGATGTGTCTAAGAAACGAGGCCCTAACTTCCATGTTGGGATATTTAAGTTGGTAATTTCTTGATAGAGGATCGTAAGAGTTAATAGTAAGGTAGCCCATCTGAAAGAGCAATGCAGGTAGAGGGAGACTTTCTATTTCAAATGTTTGAAGTAGATCCCCGGTCCCTCTTAATTGATCTAGTTCAAGTAATCTGCATTCATTGGCTCTAGAGTCTTTACGAAGCTCATCGATCAAGACTTGTGGAGTTGCTGACTCAAACCAAAAATTTTGTAGTTTTTTGATATCTAGAGCATTACTAAGGGAAAAAGGACTGTAAATTGTAGGAGTACTTTCTATAAAACAGTATCCATTATACCAAGATTTAAGCTGTCCTCTGACTTCTTCGTAGGGGATTTGTCTCAAATTGGCCCAGTTTTCTATGTGCTCTTTAAAATTCAGGTCCACTTCTTCATCTGTATAACCGCAGACATCAAAAAAATCTTCATTCATAGTAAGGTTTTTTAAATTATTTAGCCCTGACGATAATCCTGACTTACTAAAGGCACTGACTCCGGTAACAAAGACAAATTGGACAAGAGTTTCTTGACCTTTAATTACGCAAGAGAAATTTTTCATAATTTCTCGAATAGCTTTTGCTAGTTCTGGGTTGTGTAGCGTGTGGAGAATAGGGGCGTCGTATTCATCAATGAGAATGGCCACGGATTTAAAAGATTTTTTTTTCAATCGATTTTTAAAAAAACAAGAAACAAGATTAGTCAGACGTGTTTTTAAGTTGGTTTCACATAAAGATGTAATTATAAGAGAAAGCGCTGAATTTACATTTAAATTATCGTTTATTTTGATTTCGTGTTGCTTTGCAATTGTTTTTAACATAAAAAACAAGCTTTGTTTGAATGTTTCTATACTTTCTATGCTGAGTTGAGAGAAGTCTAATCGAATGACTCCTTTAGGCTCAAAGGAGTAATCACTATTTGCAATCCAAAGTCCGTCAAAAAGTTCCTTCTTCCCTTGAAGAGCGGCTTCTAAGGTAGTAACAAGAAGGGATTTACCAAATCTTCGGGGACGAGCAAGAAAAGTTCGACGATTATTTGTAAGCAAAGAATAGACGTGTTTTGTTTTGTCTACATATACACAATTTGTTTTTCGAAGTTCGGGGAATCCGCTGATTCCTATAGGGAGTTTTTTCACTGTACCTCTTGTATTTTCTGCTATGTAAGAATAGTGTTTTTTAATTTAAACAGCAATCTCTAAAAAACCTCTGTTTTTTTGATTTTCTTAGGAGTCTTGAGGAAACAGCAACTAGAGAACTGGCTGAAGGTTTGTGTTTAATAAAAATAATGGCATTTAACTCTTTATTAATAATCGATAAATTTCAAATGACTTTTGAAAAACCTCATGATACGCTGATGTAAAAAGTTTTACCCATTACAAATCAAAGGCAAACATGAGCTCTATCATTATTAAGGTTCTTGAACCCATAGGTTTCAAAGACAACTCTTGGATTGATGCTTTAAGAAAAGAATTTCCCATCCGAGTTGAAGAGATCGATACGAGAGGCTTATCCGATGAGGAGCTTACCGATGTAGTCAAAGAGGCAACAGCTCTTGTCTTGAGCAATCGCCCTTTGAACCAAAAGATCTTAGCCTCTTGCTCAAATCTTCGGTTCATTTCCGTAGCCTTTACAGGCGTCGATCACATCGACGCAGAAGAAGTGCAAAAAAAACATATTCTGATAAAAAATGCCGCGGGATATGCCACCCATGCAGTGGCTGAGCTCGTCATCGGATTGACTTTAGAGCTTTATCGTAAAATTAGGCAAGCTTCCGAAGAAATCTCAAAAGAAAAGTCGGGGCAATTTCTCTTGGGAAAAGAGCTATTCGGTAAAAAGGTCGGCATCTTAGGCGGAGGCGCTATCGGCAACGAAACGGCAAGGCTCTTTGAAGCCTTTGGCTGCAAAGTCTCTTCTTATCATCGAGGAGCTTCAACTCTTGAAGAGATTCTGAAGACCTCTGACATCATTAGCCTACATCTTCCTCTTTCAGTCGAAACTAAACATTTTATCAATAAAGATCGTCTTTCTCTTATGAAGACAACGGCCATCCTCATCAATACGGCAAGAGGCCCTATCGTCGATCAAGAAGCTCTTCTTTCTGCGCTTACAAAAAAAAGCCTAGCAGGCGCCGCTTTGGATGTTTTTGAAAAAGAGCCGCCTCTTTCCCTTGATCATCCCCTTTTAAGCGCTCCAAACGTCTTATTAACACCACACATCGGCTATCGTACGGAAGAAGCCGTCTTTAGAAAAGCCACCCTAGCTCTTAATAACCTGAAAGAGTGGCTTAAAGAAAATCTATAGATTAAAAAGGAGGTTTATCTCCAATGAATGCACAAATATCAGGAAGACCGCGATAGAGTTCTTTATAATCCAGTCCATAACCGATTACGAAGCGGTTTTGGATATCGAAAAGAACGTAATCAGGACGGTAGTCGACCTTTCTTTTTATATCTTTTACTAAGAGGACTAGAGTCTTAATGCTTTTTGGATGTTTTTTTTCAAGTTGCTTACTAATACCCAAAATCGTATTTCCCGTTTCAAAAATATCATCCACGATTAAAACATCTCGTCCTTCAATCTCTAAACTATCTAATCCGGAGATTGTCAATTCTCCTGCAATTGTCCCATTATGTCCATAGCTGCTAGCTTTCACACACTCTAATGTAAAGGGCATTTTTAGCTGTCTAATAAGATCCGATGTCACACAGATAGCTCCTTTCATCACCATTACAATCGTTAAATTCTTATCTTGGTAATCTTTTTCAAGCAGCTCGGCAGATTCTTTTATTTTTTCTGCGATCCGTTCAGAAGAAATAATCACATCCATAGGGCAGTCTATGCTAAAACACATAGAAGAAATCAGACAAAGCATCATAACATACATTTTATTCATACAAAAAACCATTTTAATTAATTCATAAAAAAACAATAAAAAAAATATCTCAAAACACATGTAATATAGCAAGTCATTTCAGATGAAAAATTAAACAACTTATTGAACTAATAGACAAATATTGATATTTTAATCTTATACACATCAAAGAGGAATAATTATGGATGCTCTCCTGAGTAAAATAGCCGTTTTACGAGAAGTTAAGCTATTTAAAGACCTAACTCTTGATGTTTTGCAAGAAATTGCTCACAAAATTCAACGTAGAAAAATTACAAGAGGCGAAGTAATTTTCACAGAAGGGGACGTCCCCTACGGGCTTTATATCATTAGCCTCGGAGAAGTCGCTATTCAAAAAGGCAAAACTAGGCTTGCCGTATTAAAAGAACATGACTTTTTTGGAGAAGGCGGACTATTAAATAACGATCCCCGCTCGGCTACGGCCACCGCCGAAAGTGATTGTGTTTTACTCTATTTGGATAATGAAACGTTTAACAGCCTTATCGTTAGCTATCCTGAAATCTTATCTATGGTTATCCATAAGGTCATTCATGATTTAGAAGAAAGTGATGACCCAGGAAGATTTCTTAAGTCTCAAAATTTTTATGAATCCGTCATCGCAAAAAATGAAGCCATCACATCAAAGACTCTTAACGATCAACCAGCTGAAGTAAAAGAGGTATTCGAAATTATACGAAAGGCTCCCCTTTTTAAAGGATTGCCCGATAACGCCCTGCTTCCTTTTGCTAAAACGACAAAATGGAAAAAAGCTAAAAAAGGGGAAGTTATCTTCTCTAAAGGCGATGAATCCGATTATATGTACGTCATCTCTAAAGGATCCGTTTTTATCAAAAAAGGAAATAAAGAAATCTCCTTACTAAACGGCCATGATTTTTTTGGAGAAGCTGGCATTGCTACCAATCAACCTCGTATGGCCTCTGCCATAGCGGTTGAAGACTCCATCTTCTTACAAATCAGCAAAGAATCGTTTAAGGAAATCATCTCAAACTATCCATCCATTGCAAGGTCCGTCTTATTCAAAATCGTCTCTTATCATTATCCGAACTACCAATTACAAGATCAGGATACATTATTTCAAATTGAGAAATTACTTCCGAAGCCAAGTCACACCTTGCTAGACCCTCAACTCTTTTTCGAGTCATTAGGTTTAACTAAAAGCAAAGCGATCACCGTTCTCGACCTATATCAAGTCGTCAAAAGCGATCTTACCTATCACATCAGCGAAATAGGACTCCAACAAGATGAAACAAACAAGCCCCCTGCCATTAACAAAACAAAAGAAACTCCCCCATCCGACACTCCTCTTAACCATATTGAAATTGAAGGGATTTGGGATGAAAAGGGGAAATTTGTCACAAATTGGACTTGCCTAGAGATCCCGGTTATGGAAGCTACGGAAGATTCTCTAGCCTACTACGGGGCAAAAGTGTTAAGTACGGGGGAAGCCTTTAAATTCACGGAAGAAAACTTCCCTATTTGGAATGTCATGATCGGAGAGGAATACTTAAATAACTTCATTATGACAGAAAAAGGAGGAGGAATAAGCCTTGAATGTCAGATGGATAAACCTCACTTCCTCATGCCAGCAAATAGTCAAGCTCACGGATATTACATACTGGCAAAAAGAATACTCCCTAACGATCCCCTAGAAAAGAAAAGCAAATATAGGTTTACGGCTTTTAAGATCCCCTACGGAAAAGCTCTCTACATTTATCCAGGTGCGATCCATTGCGATACAGCATTGCAAGGTAACTGGCTCATCGGATGTGCCAATGCAAAAAAGTCCTCTTCCGTAGTCATGAGGACGCAAGAGGATAAAATGGTCACTCTGCATTTCACCTCATCTTCCCTCATCCAAAAAAACGTATTTATTTCCATATACGGCGACAAAGAGCCTTGAGGTAAGCCAAATCTTTTAAAATTCGTACCCAAGTCCTCCACCAAATGTAAAGCCTCCAACTTGGATCCGTACGTGCAATATTAGTGCATACGGCTCTTCCCGCAGGTTTTGACACCCATTCGCTCACTTGGATATTTATGACATATATGCGGTTTTGGTAGCCATCTGTCAATTAGCTCATTGATTCTATCCCACGTTATATATCCTTTTTGGCTTCTTAAAGGAAAATTTCCATTTTTGACATATCCAGTATCTAAAATCATTCATAGCCTCATAATTCTCGGGTACACCATAGTATCTGTAATGTCCCGTAACTACAGCTTTGAGCCATTGACCTACTTTCTGGACTTTTGACAAAAAAAGAGAACCTTTCATTCAACTGAGTAAAAACCCAACAAAAATCTGATAAAAAAATATGAAATAGAGAAGATGGTGTTTTGAAATTTAAAGTTGTCGATTTTAGCCTGTTAGTGAATCAAAAAAACGCAGAAGGCGACAAAATGATATTATCACATGACTCACAATCTCGTATAGATTCGGCTGCAGCTCGTTGAAGCGTTGGCTTATGCATTAAAGCCGACATCGGTAGTAGAACTCTCCCACGGAAGAGCCCTAACCTGTACATACCACTCTCTAACGCTTCACGCACAACCTTACGGTTGTCCGCTCATGACTCGTGGCCACTGTGATTTTGCTGAATCTTCAGTATAGGGCTCTTACATCCCCTGCTTTTTGCCAATTTTAAATGGTGTTTCCTGATCCGCCTATCACTAACCCATAAAGCGTTAGAAGCTTGCTCTTGATTTATAGCTTTTTTAGCTAATTTTCATATAATTTCTACCTTGTCTAACTCTTTGATACTCATAGAAATCATCCTGGTCATAGTTTTTACCTCCTTGGTAATAACCCATTTTATTACCCAAAAGCGGACATTTCTAAAAAATTCTAACATGAAAACATTATTAGTAGAAGTTATATCGAATATACCTTATATTTGATTGTTTATACATAGCTAACTATAGAGTTTTTTTTATGAAAAATAAAGGTATTCATCTTTCTTGGATTGTTGTTACAGATTTTGAAGCAGCCGTTAAGTTCTATACGGAAATTGCAGGGTTCACCCTAATAGAAAAGCATCTCGACTATGGATGGGCAGAACTGTCAGGTCCTGAAGGTAGCTGCCTTGGCATTGCAAAAGAAAGCTCTTGCTCGGAAGTTAAAGCGGGATCCAACACCATCACGGCTATTACGGTAGATGACATCGATGAGGCTAGATCTTTTTTCCAAGAAAAAAGCGTTAAGTTAATCGGAGATATCCAAGAGGTTCCAGGACACGTGAAGATGCAAACATTTGCGGATGCAGACGGCAATGTCATGCAACTTGTACAAAAGCTTTAACAGAACCAAACTATGGAAAAAAAAACATGAATGCTACACACCCTTTTTCTTGCTTTCTTGATTCTTTCGTTCCGATGGTTGCAAAAAAAAGCAAGCAACTTAATAAAGCCATTTGGATCTTGGAAACAACGGGCAGTCAAGATGCCGCCGATCTAAAAACGGAACTGGATACGGAGCTTCGCCTACTCTTTAATGATAAAGACATCTATCAAAATCTTTTAAAGTGGGATCAAGACCCTACCTTACAAGCCCCCCTTCTTAAAAGACAGCTTAACGTTCTTATCCGATCCTTCAAACAATATTGCATCCCGAAAGACCTTTTAGAAGAAATAGCAAAACAAGAAACCGTTCTTTTACATACCTATGCTAATTTTAGACCTACCTTAGAAGGTAGGACACTTTCCGAAAACGACATACGAACTCTTCTAAAAGAAGAAAACGATCCGATCCAAAGACAAAAAACATGGGAGGCTTCCAAGCAGATCGGAGATCTTCTATCTCCTCTTATTCTCCCTTTAGTAAGGTTGCGCAACTTGGCGGCTAAAAGCGTTGGCTACACGGACTACTTTCACATGCAACTTGACCTGCAAGAAATTGATCCTTCTTGGCTCTTTTCCTTACTCGATGAATATTACGCTCTTTCTGAAGAAATCTATGATAAAACCATTAAAGAGATCGAAAAGGATCAGTGCAAGCGATTTTCCGTAACACCTAACCTACTAGGTCCTTGGGCCTGGAGCGAACCATTTTCCCAAGAAGATCCTATAGACTCAAGAGAACTTGACTCTTTAACGGAAGGTGCGGACCTATGCTCCATGGCAACAGGGTTTTATCAAAAAATGGGCCTTGATATCCTACCGACGTTAGATGTTAGCGATCTTTATGAAAAAGATGGCAAAAACCAACATGCCTTTTGCATCAACATCGATAGAGAAAAAGATGTGCGAACATTAAATAACATCAAACCTACTCTGAAATGGGCAGAGACTATTTTACACGAACTTGGCCATGCTATCTACGAGTTAGGATTTACTCCCGACACCCCGTGGCTTCTAAAAGAACCTCCTCATATGATCTCAACGGAAGCTATGGCTCTTATCGCGGGAAGACAGGCCTACCTTCCCGAAGTCTTAAATTCCTTACAACGCTCTTCTGAAAATCATGACATTCTAGTTCAAAAAGCAAAAAAAAGCTTAGCAAGGCGCCAGCTCATATTTAGCCGCTTTGTTCTTGTTATGACCTATTTTGAACGGGAACTTTACAAAAATCCCGAGCAAGACCTGCAAGCTCTTTGGTGGTCCATGGTGTATAAATATCAAAAAATCTTACCTCCAAAAGAGCATACTGGGAAAAATGATTGGGCTGCTAAATACCATATAGGTCTGGCTCCCGTATACTACTATAGTTACCTACTTGGAGAGATGCTCGCCTCTTCTATCGAAGAGACTCTTTTACAAGAAACGGGTAACTCCTCCATCGCATCGAAAGAAGCAGGTAAACTCTTACAAGAAAGGTTATTTTCAAAAGCTAACACACTACCTCTTGAAAGTCTTGTTTCTCATGTAACAAAAAAGCCGTTAAGCGCTCACGCCTGGATCAAACAATATGCCATTTGAATATAACATCCGCACACGTTATTCGGAAACGGCACAAGACGGGATCATCCACCACTCTTCTTTTGTCACTTACTTAGAAGAAGCTCGTATCGCTTACCTCCAAAAGCTTGGATGTGATGTAAACGACCTAGAAAAAAAAGGGTTTTTCTGTCCCGTTATCGATCTTTCTATAAAATATATAAAACCCCTACAATCCTTAGAAGATCTTACCCTACAGGTTTGGGTGGAAAGTTTTTCCAAAGTACGCTTTACTTTAAGCTATAAAATCTTAAAAGGAAAAGATCTTTGCGCAACGGCCTCCACCTCGGGATGCCTTTTAAATAACCTTTTCAAGCCCATCGCTCTTCCTCTTGATCTTCTAGAAACATTAAATAAGGAATCTTCATGCCCCATATGACCCCGGAAAAAGCTTTACAAAAACTTTTAGACGGCAACGCCCGTTACATAGAAGATCATCTTCTACACCCAAGCCGTCATACGGAAAGAAGAGAAGCCGTAAGCTCAAGACAAGAGCCCTTTGCCATTATACTAGGATGCTCCGACTCAAGAGTTCCTCCCGAGATCATCTTCGACCAAGGGGTTGGAGATCTTTTCGTTGTAAGGGTTGCAGGTAACGTTGTTGGACCTGTAGCCTTAAACAGCATAGAGTATGCCACAAAATACCTACACTCCTCTTTGATTTTTGTTTTAGGACATGAACGATGCGGAGCCGTAACGGCTGTCTTTGAAGGAGACACAACAGATATTGAAGCTCTATCGGGCTTAATCGATCCCGTCATTCAAGAATGTAGGCAAGAATGTAAACACACTTCTTCCGAAGATCTTTTAGACTATTGCATTCGATCCAATGCAAAAAATGTAGCTAAAAACATAAGAAGTTCTCCCCTGATAACTCGATATATTGCAGAAAAAAAGATCGATGTTATCGCAGGTTACTACGACCTTTATACGGGTAAAGTGGAAATCCTGGAATAATCCCACAAAAAAGTTTTAATATCCGTAAAAATAATTATATGAGATAAGGGTATTTTAATAACGGGAATGTGATTATGTATGCCCTCATATCTATAGGTATTGGAGCTGCTTTGGGAGCTTGGCTGCGCTTTTGGTTTGGCTTAATGCTAAACCCTATCTTCCCAACAATTCCTCTCGGCACGTTAAGCGCTAATCTTGCGGGAGGATTTCTCATCGGCCTATTTATGACCGTAACGAAAAATCATACATTCATTCCGGAGGTTATGAGACTTGCCATTACAACGGGGTTTCTTGGTGGGCTAACGACCTTTTCTACCTTTTCGGCAGAGACGGTGATTCTTTTTTCCCATCAAGAGTACCTGTGGTCTGCAATCATTATTATCGCACACGTAGCAGGAAGTATTTTAGCAACCGTCCTTGGTATTTACACCGTAAAACTTTTAATGTCTTAGGAGCAAAAAATGAAAGGATTTTCTTTAAAATTTTATACTTACGAGTGCCAAAAATACAATGGGCTGCTAGTTCACGAATGGCTGCTTGAATTTGCAAAAAAAAATAAAGTTCAAGGTGGATCGGCATTTAGAGCCATCGCAGGCTATGGCCGTCACGGTATTATGCATGAAGAACATTTTTTAGAACTAGCCTCTAATGTCCCTATAGAAGTTGTCTTTATACTCACCGAAGAAAAGACCGAAGAGTTCTTAAAGCTTTTAGAAGTTGAAAGTCTTGATCTATTTTATACAAAAGAATTGATAGAATACGGCGCTTTAAAAAGTAAATAATACAATTGAAATTATTACTAGATGACAATACCATCGATAACAATAAAAATTTATTTTATTTTTTACAAAAATGGATAAATAGCAGGGAAATCTTCAATTTAAGACTCGTGATTAATTCTAATTTCAGTTATCATTTATTCTTTAGTTATTTTTAGGTTTTACAAACCCGATTTTAAAAAAGGATGGTATAAGAAATGCGAAGTACACGTTATCGTTGGGTCGTTACAGGATTAATTTTCTTTATCACATTAATAAACTTCATTGACCGTTCAGCTATTTCATTTGTTATTGAACCGTTAAAACGAGAGTTTAGCTTTACCGATACTCAATTCGGAATGATTCTTTCCGCTTTTGGGGTTGGATATGTACTCCTGACAGCGTTTGGGGGATGGTTAGTTGACGTGCTAGGCGCACGTATCGTATGGCCTCTTGCCGCTATCGGCTGGTCCCTATGTGTTGGATTCTTGGGTTTAGCGGAAGGCTTTTTAGGATTTATTGTCTTACGTCTTCTTTTAGGAGTAACGGAAGGCCCCCACTTTCCTTCCATGTCTCAGGCTATCAGCAACTGGCTCCCCACCTCAGAACGAGCTAGAGCTTTATCGTTAGGTCTTGTCGCAATTCCGATCTCTTCCGTTATAGGAGCGCCTATTGCCTCTTATCTAGTCTCGGACTACGGATGGAGAACCATGTTTTTCGCGATTAGTTCCATCGGGATTATCTGGGCTTTTGTTTGGTACATTCTTTTTAGAGACCGTCCCGAAAACTCTAAATATGTTAACGAAGCCGAGCTTAAGCTCATAGCAGGCACCTCTAAAGCCGAATCAAAAAAAGAACCTATCCATTGGCGCTTTATCTTGACTCACCCAGCTCTTATTGCAAATAACATAGCTTACTTTGCTTACGGCTACATGCTGTTTTTTGCAACCCTATGGCTCCCAGGTTACTTTTTATCTCAACATGGGCTCAACCTTAAAAGCGTTGGACTCTACCTGGTTATTCCTTGGTTTGTTGCTGCCGTCTTTTTAAAGGCAGGCGGAATCCTTTCCGACTGGCTTTATCGTAAAACAGGAAGCAGTCGCCTAGCTAGATCTCATCTTATTTGGACAAGTCAGTTACTTTCCGCGGTCTTCTTCGTGTTGCTAGGATTTACCGACACCCTAGGACTCTCCATTCTTTTCTTAAGTCTTGCTTTAGGCTTCGGGCAGCTGCCACAGCCTGCTTTCTTCAGTGTCAACATTGACATTGCAAAAGAGCGCTCGGCTTCCGCTCAAGGGGTCACCTCAAGTTTCTTATCTTTAGCAGGGATTATAGCCCCCTTTATCACGGGTTGGTTAATTGATTACACAAAGAGTTATCAAGCTGCATTTTTACTGCTTGGAGGGCTCACTTTAGTTGCTGTTGTTGTTGTAATCCTTTTCCATCATCCTGATAAAAAAAGAGTTACTCAACTAGCTTAACATCACTAAAACCGGGTTATCAATCTAGCCCGGTTTTAGATCTTTTCTTACATAAGTAATCTCAAAGCTGCAAGGCTCTTTTCTAAAAGACAATCCAAGTAAAATAATAGGCTTTCCACATTTAAGAAAAGGCTCGTAATACTTGCGTTCTTCAATTTGAGCAAGGGCCACCTCTGTAGATTCGTTAAATTTAATCTCAACCACATATAGCTTACTTGGCAAACCCAATACCAAGTCAATTCTAGCATGGCTAAGAGAATACTCGGACTGCACTTTAAGGCCCGCGGCATGACAAGTCACTTGCAATAGGCCATGATAAAATTGCTCCTGGTCTATGTGGAGTTGATAGGGAACTTTGGTAAATACCATTTTTAAGCAAGCAACAGCCGCCTTCACATCCCCCGTATCAAATAAGAACTTAAGCTCTTTAGCCGTATAATCCGAGGTTGCAGGATCGGTATGCGCTAAAAATATTTGTTCAATATGAGAATCTTGCAATACTTGCAAAATGGGATGATCATACTCGTCAATTAAGATGGAGACTCTTCCAAACTTTCCAAAAAGAG
>JAZKAC010000154.1:0-12599 GCA_040389325.1 Chlamydiota bacterium | reverse complement strand
TTAAAAGGCTCCAAAGTGATTCTCATGCCAAAAGAACCTCAATCTTCGTCGATTTCCTGTTCGCCCTTACAAGTTAATAAAGAACGAATATCCTGAGGGATCTCGGATGATTTTGACTCTCCTTTACGCATAAAAGCGTGAACGAGAGTCACCTTGCCTGCTATTTTGTCATTAGATAGGTTTTTCATCTCGGTTTCAATCGTAACGGAGCGGGTACCTATCGATTTGACGGTAAGTGTAATGAATATCTCATCCCCTATCATCAAAGGACAGGCATAATCAGCCTCTGCATGGACAATGGGAAATAAATACCCCTTGGAAAAAAAATCTAACAAGTTAGTTTTTTGATTATGTAAAAATAATTCGAAAGCCTCCAATGCGTAATGAAAAAAGGACCCAAAGTAGATTGATCCCGTCACATCTACATCTTTCAAAAAAATTCTTCTTCGACAAGTAAACATAGTCCCTCATTTTTCTTTGCTGCAAATCACTTATAATGAACTATTCAAAATATTTCAAGCTTCTATTTTTTCCTTTTTCATTTGAGCCATTGTATTAAACATCGCTCTTTTTTATAATCCAGAGCTTACTTTACTTGTATAGGATAGCTCAGATGAGTCAAACCATTTCAACTTCTTCTTTGTCTAATGCTTTTTGTTCAGGTGCAGAACAGGCTCATTCCCTCTTGCTTTTAGGGCAAATGGAACTGGCTCAAAACAATTTGGAAAAGGGATTGGAGTACTTTAAAGAAGCTTCCCTTCTCAAGCCCGATGATGCCAAAATTCATTTTGAACAAGGTCTTTCTCTCTTTAATTTTGGTATGCAAGAAGAAGATGGCAAAACACTGCTACACGCAAGTAAAAAATTTAAAATAGCAGTAACTCTTGTTCCCGAGCATTTCGAAGCGTGGCATTTTTGGGGCATGTCTCTTTTAAGACTTGGTAAAATTCATCAGGAATTCCATTACTTTATAGAAGCAAATAAAAAACTTACAAAGGCTTTAGAGCACAGCAAAGACAAATCTAATGAGGTTATGTCCTTACTATATTCCGAGTACGCCATTGCAAATAGCGCTATTGCCGAAAATTCCAAAGAAGCTTACGACTGGCGCCTTTCGATAGAGGCTTTTGAAAAATCCGTCTCGATCACTCCTCAAAAAAGCCCTGACTTTTGGAACGAATTCGGACTTGCCTGCTTGCAACTATCTGAACTTATTGTCGATATCAAACTATGCATACAAGCTATTCATTGCTTTAAACAGGCTATTTCTTACGACGCGCATCATTTTGTAAGCTGGAAAAACCTTTCTCTTACCATGCAATCTTTATATAAGCAAACCCAAGATGAAGATCATTTTACCCAAGCCAACCAATGTTTTGAAGCTAGCCAGAGAATGAATCCTTCCGATCTTTCCATTTCTATAGACTGGGCTCTTTTTCTTATTTGGTCAGGCAAAATCACCCTCGATCTAAAAAAACTTTCTTCTTGTATAGAAAAATGTAAAAAAGCTTATGTCGCGGAAACACAAAACCCCGAACTACTAGCTACCTGGGGAGAAGCCCTTGCGTTAACAGGAGAGCTCACTGAAAATATTGAATTAATTCACTCGGGACAAGCTAAACTTGATGAGGCATTGGATATAGACTCTAGCGTTCCTTCTACTTGGAGAGCTTTTGGAGAAAGCTTTAATTCTTTAGGTAAATACTTCGATGATCAAGACTACTACTACCAAGCTATCGAGAAATTCCAAACAGGTCTTTCCATCGATAGAACCGAGCACGAACTTTGGATGGCGACGGGTAACACCTATCTTCTTATCGGAAAAATGTTGGAAGATACTGTTACATTGAAAAAAGCTTTATACTTTATGGAAAAAGCGACCGATCTCCAACCTCATATCAGTCACTATCACTTTACTAAAGCCCATTGCCTTTCTAAGCTAGGCGAGATTTCAAGAGAAGAGACCTATTTAGAAGCTTCCATCAACACCTTTGAAAAAGCTCTTTCTTTACAAAAAAACGCTATTTACCTACACCCTAACTGGCTATTTGAATATGCTAAAGCGCTCGACCTTTACGCCGATTTTTTTGATGAGGAACAACACTACCATAAAGCTATCGAAATCTTCCTACATGTTCTCATGATCAACCCCGAATTTTCAAAAATTCACCATCATTTAGGCCTAACCTACTCTCACCTAGCCGAGCTATCGGGAGAAATACAAAATTTTTATCGAGCCTTACACTTTTTTAGACTGGCGGCGAAAAGGGAAGAAGATAATGATCAAATCCTTGTCGATCTTGCCGTAACCTTTATCAACATCGCCCAGCATACGGGAGATACTGCCGAGATCGTTTCTTGTTATCAAGAAGCCGAGAGCAAGCTCTTTTTAGCCGTTCAAGCAGGAAGCCTACAAGCTTATTATCAACTGGCTTGCCTGTATTCTTTACTAAACGATGCAGAAAAATCCATTATTTTTCTTGCAAAAACAAATTCTTTTAGCGCACTACCCTCAATAGAAGATATTTTAGAAGATGAATGGCTGGATCACGTCCGCCGCTCCGATTCTTTTAAAGAATTCCTCCTTTCTTTAGAAAAAAAAACGAGTTTACAAGAAGAATCTTAAACTAGTTTTTCTTCTATAAGGACACTTCAAAAATGACACCCGTTCAAGAAATCTCTCTAGATATGATATATAATATTTATTTTACAAAAAAACCGAGACTTACCGATTATGTGATTGTAGAAGGCGAATTATCCCCACCTAAAGACCCTCCCGATCTCATCCAGGCCCAAGATGCAATCATTATTCTAGCTCTCAATAAAAGAATCCCAGTTACAATTTCTCACGATCTTTTACATGACTTACGAGACGGGCATCTCGTAAACAAATATCAAAAAACTCCTCCTAATAATCCTGTTTCTATAAAACAAACAGAGAATTTAGAAAAAATTAAAGCCAAATGGAGTGAAAGACTTCAAAACATAGATCCCTTAGACGATGCTAAAAACACAGCTCTCGGCATTTTTAAACGTGTCTATATAAAATCTCATATATGGGAAGGGAAGAGCGCTTCTCCCAGTAAAAAAATAGATATATTTTAAGCCAGTTCGGCAAAAATACTCAAACTGAAGAGTGCTATGCAACAAGATCAATGTTAAAGAATTAACACCTACCATTATATTTCTAGAAATCCTTTTTTCTTTTTAGATTTTTAATCTTCTTTCCGGTAAGATTTTATACTTACATTCATTCTTTTTTAAGGACTTTTCTCGTTATGGATAAACGATCTATTCTCTTTATACTCGCCTTGAGCGGGAGCTTATTTTTTGTGAACCGTTGGTTTGAATCAAAAGACAAAAAACCGATTCCTGCCAAAACCATTGAAATGGTTCTGGAGACCCCAGCTTTAGATAACTCTACCCCCGTTAACTTACCTCCCACCTCGGCAGAAGATCTTTATGTATTAGAAAACGACTTTCAACAAGTTGTCTTTTCTACTATCGGTGGATCTATCTCTGAAATCAACCTTCCCTTCCAAACGGAGAAAAACCCGAAGAGTCTCATTCTCCCGATTGAATTTGATCGCACCATGCAAGAAGACTATCCCTTTAACGATCACTTCCCCGTAAAAGGCTTTTGGAAATTCGAAAATGGACAAAGACTAAAGGTTTCAGAAAGTCTAGTCGGAGGGTATTATCCACTACTTCGCAGACCTGTCTTTGGAGAAAATGGGCAAACAATTCATCCTCTTTCTTGCAAATACTTTGCATTCAACGTACTATCCGATGAAGAAGTCCTATACAACAAACCGTATCAAGTCACTCGATTCGAAAAAAACCTCATCGAATTTTCTTATGCGGATAGCTATAGAAAAATCACTAAAACATTCACCCTTACATCCGATAACACCCCTTATTGTTTAGAAGTATCCGTAAAAGTAGAAGGGGACGGAAGAGGCCTTTGGCTAACTACAGGCGTACCTGATGTTGAGCTTATCTCGGGAAGCTTCTCTCCTACCTTGAAATATCTTTTACAAAAAGCTCAAAAGACGCAAGTAGAATCTCTTTCTCTTCCGAAGTCTTTAATGACCTACTCCTCCATTGCTCCTACCTGGGTTAGCAACTCTAACGGTTTTTTAGGCCTTATCGTAGAGCCTTTATCCGATATAGCCTCAGGGTTTAAAGCTAACATGATCAGCGGAACTCTTGCTCCGACAAGACTTTCTCTAATCGATGCGCAGTATGATCTATATTCCATGGATAAGTATCCTGGATATGAGTTTTTCATCCCTCTTAAAACAACAAGCGATCAACCCTTAAAGCTCCGTTTTTTTGCAGGACCTTATCAAGACACTTTACTAAAGAACCTTGATGTTACTTTGGCAAAGACAGGAGCGGATCCTCACTTTAATTCAGCGATGAGCTTCCAAGGATGGTTTACATTCATCTCCGAACCTTTTGCTAAATTCCTCTTCCTCCTTATGAAGTTCTTTTACCAAATCACGGGATCTTGGGGATTTTCCATTATCTTACTAACTTTAGCTCTTAGAATTATGCTCTATCCGCTAAACGGCTGGTCCATTAAATCCTCTCTTAGAATGCAGCAGATTGGTCCACAAGTAACTGCTCTACAAGAAAAATACAAAAAAGATCCTAAAAAAGCACAAATGGAAGTGTTGGCTCTTTATAGAGAAAAAGGGGTCAATCCTTTAATGGGCTGTCTACCTATCTTAATCCAAATCCCTTTTCTTATCGGTATGTTTGATCTTCTTAAATCGGTATTCGAACTAAGAGGCGCAAGCTTTATCCCAGGATGGATTGATAACCTAACAGCTCCTGACATCCTTATCTCTTGGAATTATCCTATCTTCTTCTTTGGAACTAACTTACACTTGTTGCCATTTTTGTTAGCTTTTATCATGTATATACAGCAAAAAATGTCTTCTCAAGCACCAAAAGATCCAAAGTTTTTGACAGATACGCAAAAACAACAGAAAATGATGGGAAATGTCATGGTAGTTGTCTTTACTTTCATGTTCTATAATTTCCCTTCGGGACTTAACATATATTGGCTCTCTTCTATGGCTTTGGGTATCGGTCAACAATGGTTGACAAATAAACAACTGAAAGCCAAGTTGATGAAAAAAACTTAGCAAGAGTGATCTATGCAAGCATGGGAATCGTTTTTAGATAAATTACGATCCGACCTGGGAGACGAAACCATTGTAAAATGGCTTCGTCCCCTAAAAGTAATCCACTTTGATGCAGGTAATTTATACCTAGAAGCCGAAACATCTTTTCAAATTGATTGGTTTGAAGAACACGTTCGTGCAGAAGCAAAAAAGTCCTTCATCAATAATAATTTCCGTTCCATTAAAATCCACTTAACTTGCGCCAACCAACAGCCTCTAAAAGGGAAAACGGATAGACAAGAAACCCTTCCGCCCGTTCCTTTTGTTATCACAAGAGATCAGCTACTAGCCGATTACACAAAAAACCAATTCATCTTTAGTGAAGCTAATCAAATTTTATCCCACCTGCTTACACAAACCGTCTCCTCTAAAGAACTCCTATTTAACCCTATCTTCCTATACGGAGGTCCTTGCACAGGCAAAACCCATCTTTTGCAGGCCTTTGCCTATGAGCTTCAAAAAAAACACACTAACGTGCTTTACGTAAGAGCTGAAACCTTTACAGAAAATCTTGTAAAGGCTATCCGCAACGGCAATATGTTAGAATTTAGAAAAGCCCATCGACATATCGATGTACTCATCATTGATGATGTGCAACACCTAGGCAGAAAGATGGCGACACAAGAAGAATTTTTTCATACTTTTAACACGCTGCATAATCAAGGGAAGCAAATTATCTTAAGCGCCAATATGCCCCC
Organism: Chlamydiota bacterium; assembly: GCA_040389325.1. Classification (GTDB taxonomy): domain Bacteria; phylum Chlamydiota; class Chlamydiia; order Chlamydiales; family Rhabdochlamydiaceae; genus CAIJXB01. The sequence continues at coordinate 6,706 of JAZKAC010000154.1, read as the reverse complement.
TGGCTCTTTACAATATATCGAGCCTAGACTAATTAGCCGTTTTGAATGGGGACTTTCTCTTCCTATCTTAAAACTTGAAAAGACCGACCTTCTACTCATGGTAGAAAATCGATGTAGACAACTTGATTTACCTTTAGCAGAACCTTCCAGGCGCTTTATCATAGAAAGTTTTTCTGCCAACCCAAAATCCATCCAAAGAGCGCTCGATGCTCTTTACCTAAGAGCTTCGTCTTCCAAACGCTCCCTTACCCCCCCTAAAATCCAACTGATTTTAAAAGACCTCCTAGAGCAGCAAGAAAAAGAGAGTCTCTCTCCCGAGCGAATCGTATCTCACATTGCGGACTTCTACGGGCTTAGCTCAAAAGACATTTTAAGCAAATCTCAAACACAAGAATGCACAACACCTCGTCAGCTCGCCATGTTTTTATGCCGAAGTCAACTTAAGATGCCTTTCATGAAAATTGGAGAATACTTCAACCGAGACCACTCGACCGTAATTTCTAGCGTAAAGATTATGGAAGAAAAAATTCAAAAAAGAGATAAGGAAATCAGCCCAGCTCTTGCAGCCGTCCAACAAAAGATTCAATAACCTGCTCACAAGAAAATGAGCAGGTTATTGAATTAAAATTTAGATTTTCAGAAAACGCTCTCCGCCTGGTCTTTGACTCATGTTAGGCATAGGTGCAGAAGAATCTTTAGAAGATGATTCTACTTCTCTTCCTTCTAGAATATTTTTCGCTTTAGCTCTCCATTTTTCGACAGCTTCTACAAAAAGAGGAGCAAATCTTCTTAGGGAAGCCGTATCCGTTCCAACACCCATCTCTAGAACACAATGCATAAGGATGAGTTCTTCTGGCACAGCCACTCCAATTCCTCCACCCGCCATCTGTCCACCTAACATGGAACCTTCAAGCAAGATTTCATATAATTTAAGACGAGTTTTGTCATCTTTAGGAAGCCCGTCCAAGATAGGAGAATATAGATATAAACGATCCGAATTCGGCTCATAGGTTAAGTGCAAAGAAAAAGTATTGTCTATTCCTAAAATACACGTATGATTCTCATCGAAGATCAATTCCAAGTTGAGTTCTTTAGCAAATTCTTTAAGATTTGCCTTTGCGTTTTCGAGTGTCATGGACACATCCTCCTAAAAGTGCGTTAATTTTTTTCAAGCCCATTCAATAAAATGAACAATAATCCTAATTCAAAGAGTAGTCTAACTAAAAAAAAATAGCAATGAGGATTTTTGTTTTTTTTACGCAACTTTCCCTTACAAAGGGTTCTAAAAAAAATATATGCCATTTACACTTAAACACATTCTTCTTCTAAACTGAAAAATGATTGATAAATATGAACTAATCGTTATATTGAGTTTTTTAATCTGGGAAATATACAATGGCCACCTTACGAGGGGAAAAAAAACATTTAGGAACTTCTATAAAAAACGACGGAGTGAACTTTGCGATTTTCTCTCAAGCTCCCAAAATGTCTTTATTTCTTTTTAAGCCGGGAGCCGTAGACCCCTTCTCCATTGTCCCCCTAGATCCCATTCATAATAAAACGGGTGGCGTTTGGCATATCTTTATCCCGAGCCTATCTCCTCCTTTTGAATACCTATACCAAGCAACCTATCCAAATGAGGTGGCTTATGTACATGACCCCTATGCTAAGGGATTATCCTCTTCCTTCGTCTGGGGGATCACGGGAACATACGCCCCAAGAGGCCGATGCTTCACTTTACCTTCCTTTGATTGGGAAGAAACAAAAAAGCCAAAAACCCCTTTAAGCGATCTCATTATCTACGAGATGCATGTTAGAGGTTTTACTCAAGATGACTCTAGCCAAGTCTTGGAAAAAGGAACTTTTTTAGGAATGATCCCTAAAATCCCCCATCTTCTTTCTTTAGGAATCAACGCCGTAGAACTACTTCCAATCTTTGAGTTTAACGAATGTGAAAACACGCCAACAAAGGCCCTTTATAACTTTTGGGGTTACTCAACCGTAAATTTCTTCTGCCCCATGCAAAGATACGCCTATAATAAAGAATGGGAAGCTCCCATACAAGAGTTTAAAACTCTTGTGAGAGAGCTTCACAAGAGCGGCATCGCCGTCATCTTGGATGTCGTCTATAATCACACGGCAGAAAACGGCAATGACGGATCAACCCTTTCTTTTAAAGGCCTTGCCAAAGAAACCTACTATTCTTTCGATCAAAACAAAAACTATTTCAATTTTTCAGGGACAGGCAATACTTTTAACTGCAATGATCCCGTCTCAAGTAAGTTTATCGTAGATTCTTTATCTTACTGGGCTGATGAAATGCAAGTGGACGGCTTCCGCTTTGACCTTGCATCCATCTTCACTAGAGCCCCCGACGGGGGCGTGATGAAAGATCCTCCCGTTTTAAAACTCATACGTAAAGCTCCTCTTTTGCAAGATTCTTTATTAATTGCAGAAGCTTGGGATGCGGGCGGTCTTTACCAAGTAGGCTCTTTCCCAGGAGGAAATCGTTGGTCCGAGTGGAATGGCAGATACCGAGATGTCGTTCGTAAGTTCATCAAAAGCACAGATGGGCAGGTGACCGCTTTCATGCAAGCTCTTTGTGGCTCTCAAGACCTTTACGGAGGTAAATCCCCCTTAAAAAGCATTAACTTCATTACAGCCCATGACGGCTACACCTTAAATGACCTCGTTTCTTATCAAGACAAACACAATGAATTAAATAAAGAAGATAACAAAGACGGAATGAATGACAACGAAAGCTGGAACTGTGGAGTAGAAGGAGAAACGACGGATGCAAAAATCCTCCTCTTAAGAACTCAACAGATGAAAAATCTTCAAACGGTTCTTCTTCTTTCTCTTGGGGTTCCCATGATCTTAATGGGCGATGAATATGGACATACAAAAAAAGGTAACAACAACACCTATTGCCTAGATGACAAACTCAATTGGTTCTTGTGGGATGAATTTGAAAACAAACAAGATCTTTTCCGATTTATGAAAAATCTTATCCAATTTCGAAAAGAAAAAAATTATTTCTTTTGTAGAAGTTCTTTTCTATCAGGACAAGACATCGAGTGGCTCAATGCAGACTTTAGTCAAAATAGCCACTCCATCAGCTACATCCTAAAAAACCCTAATGAAGGTAGAGACTGCCTTGTTGCCTTCAATGCAAACTGCACGCCTATAGAGCTCTCCTTACCCTCCTATACCTCATGGGCTCAAGTCGTCAATACCTCCCTTTCTTCTCCATTAGATTTTATAGAAGAACAAGATAGATCTCCCTTATCCGTAGACACCTATCTAATAGCTCCTAGATCCTCTATTATACTGGAAGCAATTTGCTCTAGATAAGAATCTAATGAATTTGGTATCTTGAGCCTTTATAACAAGGATTTTTTCATGAATAAACATTTTTTAACCTCTGTTTTTTGCTTAGGAGCTCTTGTCTCCGGCTGTCAACAAGACAATACGACAACCTCGACGCTTTCAGGAGAACAGGCCGTTAAGTCTACTCTTGCCATCGTTCCTTTAATAGATAATAGCGATCAGTCTCTTGGCTGGAATATATCGGAAGAGATTACCTACACTCTTTGCTCTAAATTAGATCAAAAAAACCTTTTTGACCTAGCCTTACCCAGTCAAATACGCTCTCAGACTAAAAGAATGAAAGGAAAAAACAATCCTTTCGGAGAAGATATAAGCTGGATAAAGCAAGTCTTTTCCGAAGAAGATTTTATTGTGTTCTTAGAGCTGTTGGAGCATAAAGAAGTTCCGAAAGAAACGACTAAGCCAACGCCCCCTTCCATGTTAGCTGCCGAACTTAAAATGGGCTTAAGAATACGGATCATTGACAATAGAGGGGATACTCCTAAAGTTACCCTACAAGAAATCTTGCAAGATTCCCATTTTATTCCAAGACAGTTTAATCAATATAATTTTGATCAATGCTCCTGGGATAGTGAAGAATTTGGGCTTTCTCCCGTAGGAATCGCTCATTCTCAGCTGATCAAGGAATTAAAAGACAGAATAGAAAGCTACATCCTTCTAGCGAAAGTAAAAAAATAATGTTCACTTCAAAAGAATGTGTAGAATACCTACCTATGATTTTTCTTTTTGTATTGATCTCTTGCGTAACCAACTGGATCGCCTACAAAAGAAAGTTCTACACGCTTCCTAAAAGCACCGAAACACCCCTAGTCACGCTTCCTCAAGTGCTGGGGTGCTTTGCTATCTACTTTATTGTATTTCTTCCATTAGCCCATTTTTTATTCCAAATAGCGCTAGAATTCCTCCCTTCTTGGGAAAAAACCTCCATCTTTGCTCTAACGCAAATATGTAGCACTTTTCTCTGTTTTTTTTTCTTTGGATATCTTCCCGTTTTTTTGAAAAAAAGGCTTTTTACACCCTTTGGAAAAACCCCTTTATACACCCTAAATCCACCTTACGCCAAGATTTCTTAATAGGTGCCTATACCTGGTTTTTAGGAGCTCCTATCACCTTGGCAGTCGGACAAACTTTTGATCTTCTCATCTGTGTAGTTTTTGGAGCTACAAACTACGAACAGGTGGCTGTTCATCAACTAAAGCTAGCCCTTCACTCACCCCCCCTACTTATATCTACCCTACTTGCCGTCTTTATCTCGGCTCCCGTGATCGAAGAGTTTTTATTTCGAGGGCTACTACAAAACCTACTAAAGCAATACGTATCTAGAAAAAGTGCTTTAGTCATTGCGGCCTTCTTCTTTGCCTTTATTCATATCTCACCAGCGCAAGGACTTGGCAACATATCTCTTTTCTTCTCTTTATTTACCTTTGGATGCTTTTTAGGATTTGTATATGAAAGACAAGGCTCGTTATTAGCTTCTATCGCTCTTCATATGACTTTTAACGCGATCACCACCCTTCAAATTCTATTCATCTTCTAAAGAAGATTTCTTTTTCTTTTTAGAGGACAATCCTAAGGCGTTGCCAATAGCTTTTAGCCCAGGGAAAAGAGCATTTGGGTCTACATCATCTTCTTCCTTTACCTCTTCAGCAACTTCCACATCTTCTCTCCCTTCGAGGACCGCCGTGTCTTCTTGAGAAGGCCCCGTATCTTTTTTAGAAAAATAGGCTCTTACCGAATCGATCCCCCCATCTACTTTTTTCTGAAGCGACTCCTTCCTAGCCTCTTCGACCTCAGGAGTTGTCTCTATGTTTTCTTCAGCCATCTTTAAAACCATAGCATCAACTGCCGTTGCCTTCTGCCGAGTGCCAGGTTTTGTTGTTGCCGTCAAAATCTCGGGATCGGGAGGCACTGGAGCTGCTGGAACCGAAGTCGAAGGAGCTATAGATGATGTGGCTGAAGGAAGTTTGCGAGGAACATCGGGAAGCAATCTTTTAACAACATTTTTATTCTTAGGATCTTCTTTCTTTTCCTTGCTCATAAAACCCTTACTTAAGTTAAAAAAGACATATAATTATAATTTACATCTAAATAAAGTAAACTTCAACAACTAGCTGAAATTTAAAAAAATTTTTTAAGCTAGACTTTCTAAATTATCAATGGAATACCCATCTCAAGTGTCTCTAAATTTAAATGTTAGATATGAATTTATTAAAAAAAACACAACACGCTTATAATAAGCTATATACACATATACTTATCTAGCATCAGCATTACAACCAATATAATACATAATTAACAGACTTAGTTAAAACAAATGATTACACGCATTGATTAATATATTTGTTTATTATAGTATTAGTTTATATTTTGATGCTTAATTCATCGGCGTCAAAATTACTTATCGTTAATCTTGCAAAAAGGGAGAAAAAACTATGAACAAGGATATACTTAAAGGTAACTGGAATGAATTTAAAGGAAAAATTAAGCAAAAATGGGGGAAATTGACTGATGATGATCTTACTCAATCTGAAGGCAAAAAAGATCAACTCTTAGGAAAGTTACAAACTCATTACGGATGGAATGAAGAACAAGCAAAAAAAGAATGGAAACAATTTGAAGACTCTTGCTGTGAATGCAAAAAAGATCTTCACGGAAAAAGAAAAGAAGGCAGTTGCTCAAACAAGAAAAATCTGTAATTATACAAATTAAAACTGGAGCAGAACTGTGAAGTCATAGTTTTTCTCCAGTTTTCATCTTAAAAAAAACTATTTTTTCTCGTCATTACTTTCTTTGCTAAATATCTACGGCCGCAAAAGTCTATTGGATTTTTATAAGAACGGATAGAATTTTTTAAGATTTTATAAAACACTTATAAATAACGCTTTAGACTTATCTGCCAAAGTGAGACAACCTGCACCAAGATTTTAACGCAAGCATCTTATAAATAGTTTGTTATATTTGTATTCAACGGACTTTTACGCCCACAGGCCCGTCAGGCGATTTTAAGAACTCCTCTGTGCATTAATTGTATTTTGCGGTTTAAAATCGAGACTTTGCGCAATTTAGAATCGAGAGCGGACGCGGCTTAAATCGAGAAAAACGCGATTTAGGATCGAGAGCCTACGCGATTCAAAATTGAGAAAAACGCGATTTAAGACCGAGACTTACCGCGAATAAAATCGAGAGAAACGCGATTTAGGATCGAGAGATTTAGACCCAGACGAAAGAGCTGACAAAAATACAAACCTTTAAAAGGTCTTTGTGTTAAAAATCACGAAGAATGACCCACCCTACAATCGCTGAGAATGACCCATTT
>JAZKAC010000153.1:0-10831 GCA_040389325.1 Chlamydiota bacterium | reverse complement strand
TTCCCGAAGAAAAAAAACCAGAATCATCTGGAATTTTCACAGAGAAATACGGGTAAGAGAATGCCTAGATGTGACAGCCCACCTTCAACATAGGTGAAGTTAATAAATACATATATGAATCGAAACGGATACTTTTTAAGTGGCTAAATAGACGGAGTCAGCGTAGAAGTTTCACGTGGGATAAGTATAACTTATTCTGTAAGAAACATCCTCTGCCAAGGGCAGAAATAAAGTTCAAATTATTCTAACCATCGACCTGGTGAAAGATGTTGTCTCGAGCCCGTTGCGTTAATTGCGCATGGCGGGATCCAATTGGGGGGGAGTGCAAGTGATTGGCTCCTCTACCACCCAAATAAACTCTTAAAAAGTATTTTTAAGTAAAACAACTTGAGTTAAAAAGGGTGAAATCACTACACGGAACTTCCTTCGAAGAAGTTAGAATTTGTGCTTTTATCGTTAATCACAAGCTCAAGCTGAGGTCTTGAGCTTGTGATTAAATTTAGTTAGAGTGCAGGAAGTCTTTCCATCTTTTCAAGAGAGGCTTCTTCGAAGAATTTAGATAGGATCGTTTTAGCATCAAGTCCTTGCTTAGCCATTAAGGTTGCAGAGTGAAGGCAAAGGCCAACGCCATCTCCTTCTCCATACCCTTTAAAACGAATGGCATTATCTAACACCTCGATAGTGAAGTCATTGCTCTTAAGCTTGTTTTTTCCTAAGGCATCTTGAAGAGCAAAAAAGTCCAAGGTCTTAATATCTGCGCCATTATTTATCTTTACTGCGTAGACTTTCCCCGATCCTTTTTCTGAAAAAGCTGCAACGGAAGAAACTTGAGCAAGTTTAGCAATCTTGGCTAGTTGATCCTTCGCTACCTGAAAAGACCAAGCGCTTTTTAACCTTTCAGCTTCCATTCCTGCAATCTTAACACCTTTAGGAGAAGGACTGTTTTTTTTGAAAACGGAAGAAAAAGAAGCCGTAACTCCAGCGCTATTTTCGGTCCATCCCGTAGCAAAAGGTTTGGTGTTGTAAGTTAGCACGGCGTGTCTAGTTGCGTTGATTGCTTTTTCTACGGATAAGTTTTGGAAGGTGATAGCAAACCCTCTATAACCTGAGTCTGCTGCTGTTGTATGCCAAGCCGCTTGAGTGTCTTTTTGTATTTGATGATAAGTTTGAGTGCGAAGAACTATTGCCAAAGCATTTAAGACCTCGGGTTCTTCTACGTCAAAGAAGCTTGTTGCCAAACAGGATTTTAGGTAATTTTCTACGTCGGATTCCATAACGGCACGAAGAGAACCTCCAAGATCGTAAACCTCTAGGCATCCCTTATACTGTATTCCATTAACAAAGATAGAAGTCTTGTTATCTGCTGGAACAATACGGAGGGCTTGATTTCCCGGGAGCAATTCTCCCCAAGATAATCCATTGGCACTAGGAGTTATAAAGGCTCTTTTTGCAGAAGAGCTTGAGGCAAGTAAAATATCTGTGTGAGGACAAAAAATCTTATAAGGTCCTTTAACTTCTAAAAGAAGGCTAGGCTCTTTTTCTTGAAGAAGAATTTTAATTGTAACGGGTTTGTTTTTTTGTGCCGTATCCATAGGAATTTCCATGGCTCTAGAAAAAATAGGAGTATGGATGGATAAGGTAGCTAAACTAAAAGCTAATAATAAATGTATGGGTCTCATGTGTTTTCTCCAGTAAATTTAGAAGGAATTTCTTTTCCTAAGTGGGTGTATGCGTTAAGTGTTGCCTCTCTTCCTCTCGGGGTTCTTTTCATGAACCCTTGTAAAATAAGATAAGGTTCATAAAGCTCGGCTAACGTTTCGGATTCTTCCCCCACTGCAATGGCAAGAGTGCTGATTCCCACAGGACCTCCACCATAGTAGTCAATTAATATTTGTAATATTTTTTTATCCATTTCGTCAAGACCTTTATGATCGATGGCGATCATATCAAGAGCTGCTATTACGGCTTCTAGATCTGCTTTATTTTTAGTTTTCATCTGGGCATAGTCTCTTACCCAACGCAAAAGATTGTTTGCGATACGGGGGGTGCCTCTTGATCTTGTAGCGATTTCTAAGGCGGCAGGCTCTTCTAGGGGTAGATGTAAGATGTGAGAGGATCTTTGGATGATCTTCATTAAGATATTGGAAGGGTAGTAGTCTAATCTGCAGGTGAAGGGGAATCTGGAACGCATGGGTCCCGTTAAAAGACCTGCTCTTGTCGTGGCGCCTATCAGAGTAAAACGGTTTAGTTTTACCTGGACGCTACGGGCGTTAGGGCCTGAATCGATCATGAGGTCGAGAACAAAATCTTCCATCGCAGGATAAAGATACTCTTCTATGACACGATTTAATCTATGGATCTCGTCGATAAAAAGAAGATCGCCGTCTTGTAGATTGGTTAAAATACCTGCCAGATCTCCCGCTTTTTCCAGTATGGGACCTGAGGTGACTACAAGTTTTGTTCCCATAGACTTTGCAATGATATTGGCCAACGTGGTTTTTCCGAGGCCAGGAGGGCCATAAAATAAACAGTGAGAAATGGGATCGCCTCGCTGCTTTGCAGCGCCGATCAGTACTTCCAACCTTTCTCGTATGCTTTCTTGTCCTAAAAAATCCTCTAAACTCTCGGGTCGAAGAGGCTTTTCAAAGACCTCATCTGGCTTAGTCCAAGTAGATTCTATGTAACTTTCTTTTTCCATTATTCTAGCCTCGTATAAAAACTCTAGCAGGAAAACTATTTCACGCGCTATATATAATACATCTTATGGAAATAAATGAGAGCCTATTATGAGTTTACAAGCAGATCGATGGATTAAAGAGATGGCAGAAGAGCACGGAATGATCGAGCCCTTCGTAGAAGAACAGGTGCGTTATGATGAGCATGGGAATAAGGTTATAAGCTATGGCCTTTCCAGCTATGGGTATGATTTAAGGGTGTCTGATGAATTTATGGTGTTCACAAATGTGCATAACTGCCTTGTGGATCCAAAAAATTTTAGTGAAAATTCTTTTGTTACGATGCGAACGGAAGAGTGCATCATTCCTCCTAACTCTTTTGCCTTAGCAAGAAGTGTGGAATATTTTCGCATTCCAAGAGACGTTCTTACGATATGTCTCGGAAAGTCAACTTATGCCCGTTGTGGAATCATTGTGAATGTAACACCCTTTGAGCCTGGATGGGAAGGATATGTTACATTGGAGATTTCCAATACAACTCCGTTACCCGCTAAAATTTATGCTAATGAAGGATTAGCTCAAGTTCTTTTTTATAAAGGAGCTGAAGCTTGTATAACTTCTTATGCGGATAGAGGGGGAAAATACATGAAACAAGTAGGAATTACGCTACCTGTTGCATAATTTATGCTATTTTAGTGGAAGAATATATATTTTTCCATACAATCGGATTTAAGGTGTGTGCCTGCTGCATGGTTGCTGTTTATGATTAGAAGCGTGCCCAAATGGGCTATAGAGAAAACTGGACAAGAAGAAGGATCAATTTGGAAATCAAATTGGGCCTCTGGGTGGATTTTTTCCGTTGCAATCGGCTGTTTTGCTCTATACGGTGAAGCTATGTATAAAAAATCTAGAGTTTGTGTGGAGTTAAAAGATAAGGTTCAGAAAGTAGAAGTGTTAAAAAAACTTCTTCTGGAAGAACAAGAAGAGTTAACCTTAGAGCTAAGCAGTCGTTCCGATGATGCTTGGCTTGAAATGGTGTTAAAAAAACGGTTGGGGGTTGTCCCTGAAGGTCAAATGAAAGTATATTTTAAAAAAGATGATTAAAAAAATGAATAATATTTTTTCGTGATAACGACTTTTCTTGTCTTATTACTTATTTTTGCCGTGTTGGCTTTAGCCGTGTTTTCAGGAGCCGAGACCGCTCTTTTTTCTCTATCCACCATGCAAGTTAAGGCTTTTAAAAAAGGACCAGATCCTAGAAAAAAGCAGATCGCCAAATTACTTTCTCAGCCAAGAGACCTTCTTGTGACATTGATTATTCTAATCGTCGTCCTAAGTCTTGGCATTCAAAATATCATCTCGACGATTTTCCAAAAAAAAGACAGCTGGGCTTTGAGCATAGGTGTTCCTCTTGCGATTAATCTTATTTTAGGAGAGATGATTCCCAAGTCGTTAGCTATGACCAACAACGTCAGGATCTCTTGTTGGATGGCCCCTATTTTATCTCGCATTCAAGTGGTTTTATATCCTCTTCGCAAGCTTCTTTCTTTGATTACAAGTTTCGTTACGCCCCTTGTTTTTTTCTTTTTACATAGAGAAAAAGAAATCTCCGTTGATGAGTTGCAACACGCATTAAAAGACTCTAAGGATAGGGGGATTTTACTTCCTGAGGAAACGGAACTTATCCGAGGATACATTCACCTACAAGAAGCCACTGTAAAAGAATTGATGAGGCCAAGGGAAGAGGTGATTTATTTTCAGTCTACGGAGCCCCTAAGTCGTCTTATCCATCTTTTTGTAGATCAAGAGTGTACGAGGATTCCTCTTTGTGAAGGAGGACTGGATAAGCTTGTGGGTATTATTTCGAGTCGAATCTTTTTTCAGCATAAATACTTGATTAAAGAGACAAAGGATTTGATCCCTATTATTAAGAAGCCTTTTTTTGTTCCAGAGGCAATGAAGGGGGATGTTCTTTTAGGACAGTTTTATGAAAAAAAAGAGTCAATTGCCGTTGTGGTCGATGAATATGGATCTATAACAGGGATTATTGCAATGGAAGATCTGGTGGAAGAGGTTGTAGGAGAAATTACCGATAGAAGAGATCAGGAAGTTTTTTTTACAAGAGCGGGAGATGACGTGATCATCGCAAGCGGCAAGTTGGAGCTTTCCGAGTTTGAGGAAATTTTTAACGTAAGCTTAAAAAGTGAAAACCTTATGGTGACAATCGGGGGATGGCTTACGGAACAGTTAGGGGATATCCCTAAGCCCGGTACGAAATATCATACCAAAGAGTTTCTTTTTCATATTCTTTCTGCGGATCCGACTCGTATTCGAAGGATATATATCCGGAGATTGATAACATCTGCTAAAAAATATAGGTGAAGTTTTTGGAGTCATGGAAACAGTTTTTATTTTTCGCCCTTTTTTGCATCGTAGCGCAATCTTTTTTTGCCATGATGGAGATGGCTTGCGTCTCTTTCAATAAAGTAAGATTGCAATATTACATTAGCAAACGAGATAGAAGTGCTATCTGTTTGCAATATCTTCTTTCTCGCCCAGCTCTTCTTTTTGGGACAACGTTAGTTTGTGTGAATGCAGCGCTTTTAATCGGTTCGGAATGCTCTCGTAAGTTTTATGAAGGGTTGGGAACGAGCCCTTTTTGGGCTCCCATAACTCAAGCTTTTTTAGTTCTTATATTTGCAGAGATAGCTCCCATGTTTGCGGGAAGACGCTATGCAGAGCACGCCGTGATGCTGGGGGTAACAACTTTATATGTGATGGCTCTTATTTTACGTCCTTTTGTTTGGATGATTGATCTATTTTGTAAATGGATCCATAAATTTTTTGGATCCGAGCACGTGAGTGAAGTGTATTTAAGTCGAGAAGAATTACAAAATGTTATTGAGGCAAGAGAGGAAACGTACTTTAGTCAAGAAAAAGACGAACTTAATACGGTAGTGGATAGTATTTTTTCTTTAAAAAATAAAATAGCTAAAGAGCTTATGCTTTCATTGAAAGAAGTGAAGATGCTCTCTTCTCAAGCAACTCTTGCTGAAATAAGACCTCTCTTGCAAGAAGAATACACCCCCTACGTACCTTTATTTCATAAAGAGCGCAGCAATATTGTGGCGATTGCTTATCCAAGAGATCTTCTTCGTTTGACCGAATCAAAAAGGATTCGAGAGCATGCAAGAGCCCCCTGGTTTATCGCCGAATCGGCGACAATTTTACAGATTTTAAAACAGTTTCGAAAAAACAATCAAAGCGTGGCGGTTGTTCTTAATCAAACGGGAGCGGCTGTCGGTATTTTGACTTTAGATGAGATTGTAGACGAGATCTTCGGAAGGAAGGATCAATGGATGTCTTTTGTCGATATAGGTCCTTCTATGCATCAGATAGCCTTAGATCGGGCTTTCCCGGGAGATATGCTTCTTAAGGAATTTAAAGAGCACTACCACGTAGATATTAGCTTCAAACACGCAAAGACATTAGCTCAAGCTATGGAGCTGGCCCTAGGGCATATTCCAAGAGAGGGAGAGAATGTCCGCATTGATCAATTTGAACTTATCGTAGAGGAAACAACCCTTCTAGGTCCAAAAACAATTCTCGTTAGAACCCTGCGTAATTAAATATTGCAAAAACTTGGCGTGCTCATCGCTTGAATAGGGTTAAGTTAGTTGCGTATTTTCCTCGATATGTCCATTTTTTCTGGACATACCAGGAAAAATATGTATAATTATGTTTATGGGGTTTGAACTATTTAGAAAACAGGTCAAAGCGGATGTTTTTGACTACCAAATGCTTATGGATTTTTTACGAGATTTGAAAAAACCTCGTGATAAAATATCCTCCTTAATCTCTGAGGGTAAGATCGTTAGAGTAAAAAAAGGACTGTATGTTTTTGGAGAAGATTTAAGACAAAACCCGCTAAATTTAGAAACGATAGCTAATCTTATCTATGGACCTTCTTGTGTTTCTTTTGAGTACGCTCTTTCTAATTATGGGCTACTCTCCGAACGTCCCAAAACAATAACTTCCTTAACGATTGGAGACTCGAAAATCCTACACACGCCCCTAGGAACATTTGAATACCGAGCCGTTAGTCGAGAAAAATTCGGAATCGGTATAGATTATAAAGATAACGGAAAGGGGGAAGGCTATTTTATAGCCTCTCCCGAAAAAGCTTTAATCGACCTTGTCTATAAAACACCTGGTATTCGAACTCTTAACGAGCTTCGTTATTATCTTTTTGAAGAAATGAGGGTCGATGAAGCTTTATTTAGAAATTTTGACTTTAAAAAAATTGCAGAGATTACAAAAGTCTATCACAAAAACAGCACAACATTAATAAATTTTTTATGAAAACCACTGTAGAAGAATTACTCGAAAATTATCACCCTAAGTCAAAAACCGACTACATCAATGCAATTCAAGAAATTATCCAAGAAATTGCCTTACTAGGTTTATGGAGAGCGAAGTTTTTTGAAAATGCAGCCTTTTACGGGGGAACCTCTCTTCGTATCTTACATGGGCTTAATAGGTTTAGTGAAGATCTTGATTTTTCACTTCTTACTCCTAATCCCGATTTTCATTTAATACCTTTTTTAAAAGCTATAGAAGAAGAGTTAGCAATTTCAGGGCTTAAAGCTACCGTCGAACATAAAATTAAACACATGGATGAATCCATTCAGTCAGCCTTTCTTAAAACAGGAACATTAGAGACATTTATTCGGATAGGATTGGATGAGAGTTTAAAAAGACATACTCAATCTAATGAGATCATTAAAATAAAGCTAGAAGTCGATATAAACCCACCCCTTGGTTTTACAACTGAAATTCGTTATCTTCTCAAACCTATCCCTTTTTCTGTACGTACTTACGTACCAGAGGATTTGTTTTCTGGAAAAATGCATGCTCTTTTATGTCGTCCTTATAAAGTACGTGTAAAAGGAAGAGACTGGTACGACTTCATCTGGTATGTTAAAAAAGGATTCTCCTTACATCTATCTCATCTAGAAACACGCATGAGGCAATCGGGACACTATACCTCTTCAGAAGAGCTTAATCATGAAATATTTTTAGCTCTATTAAAAGAGAAAATTCTCCATCTTAATTTAGAGGCGGCTAAAGAAGATATTTGGCGATTTATTCAGAGCCCTAAAGAAGTTGAAGGCTGGTCAAAAGAGTTTTTCTTAAGCTTACTTCCTCAAATTAAAATGATCTCATAGTCGCAAATTACTCTCTAATCGAAGTTGATTTTTTGAGTAGAACTTCTATTTCTTCGATATAATTACAGATGAATGTCCAAAAGCCCTCTTGTTTGAGAATACTTTGAAATTGTTCAAAAGGTAAGAAGCGTCCCATCTCCTGTTTAAACTCTTTTTCTAGGAGTGAAGAGGCTGAAAGAGTTTTTCTTCGTTCTTCGAATAATGTTAAAAAACCTGGCATCGTTAATTTCCGATCCAAAAGTTTTTTGGGGATTAGCTCTATTCTCGGATGGATTCCCTTTCCGTGTAACCACATGATATCCCAGAGGTCACGATATTTGATTCTATTAGGTCTTAAAGCAAATGCGATCAATTTGTCTGAAAAAAGTTCCTCTCTTGATTGAGCTTGGACGATAAGACCTGTTGTTCCCATATCAACGCCGTAAGGATTGATAAGTAGCATGGGTTTTTTTTCATAAGAGGGCAGAGAGCAAATATCAATATTAATTCGTTGGGCAGGTAAGTGCTTTGTGCCAGGATTTGTTTCAACTTTTACTTTCCAAGTGTCAACATCGAATTTGTCTTTTATCGGCTCGCTCACGAAGACGTGTAATCCATATTTTTTGTAAAGCATTTCCGTTAAGATTTTTCCCATTGAAGAAAGATCTGATCTTGAAAAATCTAGTCCTCCCGTGAAGTCCAGGTCTTCACTAAGTCTTACGCCACCATAGCACAGCCTAAGACATGTTCCGCCGATAAAGGTAAGATTTTTCAGTAAGTTAGTCGTGCTTAGAATTCTAAGAATGTCATGTTGTAACAATTCCTTTTCAACAACCATTCTTAAGACGACTAAGTCGGGTTGTTTTTTCAAAGCTTCGTCGACTAATTTATCAAATAAGTTCATAAAGAGTCTCCCTGTCAATAAGATCTAGATTTCTATGCGTGTTTTTCATGTCTTTAACTGCAAGCTTGATAGATGCCTTCCACATGTTACAAAGAGGATCATAGCAAAGAGAGTTGACTAGTTGCTCTGGTTTTTGCTTAGTATGAATAAATTCTATTGTTCCATATTTTCCACAGGAGAGAATATGACTTCTTCCAGAAGACATTATAGTGATCCTATTGATGGGAATTTGGGAGATTGCTCCGTATTCGCTCAATATGGTTTCTAGAGTTATGTAGTTGAATTCACACGTTCTCATTAAGGCTGCAACATGAAACAGAATTAAGCCGTTAGAAGGGATACTCTCTTTATATGCGTAGACTCCTTTACAGATTCTTTCTAACAGATCTCTTTTTACGGAACGGCTTAGTAATGTTTTAAATGCAGATGGGGATAGGTCTGGAAAAAGAGCCTTAAAATCGATGTAAAGAAAAAGATATTGTTTGGGACTTGCATTTTTTTTGAGCCAATTTTCTAAAACTCTGTAGTTTCTCATTTTTCCAACTCTACATAAGGTTGCTTTAATTGTAACCATATGTAGATTGAATGGAAAGTAAAAATTGTATTTTCATCTAATCGTCTGATGACAAGGCATTTGCGATGTGATGCCTTTTAAGGCTTCACATTGAATTGTAAATTTCTTAAGAAAGGGACCCGTTGGATAGGGTGTGGCCAAGGCTTTGGTAGAGCTTGAATTTTGTTTGAAAAAGAGCCTTTTTATCAGGATGGGTGCAATCTTCTAGCTCATAGAGAACTTTTACTCGAGGATGAGGCGTGTAAGGAGCTGGAGTGAGGTTGAAAACAAAAGAAAAATCATCTAGAGCTTCTTCTGCAAGACAAATGTAGAGTAAGTCATGGAAGGGGAGAGGGGAAGAGATGCAATGCGGCAAAAAGCTTTCTTTAGGTTGGCTCCAAAAAAGCTCATCGATAAAGGTGAGCGCTTTTCTATCGGGAACGATAATTTGGATCTTTTCTTTTTGGGCAAAGTGGTGAGATCCTGTTTGAAGAAGATAGTGCACCTTAGCCGAAGCTGTTTTCACGGTATAAAAAATGACTTTCACTTAAAGCACCTTAGCAAAAAGCAATGATTCTATCCTAAATCCATAAAATAGAAAACCTATTCTTTTAAGGTGAAGAGTCATTTAACGCATCAATCCTTTCAAAGCACTTAGCTAAGAAATCAACTTGATCCGAATCGGGTCCTAATGTCAGTCGGATGGTAGAGCAATCTTCTCCAAAGAGCATGGTGAGGTTCGTGTGGTGAAATCCGACGCTTAGACGATAAAAGAGAGGGAATCCCTCTTCTATGCATTTTACGCTAAGATATCCGCCTACGAGGGCAGCCGTTTTTATTTGATGGAGGGGGCCAAAGACCGTGATATCGATAAAAACGGGATCGACGCCGTCTTTGATAGGGATAATGCGATAGTTGACATTTTTATTAAGAAGTCGGTTAGGAACTTTGCCTAACAACTTTTTTGTGTTATCGAAAATTTGCTTTTGATAGAGCTCTAACTGAAGGGGTGCATTTTGATAGGCAAGACAAAACCAGTTAAGGCTAAGTTGATCTGCTTGTAATACTGGATCTTTTAAAATGGCATCAAAAAAGGTCCATTTTTCATCTTGACTATGAATCGTGTAAAAAGGAGCTCCGCAGTAGTTATCCATCCCAAAAAGATCGAACTTAAGACCGCTTCGATAGCAAATGACATTGAGAGTTCCTTGCTTTATTTCTTCTTGAAATTCATTAAGTAATTGCCCCGTCTTAGAAGAATTTATAAGATCAAAAGTAGAGTCGAGAGCAAGTGTCAAGGGTTTTCCTTGCCTACCCTTTAAGGAATTATGCAAGATTTTCGAGATGTCTTCTATTTCATATTCATTTTTTTGTAGGTTGGTTCCTTTCCAGACGGGATTAAATTGCGCTAAGAGAAGATCTGCTTCTTCTAGGTCTTTATCCGTTGCTTCTTGGATAAAGGAGGCTTTCGAAATTAAATTTGCGGCTCTAA
>JAZKAC010000152.1:0-6739 GCA_040389325.1 Chlamydiota bacterium | reverse complement strand
ACTCGGAAACCTTTTGTAAAGAAATCTGCAACGGATTGATATTCATCAAAAATCCCTCTAATATAAATAGTTAAAAGTCCAGCCGAAAACCCAGGGTGACACCTTGTAGAGACATCCCGCTACCTGCATCGGCTAAAGCCCCCTTGGCATTGCTGAACCAATCCATCCAACGGGTTTGGTTAAATATGTAATTCACCTCATACCCCACCCGAACGGTAAAAAACTTCCGAATGGATAAAGCCTTTTCATACTGCATTCCTAAAGAAATCTCTGCCGTAGCAATCCCGTTTGTGATCCCATTTTCTTCATCCGACATTTGATAATCCGTTTGGATCGGTCTTTTTCTTTGATCGATATTATAATAGCCCGCAAGCAGACTTAAAGCCCCGTCACCGAAAAGACTAACTCCCTTACCTACATTCCATAAAGAATCAACTCCGCCCCGTCCACCAAGACCTATGCAGTTATTAGAACAAAATAAAGGCTGATTTCTTTGAGAAACCTCATCTTTATCAGCCTGCACTCTTTTTCGTTTTTGGTAGATCCAAGCAGCCCGAACTCCTACATGAGGACGTAAAGACACCTTTTCCACAGGAGTAAAGCTTCTTCCAAGCTCCACATCGGCTAGGTCCAAGTGTAAACGCCAGGCTACAAAATTACCTGCTTCTGGAGGTTCATTTTTCTTTAAACTAGCATTCTTCCAAGTGGGCATGACAAGCCCTTCGGGTGTTGTCATACCAGCAAAAGGTTTTGTGTGAAATTTTGTATAAGTTGCGATCAGATTCCAGTTTTTTATAACCGTATTCCATCCGATCCCCGTCCTAAGCCCCCAGTCCCACACAAGATCAGGATCTTGTACATGACCGTGCTTAATCATATTTTTATATAAAAAAGACACCTGCTTTTCTTTTTTCACAAAGGGTTTACCTGAAAAATCCAATTGATTTAACCCCTCTTTAGGAGTTGATAAAAAAAATGAAATAGGAGAAAGATCCATATCTTCTTCTTTACCTTCTACCACACCGAGGAAGCATAAGATCCCTATACAGGTAATATAATCTCTCATTCTCGAGCCTTGTATATATACTTTGGCCTTACAATAGGGGTTCCTTTTCCACCTCGAGCCTCCATCCTTTCATATACAATTTGAATGCCTACGCCGACACATCGAGAAAGCCCGAAAAGCACGGTGAAATAATCAGGATAGCTAAAGCCTGCCGCCATCAGAAGAGTCCCCGAGATAGCATCTATATTAGGATAAGGACAAGAGATCTTAGGATTTTGAGCTAACACCTTTGGACCCACCTTTCTAAGTAATCCTGCTATCTTAACAAGAGGATGATCTTTATAATTACGCTCCGCGCAATCATAAAGAACGGTTGCTCTCGGATCTTCCACCTTTAAGACCGCATGACCAAATCCGAAAATCAACTCCCCTTCATCCACCTTTTTTTGTAAAAAGGCTTCCACATCTTTCTCTGTAGCATTTTCTCCAAGGTGTTGCAACACTTCTTCTACAAAATTTAAGGAATCTTGGTTAGCCTTCCCGTGTCTTGGACCTGCAAGAGCGCAAAGGCAAGCCGATAAAGAACCATACATATCTTCAAGCCCCGAGGCTACTGCCTTACCTACGAAGGCAGATAAGTTACCGCCGCCATGATCGTAATGTAAAATGTTAAACAGTTTAAACACCTGCTCTAACTCTCGCTTTTTCTTTCCAGGTATTTGCAATAGCTCCGTAAAACTCTCCATATACCCAAGCTCTGGCCTTAACTTAGGAGTCTTACCCCAACCCGCATGGGTATTAATCACGACAGCTGCCAAGTGAGGAATCTTGGCTATTACGTTTAAACAATCTTCTCGGTAGTCATTAACACCTTCCATCATCCCTAAAATCAAAAGAGCTGCCGAAAAAAACTTCATAGGATGCCCTTCTCTTGGAAGAGCTTCTATCGCTGCAATTGTTTTAGGAGAAAGTGAAGATCTTTTTCTAAGATCTTCACTAAAGCCCGATTTTTCTTTCGACAGTTCTCCAAAGTATAAAAGACGAATCACATCTTCAGGCTTTTGGTCTATCAACTCCGACACGGGATGTCCTGCATACAAAAGTCCTTTTTGAGGATCCACAAAAGAGGTGACACAATACCCACAAGGATATCCCCTCAGTCCCGTTTCTAATTGATCTTCCGTTATCTCAAAAAGTACTTTAGCCATCTTTCTACCTATCCTTTAAGAAGGTTTTCTATCATCCGTTTCTCTTCTAGTAACTCTTCTTGCGTCAAAGCAATTTTCTCTTGTAAGAATTTATCTACTACAAACCCCTCCACGATCTCAGGGGTCCCTCCATTTTTCTTTATAGAGCAAGGGAAAGAGAAAATGAGCCCCGAGGCGATCTTGTAGGGATTGCCATCAGAACTTCTACCCATAGAAAAAAAGTCTCCCTGCTTAGTGGGAAAAAGCAATGAACGCATGGCATCGATAGCTGCCGAAGCAGCTGATGCTGCCGACGATTTGCCTCTAGCAGCGATAACCTCGGATCCTCTTTTTTGTACTTTAGAAAAAAATTCAGTCTCTAACCAATTTACATCTTTTGATAGAACTTCTTTCACCAATCGCCCTTCAATTTTTGCATTAACAAAATCGGGCACCTGTGTAGCTGAGTGATTACCCCAGATGGCAACGGATGAGACTTTCTCAATCTGCACGTTAGCTCTTTCAGCTAAAAAGACTCTTGCCCGATTTTGATCCAATCGAGTCATGGCAAAAAAACGATCGGGATTAATTCTTTTAGCAAAATGCCTTGCTATCAAGCAGTTGGTATTGCAAGGATTTCCTACCACTAAAACAGTCACATCTTTTTTAGCCACCGCATTTAAAGCCTTTCCTTGCTCAATAAAAATTTTAGCATTTTCTAGAAGCAAATCTTTTCTTTCCATCCCAGGACCTCTTGGCTTAGCTCCAACCAAAAAGGCACAGTCCGCTTCTTTAAAAATCTCTTCGGGATCAAAGCCAATTTGAACTTCTCTTAAAAGAGGAAATGCACAATCCGCTATTTCCATTGCCACCCCTTTTAAAACACCCATAAACTCTTTAAGATCTAAAATATGTAAAGATATCGGCTGATCAAATCCAAAAAGCTCTCCCGTTGCGATACGAAACAAAAGACTGTAGGCGATTTGTCCTGCCCCTCCCGTAACTACAATTTTCTTCACATCCATCATATTTCTCCCTAATTCCATATAAATTTTAATTTAAATTTCTGGCGTTTTAAAATCAATAAAACATAGTTAATAATCATAATAAATAAATAAAATTATACGTTTTATCGTAAAATTCATAATTTATTGACTAAATATACATTTTTTTGATAACCTTATTCATAAAACCAACCAAACGGATCCTTTATGTCCATTGCTTTAACCGTTGCCATGTACGCCATATGGTCAAGTGTATTTTCTTTTGGAAAGATAGCTTTAGCCTTTAGCCCTCCTCTTTTTTTAACGGGATCTCGCATGATCTTGGGAGCAGCTCTTCTTCTAGGCTATATTGCTCTATACAAACGATCTAATTTTAAAATGGCCAAAAAACAATGGTTTTCTCTATTCCTCTTGGGTTTTTTCAGCATATACCTAACTAATATTTTAGAGTTTTGGGGACTGCAACATCTATCTGCCGCCAAAACATGTTTCATCTACAGTCTATCTCCTCTTTTTACAGCCCTCCTCTCCTACTTGCACTTTAAAGAAAAGATTAACGGAAAAAAATGGCTAGGATTAGGCATCGGTTTTGTCGGAATCTTACCCGTTTTATTTACACAGACAGGCTCCGAAGGTCTTTTTAACTCAGGATTTCTTTCCTTACCGACTCTAGCTATCATGGGCGCCGTTTTAGCCTCTGTCTATGGATGGGTTCTTCTTCGCGTTAACTTAAAAAATACGGAAGTATCTCCCTTAATGGCTAACGGTACAAGTATGCTCTTTGGAGGAACTATCGCTTTAATTCACTCTTTTTTCATCGACAGCTGGAGCCCCTTACCTATTGCCCAAGGACACACATCCGAAGTCATGGGAATCGTTGTGATCATGACTTTACTATTTAACGTTCTTTGCTACAACCTATACGGAATGATGTTAAGACGATATACAGCAACCTTCCTTTCCTTCGTTGGACTTTTAAGTCCCATCTTTGCCTCTTTAAGTGGATGGCTTTTTCTAGGAGAGCCCCTTTCTTGGACTATTTTGTTATCAACAGGGATTGTCTCTTCTGGACTTTCTTTAGTCTATTATGCAGAATTAAAACAGGGATATATCCAAAAAGCTAGTAAACCTAAAGAAGAAATTCTTTCCAATACATAGAAAAATCCATGTCAAGACAGCGTCGTGTTCTTATTATAAAACTGGCTTCCATGGGGGATCTGGTTCATCTATTGCCCGCCTTAACCGACGCTAAAAAAGCTGACCCCAATATCATTTTTGACTGGGTCGTTGACACCCACTTTGCAGAAGTGGCTTCTTGGCACCCTGCCGTCCATAATATATTTTTAACTAATCATCGCAAATGGCGCTCTTCTCTTTTTACAAAGAAAACAAGGTCGGAATTTTCCGCTCTGATGAATCAACTGAAAAGTAACTCTTATGATCTTATTATCGACGCCCAAGGAAACCTCAAGACAGCGCTTTTAAGCCTTCTCATACAGGGTAAGACCGTAGGTTTTGATAGCTCCTCCACTCCCGAGTGGGGATCTCATTTTTTTTACGGTAAAAAAGTCTCTTCTTCTAAAAGCCTTCATGCCATTTCAAGGTTACGAGAGCTTTTTGCAGGAGCGTTAGACTATCAACTTCCCCCTACTGCACCCGACTATCAAATCGACATCGACAAGCTAACTCCCCCTTCCATATCCATTCCGCCTGCCTACCTATTTTTTGTTCCCATTGCAAGCTTTTCATCCAAGCTATGGCCTGATGGGTCTTGGGATCAACTGATCACCCAAGCTACCATTTTTAACTATCCTATTTTCATTCCCTGGGGTAATGAAAAAGAAAGACAACGAGCTCTTAAGCTATCTCATCATACAAATGTCCTAGTCTTACCCAAGCTTTCTTTATCCGAAATAGGGTATCTTCTTCTTCATGCCAAAGCCGTCATTTCTGTAGATACGGGATTAAGTCACATAGCGGCTGCTTTAAGCACCCCTTGCATTACTCTTTATGGGGCAACAGATCCCGCTCTTACGGGGACCCTAGGAGAAAACCAAACAACACTTACATCTTCTTGCTCTTGCTTAGGAAAAAGAACTTGCACTCAACCTAAAGAGTCCTTCTGTCTTTTGCAGATTACCCCTTTAAGAGTGATAACCGAGCTACATAAGCTCCTCAAGTTATCCCCATAGCCCTAAAAAGATCCCCCAATACTCCTTCCATCTTTATTTTTGATACCCGGACTTTTTCTACCACGGCTCGCATTTTTGGAAGTATCTCGACTCTTGGGTTTTGACTTAAACCGCTTACAACAAAATCCATCTTCTCTTTAATTTCCGACTGTACATAACTCACACTGAAAAACTTTTCATCCGCAGATAAGGTACTAGCCTTTAAGACATCCTCTAATTGCATGAGAAAAAGCCCATACTCTAGTTGTTTAACAACTTTTTCAGGATCACTTTCTTTTATAATTTCCCCTTCTAAAGAGTTAAGCACGCCACATAGCACCTCAGAGGACCCATAGAATCTGGATACCGCATATAGTAAATAATCCATCATTTCAGTTGTTGGAAGATTTTTTAAAGCGCTACAATACAATTTAAAAACGGGAACAATATCGTCGCTTGTTAGATCATTGAGCATTACCCAATACCCCAGATCCCCTTCTAACACATCCTTATCTTTTACCTCTATGGAGGAGAGTTCTTTCTTAGCCATCCTTAAAATAGTCGGCACCGTATCAAAAGAAAGCATTTTTGACACACTTGGATCTTCTACGATCTCACGAAGCACATAATTCAAAGATAAAGGCGCTTTTCTAATGTTTTTTACGGAGTTATAAAAATTCTGTTCATCTTGCGCGCTTATTTTTTGAGGATAGGACATCTCACATAACAAACATAAAGTCATTGGGTAGTACACTGGATCTTTTACTTCCTCGGGTACAGAGTTAAATGTTTCAGGAAATCTTATAAAATTAACCCATTCCAGATCTTTATCAATTCTTCTACTATCAATAGGCGACATCGGATTATCATAAAGCCGTAGCAGTTGATAAAGGGCTTTATTACCTAAAAAAAGACCTTGATCTTTTAAATACTTGATGAGCTGCCCCTTCGGCATTTGTAAGTTCTTTAAAAAATCCAGGTATTCTCTTAAATCCGTATTCATCGGCATGGGACTTTCTAAATCTTGCGATTTCCGATTTTGTATCAATCGAAAACTATGAACTTCTTTTAGTAATTTAAAAGCTAGCTTTTCCCCATCAGGAGTCTTAGGGGCTCTTGAAAGAGCGGATCTTAACGCTTTAGCACAATTCGCTACCGCCTCAGAGGGAAGCTCTCTTTGAGCTATCACAAGGTCTGTTAATTTCGTAAAACCTGGGCCTAACATTACCAAAACTTGGTTGTCTACAACATTTAAATGCTCTACTAGGCTATTTAAAACGACATCCTCGCCTCCCTTCTCTTGTAACCGAGGAATCAAAGCCTGCATCCATAAAACTCTATATTTTGAAGGCCACTTTATAAGCTTTTTCG
>JAZKAC010000151.1:10803-13633 GCA_040389325.1 Chlamydiota bacterium | reverse complement strand
TTTGCCTCCAATTTTATATTTTCCATAATTTTTAAATCCAGTACATTGTAAGCCATGTCGATGCGCGAGGATGCCGTAATGGGAAGATTAAAAAGTGTTATAAGAAGAGGCATACTTTGGAGTGTTCCTTTTCTTTGTTTTATAAGATGTAATGCGGATGCATCCGCATTTATTCAAGAAGGTGTTTGGACTACATCGGAAGAGCCGACGCTACAAAAGATTGTTGAGAAAATCATTGTGCCGTTTCTTCCTTATAATCCCCGTATTTTAGAAATAAGAAAAGATTCGGGATCTATGACCGAGATTTTGATGGGTCTTTATCCTAAAGGTAATTTCATTGTTTTTACATCGGATTTAAACGATGCAATAGAATCTCATTCCGTGTTCTTTTTTTCTTATACCCCCGATATGAATTGGGATGATCTATGCCGATATAATTCTATTGAGCAAGTTGACCTAATTCGGTGGGATATAAAGGAGTTAGGACCTTCCTTTATTAAGCTTTCTTCAAAAATAACAGAAACGGCTTCCATGCTATCGATAAAAACTTATGGCAATGCCAAAAAAGAAAAAAATCCGAAGTTTATTAACTTGCTACGGCGTCTTGAGTGCAACGGGTTTCGTCTAGTCTCTCATTGCTATAAAGAAGGGGGAGAAGGGGAAGCCATTTTCGTTAAAAAGGAGATCTACGATGCATTGTTCTAGAAAATTTTTAATAAGAACGAGAATTTTTATTGCGATATTACTTTTAGGCTCTCATAGCAATCTCTTAGCGGATTTATTTGATCATATGAAAAAACCTGAAGGAAAATCATCTATACACACCATGCGAAATATTGATTTTATTTACATGATTAATCTGGATGAGAGGCCAGAAAAATTTGAGCAGGCAAATAGCGAACTTAATCGGTATGAGATCTATCCTTATCGGTTTTCTGCAGTAAATGGGTGGAAACTTTCCTTAGAAACGATTAATGATGTCGGGTTAAAATATCGTCCTGGTATGACTTCTTTATTTGCGACGTCCTTTCCTTTAGAAGCTGGAGGACAGGCAAGTCATGGATTTATGAAAGAGGAAGGAAGAGCTTACTTTGGACATTGCCTTGTCCCTGGGACTATCGGAATTGTTTTAAGTCATTTATCCATCTTGCAAGATGCCTTTAACTCTGGGTATGAAACAATATGGGTTTTGGAAGATGATGTTATAGCATTAAAAGATCCAAGGGTTCTTAGCGATCTCATAGAAAAATTAGATGCAACTATAGGTAAGGATAATTGGGATGTTCTTTTTACGGATCAAAATTCCAGAAGTCCCAATGGAGAAAGTATTCCTGCCATGGGAGCTGCTAAACGACCTGACATGGATTGTAGTTTGGAAGAAAGATATAGTGAAAAATATACGATAAATAAAGAGGTCTCCGAAGATTTTAGAGAGATTTCAGCTCGATTTGGAGCTTACTCTATGATTATAAGACGTTCTGGAATAGAAAAACTCCTCCGTTTTTTTGCAGAACATAAGATTTATTTACCCTATGACTTAGATTATTATCTGCCAGAAGGTATGTATAAATACGCTTTACGTTATGATGTTGTGACCAACTTATTAGAAGCTCTAAGTGATAATGGGAGTCCTGGATACCAAAAAAAATCATTACAATAGGTAGGTGGTATTACTTTCTATTTGCCACGGGGTGTTTATGTCGTCTCAAGCAACCTTTTTTGATACCCCAAAAGAGGTTGGAGACTAGTGATACAGGTAAGGAGCCTCTTTTTCTTTTATAAGATCTCCAAAGACGTATCCTGATTTTTTTAATTCGTGGGTATTTACATCTAGAGGTTGTAATTTATAACGTACCTTGGAAGCGGCAAAGCAAAGAAGCAGGCAGTGAAGCCCTTTTTGTGCAAATAAAGCAGGGAAGTCGATCGGTTGGGTTGCTGAGAAAAAGATGATTCTTCCTGTCCGTTGTTTGGTGAGATCGGGTAAAAGTCCTTCTTCTTCATGGACAGCAGAGGAATGAAAGCAAAGAAGAGCTCCTCCTAAAACAGGTGTCATGCTACTAATATCATCAAGAGTGAAGCTTTGTGTAAGAGGTATATCCGAAGATCTGTTAAATAGCGTTTGCGTGTAGACAAGACGAAGCGGTCTTTTTCTAAAGAGAAAAGAGGCAATGGCTCCGATTTGAGATTTGGTGAGAATTCTTTGAATGGTCGGATCTTGTATCCATAGATCTCTTCCCGCTTTCCAAATCTCTACATTAGATGAGATCTCTAAGGGTTTGCCTTCTAAAGAGTGTACAAGTTGAGATTGTAGTTTAGTCGCAAGTAGCTCAAGATCTTCCTCAGAGAAGGTATCTTCAAATTCAATAAGACCATGTCTATTGAAAAATTGGTGGAAAGAGTCCGAGAGTTCAAATTTCATACATTTACCAGCTTTGTTATCCGTTCTAAGGCTTTTGTTGTTTTTTCCATCGTGCTAAAGGCGGAGAGTCTTACATATCCCTCTCCATGTTTTCCAAACCCTATTCCTGGAATTGAAATGAGCTGACATTTTGTTAAAAGGAGAGTAAAAAAATCCCAAGAGCTTAATCCTTCAGGGGCTTTCCACCAAATGTAGGGGGAGTCCACTCCTCCAAAACAAAGTTGATTAGCTTTTGTTAAGCCCTCTTTGATTCTTCTAGCCTGTTCAAGATAAGAAGTTACTTGTTTTTGGATTTCTTGTTTGCCTTGAAGAGAAAAACAGGCTGCGGCTCCTTTTTGAATAGGATAGGCAAGTCCATTGAATTTAATCGATTGTCTATTTTTCCAAAGCGTATGAAGAGAAAGTATCTTT
>JAZKAC010000151.1:4064-10793 GCA_040389325.1 Chlamydiota bacterium | reverse complement strand
TTTTTTCCCAATGGCCCATTACGACCAAACTTTAGTATCTTTTTGCCAAATCTTGCTTTTATTTGTTTAGGAAGGGTTGTGTAAGAGCATCGAAGTCCCGTAAACCCAGCTGTTTTGGAAAAACTACGAAATTCAATGGCCACTTTTTCAGCTCCTGGAATTTCATAAATGCTTTTCGGCGTATTAGGAGACGTTATAAAGGCTTCATAAGCATTATCAAATAACAAAATGCTATTATGTTTAAGTGCGTAGTCTACAAATGATTGCAACTGCTCTTTATTCATCGCAACACCTGTTGGATTATGAGGAGAGCAAAGATATAGGATATCACAAGGATGCTCGGGGGGCGTTGGAATGAAGTTTGTTTCTAGTGTACAAGGCATTGTGTAGATATTTTTTTTTCTTCCGTGGAGAAGGTTAGAGTCGAGGTAAGCCGGGTAGGCAGGGTCGGGAATTGCAACGGAGCAGGAAGTATGAAAAAGATCGAGTATATTGACAATATCCGTGTTGATGCCATCTGAGATGAAGATCTCGTCGGGGGATATGGAAAGTCCTTGATAAGCATTTTGACAAATGACTTCACGTAAAAATAGATAGCCTTCAGAGGGGCCATACCCATATAAATTTTTACCTGTAGTCATTTCTTGAGTCGCCTCTTGGATTGCAGTTGCAATAGAAGGTGCTAGAGGAAGGGCGATATCTCCAATACCCATATTAATGATGTCAATATTTGGACAAGTGGATCTAAGCTCTAGAATTTTTTCTTCGATGACAGGAAAGATGTACGCTCGTTTGAGTCGATTAAAATTAAAATTGCCTTTGACCATGAACAGCTAATAGATAAAGAAATAAATAAAAAATGCTTTTTTTTTCTTAATAGAGTACCATCACGACTTGAATTTACCAAGCGATTTTTTATGATGAGACCCTGTCAAAAACTTTTAGAGCAAGTAAGTAGCATTGAAGAGAGGATAGGTTATTCTTTTAAAAATAAAAATATCTTAACTTTGGCTTTTGTTCATCGCTCTTTTTTCAATGAGAATCGAAACGAAACTCCCGAACATAATGAAAGATTAGAGTTCTTAGGAGACTCAGTCTTAGGCCTTTTAATTGCACAGTACCTATATGAAACTTACCCCGAAGACTCTGAAGGACGGCTCTCTCATCTAAAAGCCAACCTTGTAGAAGCCTCTACCTGTGCAAAATTTGTACAAAAGCTTGGGCTTGCAGAGTTTGTTTTGCTCGGTAAGGGAGAAAAAATGCAAGACGGCCGGGGTAAGGAGTCTATCCAAGCCGACCTTTTTGAAGCTCTTTTAGCGGCAGTCTACCTAGATGGGGGCATGGAAGCTGCAAAACAGTTTTTTTGGACTAGATTTTCTGAAGAGATTGCGCAGTATGTGCAAAAGCCCGTTCGTAACTGGAAGGCTGAGTTACAAGAGGTTCTGCAAAGGAGTTATCAGAAACTTCCTTTTTATAAAGTAATAAATGAGCAGGGACCAGACCATAACAAAGTATTTGAAATTAGCGTTTTTTTAGAAGATCGGCAGTTAGGGTCGGGATTCGGGGCTTCTAAAAAAGAAGCCGAACAAAGTGCAGCAGAGCAGGCTCTTCAAGCGTGGGAGGAGAAAAAAGATGGCTAAGACAAAGACCCTTTGGGCTTGTAAAGAGTGTGGACATGTGCAAATAAAATGGGCGGGAAGCTGTCCTGCTTGTCATCAGTGGAACACCTTAGCGGAAGAGACTCCTATTGAAGAGGTGGTAAGTAGATTTACTACGGATTCTTTGGAAAGGCCAAAGCCTTTGCGTATTGCTGAAGTGCAAATAGGGGTCTTTCCTAGACTTTCAACAGGGTTTAAAGAATTTGATAGGGTCTTAGGGGGAGGAATTGTTCGAGGTTCTTTGATTTTAGTTGCAGGGGATCCTGGGATCGGGAAGTCCACTTTACTATTACAAGTTGCAGAAGCGGCTTCTTTGCAAAATAAAACGGTGCTTTATATTGCAGGGGAAGAGTCTATTGAGCAAACAGCCTTAAGAGCTAGGCGTCTTGGTGTTCAAAGTGAAAGACTATTTATCTTGAGCGAGACTCAATTTAATTCTATCAAAGTAGAGGTAGAGAAGTTAAAGCCGGATATTTTAATTGTCGATTCCATTCAAATTTTATATAAGCCAGAAATAACATCATCTCCTGGTAGCGTCTCTCAAGTAAGGGAGCTTGCGATGGAGTTCATGCATCTTTCTAAGAAACTAGGTATTGCAACTTTTCTAGTTGGTCATGTGACTAAGTCGGGAGATATTGCGGGGCCTAGGGTTTTAGAGCATATTGTCGATACCGTATTAGAGTTTGAAGGGGACTTCCATCAAGGATACCGGATGCTTCGGGCTATAAAGAATCGTTTTGGTCCTACAGAAGATATTGTTCTTTTTCAGATGGGGTCTTCAGGCCTTATAGAAGTAGAAGATCCTTCCCATGTTTTTTTACAAGAGCGTAAAAAAGACTCGCCTGGATCCGTTATCATCCCTACATTAGAGGGTTCAAGAGCCGTGCTTGTGGAAGCTCAGTCTTTAGTGGCACCTTCTCCTTTTCCTACGGCAACACGTAAGTCTTCGGGGATTGATCCGACTAGGCTAGCTCTTTTACTTGCCGTTTTAGAGAAAAAAGCAGGGTATCAAGTGCATCATTGCGATGTATTTGTTTCTATTGCAGGAGGAGTAAAAATCTATGAGCCTGCCGTAGACTTAGGGATCTCTTTAGCTATCTTATCTTCTTTTTGTAGTCGACCAATCGATCCTGATACCGTGATCTTTGGAGAGGTGGGACTTGGAGGAGAGATTAGAAGTGTAGCTAAGGCAGAGGCCCGAGTGAAGGAGGCTTTACATCTTGGATTCACTAAATGTATTCTTCCTAAAAAAAGTATTTCTGGTCTTTCTTCCGAGCTTCAAAAGAAGATCATAGTGAAAGGGGTGGAGACGATAGAAGAGGCGATCCATGAGCTTATCCGTTAAAAAGATCAAAGTAGCCGCTAGAGACTCGGCGCTTTCTAAAGCGCAAGTAGAAGAAGTCCTTGTAGAGTTAAGGCAGTATCATCCTCATATAGAATTTTCTTTTCACTGGATAAAGACGACAGGAGATTTAGATCAAATTTCTTCGTTGCTCAATAAAGAAAAAACGGATTTTTTCACAAAAGAAGTAGATGAGGCTATTTTGTCGGGAGAGTGTCAAATAGCGATTCATTCGGCAAAGGATCTACCCGATCCTTTGCACCCAAACCTTACCGTACTGGCTTATACCAAAGGATTAGACCCCTCTGACGTGCTTGTTTTTAGAAAAGGGGAGAGTCTAGATTCTTTACCTTCTTTTTCCAAGGTGGGAACGTCTTCTTTACGAAGAATAGAAAATCTTTTATCTCTTCGAGAAGATCTTTTCCCTGTAGACATCCGAGGTACAATAGATAAAAGACTAGCCCTTTTAGACGAAGGCAAGGTTGATGCTCTTATCATGGCAAAAGCAGCTCTTATTCGTTTAAAAATCGACCGAGATATGCAGATACTTCCTGGAGCTTCGGCCCCTATGCAGGGAAGGTTAGCGATTGTAGCTAAAAAAGAGAATCTAGAGATGGAAAAGACTTTTAAGGTTTTTTTTGAGGTGAGAAAAGATGTTTTTTTTATGCGTTAGGTTTTGTGTAGTAATAATGTGCACGCTTCAAAGTCTATGTGCTTATGAGGTAGTTGTTGCCTCGATGTTTCGTAATACGGCCCCGTATTTAAAAGAATGGGTGGAATACCATAAGATGGTGGGCGTTGATCATTTTTGGTTGTATAATGATGCAAGCACCGACAATTGGGAAGAAGTCCTTCAGCCGTATATTGAAGAAGGGTTGGTCGAGGTCTTTTATTGGCCTGCAAGCGGTGGATTTTGGGTGCCTGCGCAAATGGCAGCTTTTGCTGATGGGGCCCGTCGAGCCTTAGGCGTTGCAAAATGGATTGCTTTAATCGATCAAGACGAATTTTTGTTACCTGTGCTTGATAAGACCATCCCTGAATGTTTAAAAAGACGTTTTTCAGACGCTCCTGCCATTTATGTAAATTGGCTTAACTTTGGAACATCGGGCATCTCGTTAGAGGAAGAATCTCCAATGCTTTTTCGCTTAACGGCATGCTCTAAAAAAACGCATTCCAGAAATGCTGTAGGGAAAAGTATTTTTCGACCCGAGTGTGCTGATATCGGTCAAATGTGGAGTCCCCATTTTTGCCCTCTTAAACCGGGATATTCGTATGTTAATGGAGACTGTAAAAAAACGTTGATCGCGGTGGGTAGTGATTTGAAGACGGATGGCGAGCATCATTCGAAGTATATACGTATCAATCACTATGCTCATAGAGATGAGAAGTATTTTTTTAATATCAGACTGCCAAGAGACTCCGAGAGAGGCCTCATGCTTAAACATTATAAAGAGTATAACAAAGAAAGAGATTATACGATTGTGGATTTTATAAAGAGAAATCACAAGTCTGCGTACAAAAAAATCTGGAAAAATCGATGAAAAAAACTATAGTGATCACGGGAGCTTCGGCAGGCATCGGAGCTGCAACGGCAAGGCGTTTTGCAAAAGAGGGTGCCAAATTAGTGCTACTTGCAAGGCGAAAAGATAAGTTGGAGTCTTTGCAAAAAGAGCTTCATGGAGTAGAGGTACATATTTTTGAATTAGATGTTACCTCAAGATCTTCCGTGGAAGCCGTTTTTTCTATGATAGAGGAAAAAGTTGGACCTATTGATGTTCTTGTTAATAACGCAGGGAACGCTTTTGGATTGGAACCCTTCCAAGATGCAAATATGGAAGGATTCGAAAAGTGCATAGATGTAAACATCAAAGGGCTTCTTTATTGCGCTCATAGCGTTCTTTCCCCCATGGTAAAGCGCAATCGGGGTCATATTGTGAATATAGGTTCTACGGCGGGGCTATACCCTTATCCTGGAGGAAATGTCTATTGTGGGACTAAAGCTTTTGTTCATCAGTTTTCTTTGAGTTTACGAGCCGATTTACTAGGAACTCTTATACGAGTAAGTTGTATTGAACCAGGGCTTGTCGGAGGTACTGAATTTGCCAAGATGCGTTTTGGTGGGGATGAAGATAGAGCAAATCGTGTGTATTCAAATACGGAGCCTTTACAGCCGGAAGATATTGCCGAGGTGATTTATTTTTCTACCGCCTTACCTTCTCATGTGAATATCAACACTCTTGAGTTGATGCCGGTATCACAAGCCTTTGCTTCACTTGCCGTGCATAGGACATGAGAAAAGTTTTATATTTAGGAACGGATAGAAACTTTTCCTTAGAGGGGTGTGAAGTAATTCACTACCCCGTTATTTTGCTCGTTCCAAAAAGTATTCATGATGAAAAAGTCCAAAGCTGTTTGAAAAAACTATCCCTATTTACTCATTGTTTTTTAACGAGTAAGAATGCGGTAGATATTTTATTTACTCTTTCTGTAGAGGCATTAGAAAGTTTAAGAGAAAAATGTATTTCTATTGGGCCAGCAACAAGTGCCGCCCTGCAAAAAAGGGGGATAGTCCCTTTATGGGAAGCTGCCATATCTTCACAAGAAGGGATGATTGAAGAAATGCAAAAATATTCTTGGGAGAATGCTTATATTTTTTATCCAAGATCTTCTTTAGCTAGATCTTGTCTAGCTTCGTGTCTGGATTATAAGAAGATTACATATGAGGCTTTGGATCTTTATGACACTAGATGCCGAGATGTAAAGCCGACTTTTTCTTTAGAAGAGATTGATGAAATTATTTTCACAAGTCCATCTACCGTTAAGGGTTTTTTCAAAATCTTTTCGAAACTGCCCGAAGGAAAAAAACTGCGATTTCAAGGTCCTATTACAGAAGAAGCCTTTTACCGTATTTCTTTAGAAAATAGGGATGTCCGGAGTGAGCTCTTGTAAGAATGCTTCACAAGACATGCAGAGGACTCCTTTTTCTAAGAATTTTTCTTTGCCACGGTAGAGAAGGAGTGTCTTACACTCCGGGTAGTCTTCTGTAAAATGTAGAAGTCCTCGAACATCTTTTGAAAACACTTTAGAGTTGTTTTTTACTTCAATAGCCCAGAATCCAGTTTCTCCGTAAATAATAAAGTCTACTTCTAGTCCAGCTTTGGTTCTCCAATAGAAAATTTCCCAAGTTCCTTTGGAGTAGTCACACCATGCTTTCAGATGCTGGAAGACAAGTCCTTCCAAAGCGAGTCCATCTATTTCCGAATTTACATCGGCAGGTCCTATTTTACGCAAAGATCTAAAAACACCTGCATCAAATAGATAAAATTTAGGGTGAGATGCTAAGGTTCTTTGGGCTCTTTTAGTGAAGACGGGGATTAAATAGGCTAAAAGAAGATCTTGTAAAATTAGGATATATTCATCTACGGTACTACGCTTTACTTCGCATTCTCCAGCTATGTTATTTACATTCAAAGAGCATCCATGAGAAAATGCAATGACGGAAAGAAATCGAGAAAAATTACCTATATTTCTGACAAGGCCCTCAAACTGCACTTCTTCTTGGATGTAAAGAGAGATGTAGGCGTCTAAAGCTTCTTCTCTATCAAGAGATCCCCAAATGACAGGTAGCATTCCTAGTGTGAGGGCTTTTTCTAATGTGAAATCGCTTCCCAGTTCCGAGGCAATAAAGGGGTGCATCGCTTTTTTTAAGGCTCTTCCAGCAAGAAGGTT
>JAZKAC010000151.1:0-4054 GCA_040389325.1 Chlamydiota bacterium | reverse complement strand
TTTACGCCGGCTTTTTTTAATTTGCGAGAGCTCGATCCCGTTAGGATAAATTGGATGGGTCTCCCATCTTCGATAAGAAAATGGACTGTCGACAATAATTCGGGAACTTTTTGAATTTCATCAATAACAACAATTTGTACATCCAGTCGAGAGTCGAGAATATTTTTTAATTTTTCGGGGTTTGCGGAATAGAACCTGAGCATGTCGGCCAGCAGTAGATTGATATATAGGCAGTTAGGGTAATTATTTTTGATCCATGTTGATTTTCCCGTTCCTCTTGGACCAAATAGAAAATAGCTCCCTTTTGGAGGAGAGAGTACCCTTTTAACAACTTTCATAGAAAAAAACCTTCTTTTTGTTGGTTTTATTATAAAATTTCCGTCTTTTTTTACAACAAAAATGAAAAAAAGACGGAAATAATCAGAGATTTGCGTAGCTATTTCTGGTAATCCATTAAATTCTTTTAGATGCTGTTTTTTCAAGACCGCTGTCTTTGGAACTCACTCGTCTGATAGGAGGATTGGGAGTCGAGCGGGAGATGCCCTATTTATTTGAAATTCCGTGGAGCGATGGTGGACCAAATAGAGACGTTAAGTTGGGTCAAGCCACTTTAAATGGTGAATCTTTTTAACCAGTGTTTTCATCCTCTTGACAGCGAGGAAACCACCTTCTTCAGGACGAAAGGTAAGCGCAGCTCTTCTATTAAATTGTTAAAGAAATAGGGGATTGCTTCCCCTGGTCAAGGTTATCCGACAGTTTACGTATTTACATCACGCACTTAATCCTTCTATGTATTTAAGCACAGGTCTTAGAGTACGGGAATGGACATTCCGGACATAGTCTATACTTTTGAAAATCTAATCATGACTTTAAATAAGGAATATTCCAAATGTCAAGGACTTTTTGGAGGTTTAGATTTTCTGATCCTCCCACGATTTTATCAGCTAATGCGCAAAGGCTCATGATGAATTTTTGTTGTGCCTCGGAAAAAGAATCAGTACTCCCGCTGTGCAAACTGTTAACAATAGCATCAAATAATTGATAATAACATAAGAGGGCTCCAGGGTCGTCGTTGAATTGGGATTCGCCTTGTTCTCCCATCTCGCAGATTTTCTCGGAAGGTTTGATCGAATGTGCAAATTTCACCAGTCGGTTAGAGGCGTGTATACTCACGTTTCCTTCTTCCGATGTAATTTCGTTAAGGCAAATGATGTTTTTCGCTGAAATCAATATATTTGTCTTACTATTGATCGGAGCTAATAGAACAAGGCTCCATTCTTCGCAGTAGAGACGAATGGGCCCAAGCGATTCTAAAGGAGAGTGAAGGATAGCAAAGATAGAGCCATTAACTTCCACTAATTGCAACCTGTGATCTTCTTTGCTTTTTGGGAAAGCTATTTGCAATTTGACATCAGACTTCATAAAACTTGAACTTTCCATTATATACCGCTTTAATTCTTTGTGAGGAAAAATTTTACAATAAAAAACCATTTTCAAGCAAGAATTTTAAATTAAGTGTTATGTTTTTTTAGAAATGTCCGCTTTTTGGTAATAAAAAATTATTATCAAAAAGTTAGACAAGGTAGAAGTTATAAAATAAGGCTAATTTTCTACGTTTGCCAAAAATCCAGTTTTTAGCCGAATTAAATAGACATATACACACCTATACATAATCATTTTAATGAACCATAAATTACATCGAAAGTTAACTGGTTTTTTAATTGAAAAGCTCATTGAATTCAATATTCCAGTATTTTATAATTCCTTAGATCAACAAAAAATAATTACACAACATGCATACAAGAATAATAATGCTATCTTTAGTTTCAAGTTGTTTTTGCCAACCGGCAATTAGTTCGAATAATATTCAAATGCATCAAGAAAATGCTCACCTAACCATCCTAGACGCAATAATGGGATATGATGTAGACATTCTTCGGCAATTTATAGAATCTGGCGGTGATGTTAATTTGAAAGACAAGCTAGGGCGGACGCCACTTATGATGGCTGTCATGGGACGTTTTTGCGTGGAAGAAAAAGTGCGGATGCTTATAGAGGCTAAAGCAGATGTTTTATGCCAAGACGTCTCTGGCAACACGGCATTAATATGGGCCGTAGTGAACAAAAACGAGGCGGCAGCCCGGATGCTGATAGAAGCAGACTCTAACATTAACCAGGCAGAGAACAGGGGGATCACCCCGTTGATATGGGCAGCATCACAAGGAGATACAAATATGTTGCAGCTGCTTATCGAATCGGGGGCAGATATTAATAGAGAAGATCGAATTATGTATATGACGGCGTTAATGCACGCTGTCTATGCAGGACATCTCGGGGCTGTAAAATTACTAATAGAAAAAGGAGCTGATATTACTCATCAAGACAAAGAAGGCTCCACGGCGCTGATTCATGCGCTTAAGAAGGGAAATCTAAGTATAGCTCGGCTGCTTGGATGGAGCTTAGGTTGTGGTTAAAAAAATAGATGAGGAATTACATGTTTACATTTTTTAGTCGGAGTTTGTACAAATTTTACAACAAAACTAAAGCCCCCAAAGATCTATAATAGATGTTTCTAACAGATGGGTAAGGTGGTTAGATTTAAAAGATATAGATAAAACTTAGGAGAGTAAATTTACAATTTCATCGTGCCTCATTTGATGAGCAATATCAAGCGCGGTATAACCATCCGTCGTAGCCGTTTCTTTGATAGCTCCCCCCTCTAACAAGACTTTAACCACTTCTACACAACCATTTTGAGAAGCTGCCATAAGTGCTGTTACTCCATCGGGTCCAGCTTTATTTAGATCAACCCTAGCCTCTATTAAAGCCTTAACAACCTTTACATGACCACTTAAAGAAGCAATGCAAAGAGCAGTCATACCAGCTAAATTAGATCTATCAGCATCTGCCTTAGCATTTAATAAAGCTTTGACAATTTCTGGATGACCTTCTTTGGCAGCGACCAAAAGCCATCCATTTCCGAATGCATCACTAACGAGCTCTGCTTTTTTTTGACTAACCTCATGGATTTTATAAAACTCATCCGAGTTTGTCCAAATGTTTATTTTATCTTGAAAATATTTAAAAAAAATCTCAGAACAATACAGGGAGCTAGATACGATAATCTCTTTTTCCCCTTGAAAACAAAATGCTGAAAAAATTTCACTGGCAAGAAGTTGTTCATTTCTGATTTTCCGAATAAGGATTTTATTGACATCGATAAAAAACCAGTTCTTTTGCATCGGATCATATCCGACACATATGGCATGATTAAAAGAGGCTAGCTGAAGAGCTATGGGACTTTTTAAAGAATTGTCATCGAAAATTTTCTTTAAGTCGTTAAGGAGTTCAATCAGTTCTTTTTCTGAATAAACACCACTAAATCTTATTATTTCTCTCATCCCTCCCTTAGCCTCTAAATCTATAGGCATCGTCAGAGAAGAAATTGTCTTTCTGTATTCCAAATGTCCTGGAGCGCCGATAATAGAATATTTATCTTCTTCAAAAAAATCGGAATATTTTTCAGCATCTCTGGCTAATTCTACACCACCAAAAAAAGCTAGAAGATCAATATAAAAACCAGGAGATATCTCTTCTGCCAACCCCTTCCAATCTATACCATCTTTATTCGTCTTTTTTTCTGTAATATTTCTTCTTGAATGATCCTGTTTTTTTAACTTTTCAAACAACAATCCTATTTTTTCAATACGGAAATCAAAAGCATCCATCCCTTCGGAAAGAATTGCCTCGATTCCTTTGTGAGTTATTCCACCACAGATTCCCCCTTCCGAAGAGTATCCTAGAGCGGTAGAAAGTTGTATCATCTTACGGTGGGTCAGCTCATTTGGGTCTCCTTTAACATGCTCCATATTAGATAAAACAGATCCTTCTTGGATGCTCTGAATATTCCTAGGTATTTCAGAGATAGACCCCTGAGATGGTTTTAAATCATAAAAAGACTCATTAACTTTCATTAAACTCTCAAATTAAATCTAAAAAACGGTGCGCCGCGAAAAGCACCTATTAGCTAATGGATGAAAGTTCCATTAAGAAA
>JAZKAC010000150.1:0-3151 GCA_040389325.1 Chlamydiota bacterium | reverse complement strand
TCAAGAAAGCTTATGCAAAGTAAAAAGGACTCGTTAGGTAGGCGATAAATTCCGAAATTCGATGAATTTTTAGATGGCTGTGAAGGATAGGCCTGCTTGATATTTGAAGAAGAGCGTATTGCCTGCATAATATATTACCTATTTTGGTTGTTTAAAAAAGTAGCATACGGAACTATTGAAAAAATCAAGGTCCGTCATCAGTTGCTCTTCTTCGGAACTTCCGCGTGGATGCAAGGAACAATGCCGGAATAGTAAGTACCGTTAGTCTGACCGAGTGATAAGCCGATTTTTGGAATGAAGTGCCCGATAAGCGGGATGTTACAGGTGCCAACTACATTGAGACGTTCAGCACTACGTACAAATAAAATCGATTGACCTTTTTTCTCGAGACATTTTCCGGTTTTTAGTATTTTAATAGAATTATAGACGGTTCTTTCACGCAGCGTCGTAATTTCCCATCCGCAATTTGTAACCTGAATATCGTCTCTAATTACGTTTTTTTTCCTCATGATAAGTATGCTATTTTGGACTGAGGGAGCGTTGCATTGATTGAAAAAATCAAGATTATCATCAAGAAGATGTTCTCTGAATACAGGACGATTTACCTTTCCTACAGGGAAGTAGGTAACAAGTGCCTTAAAGTTTTTAAACGAAAACGGGACGATAAGCTCATGAGGGGGTATATTGGCTCTTTCTGCAACAGGAACCTCTACGAGGGTTCCCGTTGCATCCATAGCTAGGGGCCTGTTCGGGCTAACGGTTATTTTGAGAGCAGCGGGATCTATAAGAACTATGTAGTTGTTTTTTTGGAATTTTTTAGGTTCGAAAGGATCTTTCGATTTTTTTAACCGAGCAAAAAGATCTGCCCTCATGAGAGGCACATCTCCAACTAGCTCTCCTAAATACCTTTCGAAGGTTTTTTTGTTAACCGTAATAGGGCGAAGGAACTTAAAATCGTCTTTATGAATTCGGTTTTCACCTTGAACGATAGGAACGCCTTCTCTTATAGAAGCTTCTTTCCACAAAATTTGTCCCCTTGGACCATCAAACAGTTTCTGCCATTCTTTCTGAACCTGACACAAGTTGCCAAGATCGGATGTGTTTAAAAAACTTATGCAAGGCAAAATGGAATCGTCGGGTATGTAGGAAGTTTTCGGCTTCGAAGAGCTTATTGTTGACATTGTATTATCTATTTTTAGTTTTTTGTAAAAGATTATGCACGAAACCATTGAAAAAATCAAGATCCGTCATCAATTGCTTTTATACGGAATTTCGACATAGATACTAAGTGCCGCGCCAACTAGTTTTCCTAAATACCTTTCGAAGGTTTTTTTGTTAACAGTAATACGGCGAAGGAGCTTAAAATCGTCTTTATGATTTCGGTACTTACCTTGAATGATAGGAACGCCCTCTCTTATAGGAGCTTCTTTCCGTAAAACTCGTCCTTCTGGACCGTCAATCAACTTCTTCTAAATTTTACTTACTCTGCAAGGGCTACCAAGATCGGACGTTGTTTCAAGAAAGCTTATGCAAAGTAAAATAGCCTCATCAGGTAGGTATCTCCGATTC
The DNA here is from genome assembly GCA_040389325.1 of Chlamydiota bacterium. Classification (GTDB taxonomy): domain Bacteria; phylum Chlamydiota; class Chlamydiia; order Chlamydiales; family Rhabdochlamydiaceae; genus CAIJXB01. The sequence goes on along the minus strand of JAZKAC010000150.1, from coordinate 1,582 downwards.
GATGTAATTTGCTTCTCGAGACATTTTCTGGCCCTTAATATTTTAAGGGCTTATTGCTGACATTGTATTATCTATTTTTATAGTTTTTTATAAACATACAGATATCCTTTTGTTAAAGCATATTGAATGTCATTAGAGGTAGCTTCATGCACTTTTTCATCATTTGCTATAAGGAAGGAGTCCTTTTTTTTAAGAAGAGAAATATAGTGCGCTCCCGTGTGCACGGCGACACTTTGTAGCTGGTAGTTTTGAAAGCCGTCTTTAGTAGGAACTGTAATGTTTTTTGGCATCTCCACTTCCGTTGTGATTTTAGAGCCGTCTTTTCTAAAACGATTGAAACTGATGTTTAGGCGGGGTGGGGAAGATTCTAAAATATTTTGACCCGATTCTACGGAAAAACATTGGATCTTATGCCCTTGCTTATAGATAGCCGATTCTTCATCTTTTTTTCGGTTTTTAGAAAAGTAATCATCTAAAAGGTTTTGACCAGATATAGATCTTTTGCTTTCAGGGACGGGGATCATAAGAGTAAAGAAACTTTCCGTTTTTGTTGTCACGCCATCAGGAGAAAGAGTTGTGTATTTTTGTTGAATCCATTTAGAGTCGTCTTGGTGGATGGCAAGCTCTTTTGTTCTATACTCCAAATCTTTTAAGGTTGTCATGTTAAGATGAGAAGCCAGAATAAGTTGCTTCACTTCTTTAACTTGGCAAAATAAATGAGGATATTCCTTAGGATCTACTGGTTGTAAAATGGTGTCCATGAACTCCGTCACATCCCCCATGGCATAATTTTTTTGAGTTTCGGGATCCGAAAAAAGAATTCTTAAGCTATTCAAATCCATCTTTTCTGGGGTGCCTGCTTGATAACTTACAACGGCATTTAAAAAGGCTTGGTAAGCCCGTCGTTTAAAGTCGGTAACATCTTCTTGATCAAGTAACTTTTTATAGGTTTCAACTAACGCTTGAAGAAGATCTGGGTCATTTACGATTAATTGAAACCCGGCGTTCATAAAGCAGGTGTTGCCTCGGTTCGGAATACCTCGGATGGATGGCGTGTGATAAAGATCGGGAACTCTATCATATTCTTTTACTCGTATAGCCGTAATTTTATCTTTTAAGGGGATCTTGTCATCAAAAGCAATTTTTACGGCTTGTTGTATTTTAGGTCCGTTTTCATCTAAGACACCATTCATCAATCTTTCTAGCTGAGTGTCTTTGCTTTCTTTTTTGACGGGGGGTGCTCTTGCTTGAAGAAATAGATCTAATTTTAATTCTAATTCTAATCGTTCTTTTTCGGATTTTGCTGCTTCAACTCGATCTAAATATTTATTGGCAACGGATTGTGTTTTTTTTTCGCGCGTTGCATTTATCTCGGCCTCAGTTAAAAACAACTGTAAAGAGGGGGATAGTAGTAGTGTTGGTCCGATAGCCATATTTAACCTGATTTAATGTAAAAATGATTGCTGTTATAATTTACCAGATAATCATGAAATATGAAAAGAGGTTTTATTAGTGTGGGGATGATAAATACTCACACCATGTAAAAAATCTAGGACCTTTACCTGACTTGTCAGAATTTATG
>JAZKAC010000149.1:0-4507 GCA_040389325.1 Chlamydiota bacterium | reverse complement strand
AAATGGGTCATTCTCAGCGATTGTAGGGTGGGTCATTCTTCGTGATTTTTAACACCTGATCCTAAATCTTTAAGACCTGTGCGAAATTCGGCATATACGATGTTCTCTTCTGTAAGTTCCTTACAAAGAGCAACAACCCCCGTTTCTACTTTCTCATCGGAATTAACGATTTTTTCAACTAAGGTAAAAGCTCTAAAGGCTTCGTGATAACTTGCTTCATAGTTTTGAATTTTTTTGAGCATTTCACATAGGTCAAAAAAAAGATCGGGTTCTGCTATCTCTTCTAAGTAAGATAGAGGCCAAGATCCTCCGATGTGTAGATGTAACTCGCTTTTTACTAGGGGCTTTACCTGGTCGTGAAGTTCACTTAAAGAGGCGTTAACAAGAAAAGGAAATAGAGAAAAAATAAAAAATTTACAAATGGTCATTTCTTTTTCCTTTTTAGTTAGGTTTTCGAAATGATATAGAAAATTGGACTAAAAACTCTAGGAAAATCTAATTCGGAGAGAGCTTTTAAAGGACTACTTTTTTTACCTTCTGCGTTGCTATTCGAGTTCCTCGGGTTTTAACTCCCGTCACAAGGGTCTTTTTAAAAGAATAGAGGATTTTTTTTGCTTTTTCTTTAGCTTTAGGAGCTAGGTGGAGCTCTAATGTAGTTTCGGGATCTACTGAAATATGCTGAAGTTCCATGGTTTCATCTAAGTATTGATAGAGCTTATCGAGAATGAACTTATCGATGATGAATCGTTTAGCCCAAGGTTGTCCTGTTTCTTTATTTTTATAGATGACATTTAAAATGGTTTTTTTGTCGGCAAGTCCCATCCAAGCCACTTTCCCAAAATGTTGTTTTTCGGGGATATTAACAACTTTATATCCTCCGTCTTGGAATAAGATAAGTAGCTTGTCGAAGTTGGTGCATTCCAGTCGAGAGGATCCTGAAACCTTAGTGCCTATGAAGCCGGTATCGGGATCAAATCCAACTTTTATTTCTTTTGTTTCGATGGCGCGGCGGTCGATCTCTTCAATGGCTTTAATACGAGTTTTTCTTGGGTAGTCTTTGCCGAATTTCAGTATGAGCTTTCTTAAGTAATCGATGGCGTATTTTTTAACGTTTTTCAAATGTTTTTCTACGGCGCGAAGCTCATCTTCAAGAAGAGCTACTTCGTCTTTATTTTTATCTATATCAAATTGAGAAATGCGTCTTATAGGGATTTGAAGGAGTTTTTCTCTATCATCATAGGTAGGTTCGCGTAAGAGTTTTTTTCTATAAGGTTTTAATGATTCTTCAAGTGCCTTATGGATCGCTTCAAGTGTTTTTAACGTTTCTATTTTCTTGTAGAGACGATTTTCGATAAAAACTCTTTCAAGCGATTTATAAAAGATCTTTTCCAAGAGTCGTTCCCGTTCGATCTCAAGTTCTCGATTTAGGAATTCCACAAGTTTTGTTGCATTGTAGGCAAGAATTTCATGGACATCCGTTTCCCAGGGGAGGTCTTCTTTGATCAAGATAACTTGTGAACTCAAAGAGACTTCGCATTCCGTAAATCCATAAAGAGCTTCTAAGATCTCTTCTGCATATTGTCCACGTGGCAACTTGATCTCGATCTCAACGGTTCTTGCTGTGTAGTCGTTGATGGCTTCGATTTTGATCTTACCTTTTTTTGCAGCTTCATCAATGGATCTGATAAGGCTTTCCGTTGTTGTTCCATAGCAGATTTCTTTAATGACGAGTGTCTTTGGGTCTTTAATCTCGATTTTAGCTCTCAGTTTGACTTTGCCTCGTCCTTTATCATATAAGCTTTTATCCATGATTCCGCCTGTCGGGAAATCGGGGAAGATTTTAAAGGGTTTTTTTTCAATACAAGCTATTTCAGCTTCAAGAAGCTCTGTGAAGTTATGGGGGAGTATATGAGTTGCCATCCCGACTGCAATCCCATCAGCTCCTTGCATTAAAAGAAGAGGGATCTTTGCGGGTAATACCACGGGTTCTAAGTTTCTTCCGTCATAGGATGGAATTTTTTCGGTGATCTCGGGATTGAAAAGGGTTTCCCTAGCAAGAGGGGAGAGTCTTGTTTCTATATAACGTGCAGCAGCGGATGGGTCTCCCGTGTAGATGTTTCCGAAGTTTCCCTGCCTATCTAGCATGTAACCTTTATTAGCTAAGGTAACAAGGGCTTCGTAGATAGGAGCGTCACCGTGTGGATGTAGCTGCATTGTCTGGCCTACGATGTTGGCGACCTTATGAAGTTTATCATCATGCTGCCTAAAGAGAATCTCAAGGATCCGTCTTTGTACTGGTTTTAAGCCGTCAACTACGTTTGGGATAGCTCGATCAAGGATAACGTAAGAGGCGTACTTAAGGAAGTGATCCTTCATCTGATACTTTAGATCATCCATCTTTGCCTATAAGGTTTTGTATGATAAAGGCCTTTCTAGCCGGCGTATTTTTGCCCATATAGAATTCAAGGGTTGGTTTAATATCGGAAAGGTTTTGAATGATTATGGGTAGCAGGCGAATGTCTTTTGCGATGAACTGCTCAAATTCGTCGGGGGAGATTTCACCAAGTCCTTTAAACCTCGTGATTTCTAGCCCTTTTTTGAGTTGGTCTGCAGCCTTGTTTTTTTCCTCTTCGGAATAACAGTAGATCGTTTTTTCTTTATTTCGTACTTTGAATAGAGGCGTCTCCAGAATATAAAGATGTCCGTTCAAAACAAGTCCTTCAAAGTAGGTCAAAAAGAAGGTAATCAGAAGATTACGTATATGCATGCCGTCGACATCCGCGTCTGTAGCGAGGATTACTTTATTATATCGAAGGTTGGATAAGTCCTCTTCGACATTAAGAGCAGACATTAGATTATACATCTCTTCATTTTTATAGAGCTGATCTAGCTTCATTCCGTATACGTTGAGCGGTTTACCTCGTAGGGAGAAGACAGCTTGCGTAAGCGGGTTCCTGGTCATAACGATGGAGGCAGAGGCAGATTCTCCTTCCGTCAGGAAAATGACCGAATTTTCACCCTCTTTCGTTCCATCACCGAAATGAAATTTCGAGTCGCGTAGCTTCGGAATTTTAAAGGAGATCTTCTTTTGCTTTTCTTTGGCTTCTTTTTTTACGGCAGCCAGCTCTTTTCGTAACTTTTCATTAAATAAAATCCGGTCAAGGATTTTTTTTCCTATAGCTTCATTTTTATAAAGAAGGTCTTGGACCGCATCTTTAACCTCTTGAACAATGTCGTTACGGATGTCGCTATTAGATAGCTTATTTTTTGTTTGAGATTCAAATACTGGATCCTTCACTTTGACAAGAATGGTTCCGACAAGTCCTTCTCGAACGTCAATACCTTGAAAAGCTTTTTTCGTGTATTCGTTAATCCCTTTAAGGATACCCTCTCTAAAAGCAGATAGGTGGGTGCCTCCATCTTGAGTGTATTGGCCGTTTACAAATGAGAAATAGGTTTCTCCATAGCTTGAGGAGTGGAGGAAGGCAAATTCGAGATTTTTACTTCTATAGTGAAGAGGCTCATAGAGACGATCTTCTTTGACTTCTGCATTTAAAAGATCTAAAAGTCCATTTTCTGAGCGAATCTCTTCCCCATTAAAAATAAGGGTAAGCCCTATATTAAGATAAGCATAATGCCAAAGACGTTTAAGGATCATTTCTTTTTGGAAAGAGAATTTCTTGAAGATGACGCTATCTGGAACAAATTGGACCCATGTGCCGTCAGGTTCTTTTGTCTTTCCCTTTTTTTGATCTTGAAGAATACCTTGAGCAAAGTTGGCTTCAACAAATTCTTTATCTCGAAAACTTTTTACATTAAAAGATATGGAAAGGGCGTTAACGGCTTTAGTTCCGACTCCATTTAATCCGACAGAAAATTGAAAGACATCATCGTTATATTTAGCTCCCGTATTGATTTTGCTTACGCATTCAATAACCTTTCCTAAGGGGATCCCCCTTCCGAAATCTCGTACGGAAACCGTCGAAGTCTTTTCATCCAACTCGATGACAACTTTTTTGCCATGCCCCATGATGAATTCGTCAACGGCGTTGTCGATCACCTCTTTTAGCATTACATAGATGCCATCATCTGGATGAGTTCCATCTCCCAGACGACCGATATACATTCCTGAACGCAGCCTAATGTGGGCTAGCGCATCTAGGGATAAAACTGTGCTTTCATCATATTTTTTAGCCATATTCTAACTTATACCGGATCTCGAATTTTTTGGCTCGTTTGATAAAATGTATGTAAATTTTTTCTAGTTAGCCTGCTTGCGACGGGGTGTTAAAAGAATGTTGAATGATTTTGTTTGATGCCAACGGTAGACTGAGAAGTCTTTAACATCGACTGATAGGATATCACCATGTCCAAACTTTTCGGCTAAAAGAATTAGGGAAGCATCTGCTAAATCGATATTCCTGTCTGAGTATTTCTTCAAGATTTCTTCGATCTTTAGCAAATCTTCTTTTTTTAGCATTTCTATATTTAACGTATCGTCTTTAAT
>JAZKAC010000148.1:0-3566 GCA_040389325.1 Chlamydiota bacterium | reverse complement strand
CATAATACACATTTCGCGTAACATTTTTAGGTTGCAAAACCTTACGCGAAATGTGTATTATGCTGATTTCGCGTAAGGTGTAAACATGGAAAGTCTATTTACAGGTCGTAAAAGAGAACTACAAGATTTAAAGTCTCTATTGGCAAAAAAAAGTGCCAGTCTCGTTGTGATCAGGGGACGAAGAAGGATTGGAAAGAGTCGTCTTGTTGATGAATTTGCAAAGAATATGAATTATTTTACTTTCACAGGACTTCCTCCTGAAAAGGGGACAACGGCTCAATCTCAACGCGAGGAATTCGCAAGACAGTTAAGGGTGGCACTTAGATTGCCCGGATTAAAAGCAGATGACTGGGGTGATTTATTCACAATGCTTTCAAGTGCTATTTCGAATGATCCAGTTATTGTGATGCTAGATGAAATAACCTGGATGGGCTCAAAAGATGATTCCTTTCTTGGAAAGCTAAAGGTTGTTTGGGATCTTTACTTCTCTAAAATGCCTAACTTGATTTTGATTCTTTGTGGATCGGTTTCTTCGTGGATTGAAAAAAACATCCTTAGTAGCACAGGCTTTTTGGGTAGAGTTTCTCTTAAAATTCATTTACGAGAACTTAGTCTACTGGAATGTTCTCAATTACTAGAAAAAATAGGTTTTAGGGGATCCGTCCAGGAAAAATTTATGGTTCTTTCTCTTACAGGAGGAATTCCTTGGTATATTGAGCAAATTAATCCTAAATTCATGGCTCTTGAAAATATCCACCGCTTGTGTTTTACGCCGAACGGTCTTTTTGTAGATGAATTTAAGAGTATCTTTCATGATCTTTTTGGAAAGCGCTCTAAAAACTATAGAAAAATTGTAGAGTTCTTAGCTAACGGACCTGCAGATAATACTACGATTGCTAACAATATCCATTATGCGAGTAGTGGCAAGCTAAGTGAGTATTTAGAAGAGCTGGTCCTTGCAGGTTATGTAGGGAGAGAACACACTTGGTCTTTGAAAACGGGAAAAGAATCTCGAAATAGTCGTTATCGCATTCGAGATAATTTTTTGCGATTTTACCTTAAATACATGCTTCCTAATCTTAGTAAAATTGAAAGAGATTCATTTAAAAATACTTCTCTTTTGTCTATTCCTTCCTGGGAGTCGATAATGGGATTACAGTTTGAGAACCTGGTTATTAATAATCGAGACCTTTTATTGCAAGAATTGGGGATTCGTCCTGAAGAAGTTGTCTATGATAATCCATTTTTTCAAAAAAAGGTATTAAAAAGTCAGGGATGTCAAATTGACTATCTCATTCAAACTCGATTTGGAAATTTATTTGTGTGTGAAATTAAGTTTTCGCGCAATCCTATTGCAACTGGAGTTATAGAGGAAATGCAAACCCGACTTGCAGATCTCCAAGCTCCACGTGGATATGCTAAAATTCCTGTGCTCATTCATGTAAATGGAGTGACTCCAGAAATTGAAGAGAGCGGTTTTTTTTCTCGCATCATTGATTTTGGTAATTTTTTACATATTAAAACTATTTAAGAGTCAAACTATGATACCATGCTTCAATACCGAGAAAAAACATTTTGAAGAAGCCTACTCTCGAGTGGATCAAAAAAATGATAAGTGCTTACCAAAGATCGTGATGGCTAATAAGGTGTGCTGCTGCATAGGTAGCCAGATTCTTGTAGCTTCCCCATTAGTCTATGGAATGAGTGGTGCACCTGTTCTTTTTACCATAGGACAGATTTGGACAACCGTCAATCTCCTCTTACTTCGAGAAAGACGAGAGGGCCCACTTAACGAGGCCGCGGTCGCGGGAAAAGCATTATTTCAATATTACATGGAAAGACCTCAAAGGATTGCAGAAATTGCTATCCTGGAAGACACCTCCACGCCTATCATAGCAGCAAAACTAACTTTTGCTCGTGTCATAAAAAATCAAGAAGGAAAAGAAAAAGAAGTTCCTCCTATCTCACTGGAATTGGCTGCAATTATTGCACAGTTTGCAGCAAAAACTTCGGATAAAAAGTCGGCATTACATGCAGGCAAAGCTACATACAGTGCGGCGAAAATTTTAGGTAATCGTTCTATAACGGCTCCCATGACTACACAACCCATCGATAGATGTTTAGTTGCAGACGCTGGGAAAAATAAGAAGAAACATACTTAATCGAACTTTTTACTAAAAGCTACAACTTAGCTAAAAACTCCTACCAAAACCTTTGTCTTTTTGACTAGATTTTTTCCTGGCAATTTTTCGTTACGGATGGCAAGATCCTCCCCGTATTTCTCTGAAATACGCTTGAAATAAAATTAAAAAAAAGGCTACGTTTTATGTCACGTATAATTAAATCAATTTCTGCTATTTTGTTATGTTCTTTTGCTTTATCGGCAAGTGAACCACAGGTAGTTAAACTAACTCCTCCCAAAATCACTAGCGAAACTCTTTCTGAAAAGATAGTTTGCACACGTCCTATGAGAGAAGGGAAATTCAACATTTCCTTAGAGCAAAATCTTAATAAAACCATTGTCAACTGTTATGGCCATGGCGGATCCGGATGGACTACCCTATTTGGTTCCGTAGATAGAGCGATCGAACTTTTTGAGCAAACTAATCCCAATAAAGAAACTCCTATTCGAATCATCGGCTCAGGCTGCATGGGATTAACAACAGCAGTAGAATTAAGTAGACGCGGTTACCAAGTAGCTGGCATCGTTGCGAAAAGCCTCTATGACATCCCCTCTTGGAGAGCTGCAGGGTACTTTGCTTTAGTGTCAGTAAAAACTTCTCCTGAAGAACAAGAAGCCTTAAATCAAATCGGCTTAAATACATTTCTCACCTACCAAACTATTGACCAAGGAAACCACCCTTACATCACTAAAGATGCCGCAAACCTCATGCCTGTTTATTGCAGCGTAGATACCGATGCGGGGGTGGAAGATCTAGAAGCGCGCGGTATGATCCCTCCTAGAGAGTACGTTTCATTAGATTTCGGCTCGGGAGTTATCCATCCTAACTATGTGAAATTTATGACCTACTTCATGAATACCACAACCCTTATGCATCAGCTGACGGCAGAAGTTAAGAAAATGGGCATTGATGTAGAACTTAAAGAAATCGCTTCTTTTAATGAGATCGAAGAAGGAGTTATCTTCAACTGCTCGGGACTTGGAGGAAAAGAATTAAACTCCGATGAAGATATGATTCCCGTTAGAGGCCATTTAGTTACCTTGAATGAGGCTTCGGGAAGCGAACATATGGATTATATGATCTACACCAAAGTAAAGCAAGACGGTAAAGAAGCTTACATTTACATGTTTCCAAAAAATGCTTCCGTAACGCCTGCTAATACTGCAGGAATCTCTTGTGTTGGCGTATTAGGAGGAACCTTTATTCCTAATGCCGACAAGCTATCAATTTCTGATCAAGCAACACTGGATGAAGTTGAGTTTCAAAAGTTACTGGATCGCAATTCCGAGTTTTTTCAAGGTCATACTTTTAACAATTAAAAAAGGCTCTTTTTGTCAACTACCCCACCCTAAAGGGTGAGGCTTGGGGGAATCTCAAGCCCTA
>JAZKAC010000147.1:0-2731 GCA_040389325.1 Chlamydiota bacterium | reverse complement strand
TCGGATAACATCTGGAGAATCATATCGATCTGCTGCTCATCATATACGGATCTCATGCTCTCCCTTACCGATTCTACATCAAATAAGGCTCCTGCAAAATTATTTTTTCGGGGGGCCGAAGAATCTAGAGTGGAAAAAAAGAAGCTTTCTTCCTCATTCTCTTTAGTTCCCGATAGAGAAGCTAAAGAGCTGGAAGAAGTTGTAACGTTACCGATTTCATACGGGAATTTGCTTCTTTCTTGTTTAGCAATACGTGCCAGCTGGTAAAATGTAGATCCAAGAGCAAAAATATCTATTTGACTAAGAAGAGCTTGCTTTTCAAATTCATCAAAAGAATCTTGATTGAGCAGTTTGTGCAATTCTAAATAATCCGTCTTTTGTATCATTGTAGGAGTACAACTAAAATTATTTATCTTGTCAGATAAGACAAGAGCTCCTTGACATCCTCCTCTCCCTCAAGGAAGAGGATTCCTACTGCCCCAATCTTGGTTATCGATTAGTAACTTCGGAGGGTACTTTCGACCTATCCTTACGGATCTTTCGCTATGACGCTCATGTCGAGAGTATTGCCATAGAGGAACTTGCTTTACAAAAACGCGATATCCTCGCGCATCGACATGAGTCATAGCATACTAAATTTAGAAATTACATAGAATAGAAATTTTTACAAAATTTCAAGAGGCACACTAACCCCGCCCTGAAGGGCAAAGTTTGCGTGTGTCCGTTGGATCAAAGTCGGCAAGATATACGACCCCGTCTCCATCATATAAAATATTCGAGGGTTTGATATCCAAGTGGTATATCCCTTTATCATGTAAAGTCTTAAGTCCCTCTACAGCCTGAGCACACATCTTAGAGACTTCTTGAGGATAAAATCCTCCCATGAGGCAGTCTCCTTTACATCTTTCACTCACCACCTGTTCTACACGAAACTTGACAATTCTTTTTTCATCTATTTCACAAACTTTTGATAAAAACCCAATTTTAGGTCTTTCTATTCCTATGAGAGTTCCATTTTGATTTAAAGCTCGTACAAGCTCTTTTCCATGATGGATTTGAGATGAACTTTCTAGAGCACTTCCCGAAGATACTTGATCGAATAACACCCTCAATGCAATGTTCTCCGTTAAATATACCCGAGCAAAACTCCCCGAGGCAAGGCCAATAACGGGCTCTATCTTCCACCTGTCATTTATCTTCCAAATAATAGCTTCCTTCAATTTTTGTATTGGAAGTTCTTCTTCACTTAGACTGCTGTCCGAGGTTGTATCTTCCTCAGAAATAGCCTTTATCTGATTAAATACAAAAAAGAACTCATTATCTTTCAATCGATCCATAATCCGCTTTATATTCCCTACGCCGTCAAGAAAATTCCTCTCTTGCGTTTGATCTCCCAACACGAGATCAAACTGGCATAGGTAGCTACTATCCAAAGCCGCCGCCAAACTAGAAGGGACATAAACCGTCTGTACACTTTCTTTTTGAGGATCTTTAATGCGAAGAGGAACGTAAGACTCACGTCTTATTTTTTCATAAAGATACGCATTTGCAATAGAATCTTTAATGCTTTTTTCATTTTCATATCGTATGCAGCTAAATGTTGTTTTTTCTTGATCATCACACATTCCAAGAGTCAGCCTGTGTCCTTCCCAAAGAGATCCGCTCACTTTTCCGGGTAGAACACTTGTACTTATATATCCTGAATTAACTTGATTAACAATCACAACAACACCACACATAAATAATACAATAATTAACTATACACTATTTAAGAATTAAGATAAATAATTAATAATGCAGTTCCTGGCGACATAAAATCTTCTTTCACTTCTATCTTTTAAAGAGAAGTTTTGACATATTTGGGAGCAGCTAAACTTAAAACCATATGACTCAAAATGATAAAAATAAAAAAACACCTATACATAGCTGCATTACTTTTATTTTATACACAGGCTCTTTTTTCTTCTCACATTGAAAAAGACCTCTCGTCCTATGATTTTAAAAAAATAGCAGACTCCCCCGAGATCTATGAATGTGAGCATTTTTTAAATGATGCAGAGTGTGATCAAATAATTGAAAATGCAAAACCCGACCTCTTAAGAAGCACGGTAGTTGATAATAATTCCTCAAAAAGCTTAATCGATACGCGTCGAACCAGTTTAGGAACATTTCTTTCTAGAAATCGTGAAATTTCGGCAGTTAAAAAGATAAGGACATCTGCAGAAAAAATTACGGGAATTCCAAAAAAAAATGGAGAAGCTCTTCAAGTACTTTATTACTCTGTAGGCGCTGAATATCAACCCCATTTTGATTATTTTGACCCTAGCTCTCCCGGGGGACTTGTTCACTACAATCGAGGAGGGCAAAGGGTCGCAACGCTTTTAGTCTATTTAAATACCCCGTCAAAAGGAGGAGAAACGATATTTCCGAAGGCTCGCGTCAGCATCACCCCCACCAAGGGAAAAGCCGTTTTATTTTATAACGTCGATTTACAAAACAGACTGGATCCCAGAAGCCTTCACGGAGGAGCTCCCGTAATCTCAGGAGAAAAATGGATCGCCACCTTATGGCTAAGAGAGCACAAGTTTCAATAATATTTTATTGTTATATTTGTACTTAATTATAACTTTATCATTAGATAAAATTTGGGTGGTAGAGGAGCCAATCACTTGCACTCCCCCCCCAATTGGATCCCGCCATGCGCAATTAACGCAACGGGCTCGAGACAACA
>JAZKAC010000146.1:5722-13098 GCA_040389325.1 Chlamydiota bacterium | reverse complement strand
ATAAACACCTGAGCAGGACTTCCGTTAAACCATAAAAAACCTAAACAAGCTCCCGCTAAAGCGCAAAGATAGACGGCAATCTCTCCGCTACCTTCTATGTATAAAATATTTAGGTACTTCGCAAGTTCGATATTATTTGAAAAAAAACCGACAAGGGCTAAAACAAGAGAGACCATCACAATGCAGCCTGAAGCTAAACCGTCTAAACCGTCCGTTAGATTAACCGCATTAGAAGATCCCGTCACAACAAAAACGGTGAAAAAAAATCCGATGATTACCCCAAAGCCCTGTAAAATAAAAATAGGATCTTTCACAAACGGCATATAATACTGCAAGCTATAGGCCGACAAGGATAACGTAACGCTTTCTTGCTGAGCCACGGGAAGATTGATTGATTTAGAAGAAAGTAAACCTTCGTTAAGAGAAGGAAAGAGAAGATAGCTTGCTAGACAAGCTGCAAATAACACCTGAAAAAATAATTTCTTTTTCCCTTTAAGTCCTTTGGAATTCTTATACTTAAGCTTCAGATAATCATCATAAGCTCCAATAGCGCCAATCCACACGGTTGTCGCAAAAAGGATCCAAGTAAAGACGGACTGTAAGTCCATCCAAAGAAACAAAGAAAATAGCAACGCACCTAAAATGAGAATCCCCCCCATCGCAGGAGTGTCTTTTTTTTTCTCGTGCAGTTGAGCCAACATAGGACAATCTTCTACGCGAATCGACTGCCCCGTCTTTAAGGAATAAAGTTTTTTAATACAAGCTGGCCCCAAAAAAAGAGTAAATACAAGAGATGTTAAGGCAGCTAGAAGCATCCTCGTAGAAGAATAATAAAAAGCCGACGGCACCTGAAAAGAAAAAGCTTTTTGTAAGTAATCAAACAGAAAAAGAAGCACGATATCACCCCGTTTGCAATAGACCGGTTGCACCCGCATGTTACTGATACTCAATTAAAAATTCAAAGGCTTTTTAAAAATTCCCCCTTTTTTGTTGCAATTTAAGAAATAACCTTCAAAATATCCTCTTTCTCTTTCAACCCGCAGGACTATCATGACCCATTTACTTCTCTTTTTTTTCTGTATAATTTTCGGATCTGTACAAGCAAAACTGGAAGATCATTTTAAACCCGTTTTAGAAAAAAAAGACACCCCAAGGATACGTGGCATAGATTTCATCTATACAATCAACCTTGATGAGAGACCGGAAAAATTTGCTCATTGCATAAATGAGCTTGCTCCCTACTCTATCGAACCCTATCGCTTTTCAGCCGTTAACGGCTGGCACCTTACCACAGAAGTCATCACCGATGTCGGAGTTGTTTACAATCCCACCACTATGGACGGAGGACACTGGGCTTCTTCTTTTCTACCCGAATATACTAAAAAACCTTATAACAGTCTTATGGAGCTCCCTGGCAGGACATACTTTGGGCATTGCTCTTCTCCAGGAGTCATAGGAATCCTCTTAAGCCACCTTTCCATCCTTCAAGATGCTTATGATTCGGGATACTCAACCGTCTGGGTTATGGAAGATGACATCCAGGTTCTCAAAAATCCTCATATACTCTCGGATCTCATCGACGAATTGGATTCTACGGTAGGCCAAGGGGGCTGGGATATCTTATTTACAGATAAAGACACAAAAGACCAAGAAGGCAACTACGTTGAGTGCCGAGGTTATGCCTGGAGACCCAATTTCGCTCCTAAACACCCTTTACGTTTTGCTAAGAGAGACAGGGTCGGATCTTTTATAAAAACGGGAGCTCGTTACGGAGCTTATTCCATGATCTTACGAAGATCAGCTATAGAAAAAATCTTATACTACTTTAAAAAACACAATCTATTCTTACCTTATGATATGGATTTTTATCTTATTTCTAATATACAAATGTACACGGTCTCCGAAGACATTGTCTCTACCTTACCTAGAGCAATCTCGGATAATGGAGCCCCTAATTTTCTTAATCAATAAAAATATGGAGTCTTTTTATGCATGACTATGCCCCACCTACTTCTCATTACGAGTACAGCGTTAAAACTGCTAGCGGAGTAGATTCCGGAAAACGATTTAAACAAACGGCCATATACGCTATGAGGCAATTACAGGGCTGGTGTTCTGAATACAAAGCCTCCACTCTCATGGATCTTGTTTGGCTTACGCGTCCTCAAGTAATTGTAGAAATCGGTGTATTCGGAGGGAAATCTCTTGTACCTATGGCCTACGCTTTAAAAGCTCTAGGAACGGGCGGTGTCATCTATGGGATTGATCCTTGGAGCGCTCAGGCTTCTGCAGAAGGACAAGATGGATCCAATCAAGATTATTGGGCAAATCTAGACCATGACGGCATTTTAAGAGAATTACAAAACAAAATTTCCATCTTCAACCTTAGTAGCCAAATTGACCTTGTTCGCGCCACATCGGAAAAAGCTGACCCTATAGAAAACATAGACATACTTCACGTCGACGGCAATCATTCAAATGACGCTTCTTACTACGACATTTGCAAATGGGGTCCCCTAGTTCGTAAGGGCGGTATGATTATATTTGATGACATTACCTGGAGCACTATAGATAAAGCCCTTGTCTACTTAGATCAAAACTACACGAAGTTTCTTCAAATTGATGATGAAGAAAATTCCTGGGGTATTTGGATTAAGCCTTAAAACATCTGGGACCCTCTAACACGAGGGTCCTATTTATGAAAATCATCGAAAAATTCAACCGTAAAATAAACATGCAACTACCACTTAAAACAATCATTCTAAGACATAACAAAGAAAATCTAAAAAAATGCAGTCTTCGAGGACTTGAAAGTCGAGAAGATATGGCCTTTTATACCTATCCTAAAGATATCCTTCCTTCTTTAGATTCTTATCTACTACTCACCTTAGAAGGTAAAATCCTCTCCCCCGCCGATGCTCATCTAGGAATCTTTCTTATCGACGGAACGTGGAAGTATAGCGAAGTCATGTATAAACAACTTCCTAAACCTCATCTTTTTCAGGCAAGAAGCCTTCCCCCAGGACTACAAACGGCATACCCAAGAAAACAAACGGACTGCATAGATCCCGAGCGGGGCCTAGCCTCTATTGAGGCTCTTTTTGCCACTTATGTTCTTTTAGGAAAAGATCCAAAAGGACTTCTGGATCACTACCACTGGAAAGAAGAATTCCTAGAAAAAAATAAGTTTTTTTTCTAAAAACAAGGAAATACTTTTCCATTATTGTTCTTTATGAGATAAAAGGATCTTTACTTTTACCCTAGTAGAGTTGCATGAGATACATTTTTTTCGGTTTAACTTACTACACTCTAGCCTTACCTTCTTCCGCCTTCACTCAAGAAACTGGTCAAGGATCTTACTACTACGCTCCTACCCCCTCAAAAAACCCCTACCCTTACGGCCCAAAAAAAGAGACTACTTCCCCAACTCCTCCAACGCATAAAGATGTCAAGACACCACACTCCTTTCGATTTTCTCTCACCCATAGAGAGGCTAACGGTATTGGATACGATCAAGGGTTTTCTTCTTTAGACGGATTTTTCCTCTTCAGCTCAATGGGAAACTGGTACCCCTTCTTCGATGTAAGAGCTCACCTATTTAACAACGGAAGACCTGCTGCCAATCTAGGATTCGGTCTTAGATACTCTCCCGACTCCGTTCGCGCCGTCTTCGGGATCAACGGCTTTCTTGATTTTAAAAACACAAGACACTCCACCTTCGAACAAGCGGGCGCAGGGATTGAGATCTTAGGCACTAAATGGGAAATGCGAGCTAACGGCTATCTTCCTATTTTTTCGAAAAACAATCTCTACAACCTCGGTTTTTATCGGTTCCATAATCATCACGCCATTTTCCGAGCAAGTCATGAAATTGCCTTTAAAGGCTTTGATCTTTCTTTAACTCACTTTTTTGTACAAAAACCAAAATGGGATCTATCTTCTACGTTAGACGGATATATGTTCTTTGCCGACTACGATACTCGCGCCGCGGGCGGCCTTGTCAAGCTTAAGAGCACTTTTTTTAGATTTTTCTCCGTAGAAACACAGGCCTCTTATGATAATTACTTCAAGACTATTTTACAGCTTCAAGCGGGTGTAGCCGTGCCTTTCGGTAAACGAATTACTATGAATAAAAAAAATCTACCAAACAAACAGAAACTTGCCTTAACAAGACGTCTATCCGAGGAAGTTGATCGCTTCGAGATGATCGTAACCACTAAACACCCGATTAACTCCATAGCTAAAGATCCAAGAACTGGGAAAAATCTTCATATCGTCTTTGTCAACAACCAAACTTACGATCAAGGCGACGGAAACGGAACGGCAGAATCCCCCTTCACCTCTTTAGCTAAAGCAGAAAAACACTCTTCTCCTTGGGATATGATCTATGTTTACCCAGGGAACGGAAGCTCCTTTCAGATGAACTCTGGAATCACCTTACAAAATGGGCAGTGGCTGCAAAGCTCTTCTTTCTCCTTCATAACCGATAGCGCCTTCGGATTGAGCATAGTTCCCAATCAAACGGATGTAAGACCTAATATCGGCAATATGACGGGCGCTAGCGTCACCTTAGCAAATGACAACATTGTGGAAGGCTTCACCATGAGGTCTCCTCTCGTAAATATCTCGGGTACAGACATCACGAACGCACGCCTGTCCAATAACTACTTTAGAAATAGCGAAGCTTTCGATGTGTCTTTGACCAACCCTTCAGGAAATATCCTCTTAGTCAATAACATCTCTTTTTCTAAAAACGGTCTATTTTTACATTCAGAAAATGATACTCACCTTCTTTTACAGGCCAACGACTTTGCTAATCAAGGCACTCTTAATATGGATATAGCCTTCTCGGGATCTTCTAACGGCACCGTTATCATCGAACATAGAAATGAGTTCCACGACTCTCTTGAAGGCTCTCTCATCACGGCTAAAGATTATTCCGTTGTCAACTGCAGCCTAAATGAGACTCTTTTTACTGCCATCCCCGACGGAACTCCTTACTGCATAAAAATAATTGCAACGGATTACTCAACTTTAACTGCTGTTGTTAACGAAAATCTCTTTGCTTCTTCAGCCCCAGGACTTGCTCTAGAAACCAATCTTTTTGCAACAGCTAATTGGTTTGTCGTGAATAATACGGGATTTTACACAGGACACTTCTCTCCTATGTACCCCTTTGGCTTTGCAACGAACGACTCTTCTACAGCAACCCTATTACTCGCTGCTAACTCAGCTAGCAATAATGGTTATGAGTTAGAAAATAACTCCCTTACCGCCACCTTTAACGTAGAGTCCCCAACAGGAACCCTCTCTGGGGTAGAACTGATTAACACGGGCTCTTTCACCACAAGCGGTACCCTCACCTTTGTACCCTATGATCCTGGCGCCATTCCGATTATAGAATAATACTCATCTAAAATTTTAAATACTTCACCTCGGGAAACATTAATATTTATGATACCAAACAACATCTTCCCATCGAAAATACGCTCTATGGGACCAGACAGACAATTAGAAACTTATTGGATACCTAATCGTAATCTAAAATCTTCCCTTACTTCTCACGCATTTGTCCCGAAAGACGCTACCGATGCACTTGAAGAAACTTTAGCCATTAGAAACTTGATTGACGAAAGCGATAGAATATCCGAGGTTGTGCTCAATCTTATAGGCTCGAACGACACTTTATATTGGTTCCAATTTCTGGACTGCCATTTTAACGATCAAAGCCGTCAGCGTTATCAAGAACTTTGCAACTCAAAAACCCTCTCCAAGCCTTTGAACTTCCTACCTGCGCTTTCTACTAAGAACCCACACGGAGCTATATTAAATTTTGGAGAAAAACAAATTCTCAAAGACACCGCAAATCGTCCTATCCACAAGTCGGACAGTTTCCTACAAGCAAATCAATATAGAGGACCTTTCATCACTCACATTACCACTCATATGATTATTCCGAAGTTTGACAATGTAACTGTTTTTTCCAAAAACAATCAACCTTCTGGCAAGGAAGCCTACCCTATAGTCACTAGCTATATTATGCCGATCCCCGTACGAGTACCCACAAAATTCTAGAAGTACTGAAAGAAAACCAAAAGAGAATCTTGACTTTTACCCCTGTATTTGCATACCCTTAGGGAATCACTCTTAACTCAATTGTAACTCGTGCAGCAAAAAATTTATCCAAAAGAGCTTCATCAGCTCGACATTCGACAAGTAGACAAAGAAGCCCTCTATGTGCTAGAAAAACTAACAGCCTCAGGTTATGAAGCTTATCTAGTCGGAGGCGGAGTCCGGGATCTCCTTTTAAAGAAAAAACCTAAAGATTATGATATATCAACTTCCGCTGAACCCGAGCAGATAAAAAAACTCTTTCGAAATTGTATTTTAATCGGAAGAAGATTTCGGTTAGCGCACATCCGTTTCGGAAAGAAAATTATTGAAGCTTCGACCTTTCGTTCTGGGGACACGGAAAACGACGCCCTAATAGTGCGAGATAATGAATGGGGCTCTTCCGAAGAAGATGTTCTTCGTCGCGACTTTACCATCAACGGCTTATTCTATGACGCCGCTAAAGAAACCGTTATAGATTATGTAGGGGGCTTTGAAGATCTAGAAAAAGGCCTTCTTAAAAGCATCGGACAACCCTTTATTCGATTTAAGCAAGATCCCGTTCGCATGCTGAGGTTATTAAAATTTAAAGCCCGCTTCGGCTTTTCTATTGACCAAGAAGCGCACATCGCTCTGATTGAAACAAAACATGAGATCACAAAAAGCGCTCCCGCTCGCATCCTAGAAGAAATCCTTCGAATGTTAGAGCTTGGATCTTCTCATTCTTTCTTCACTCTTTTAATTGAATACGGTTTTTTACAGCTCATCTTACCTGGATTAGCCTCTTTTATGGAGACTAGAGAAGGGGTGGAGATCTACCTATTTTTAGAAGAGATAGATAGAATTTCTTTAGAAGGGGAACCTTTAAATCGAGCTATAGCTCTTTCTTGCCTTGTGTTCCCCTTGTTACAAAAAAGAATTAAAGCCTTATTTGCAAGTAGAGACAAGCCTCCTCATCTTGGAGAAATTCAAGAAGAAGCTTACGCTCTTTTCCACGAGTCTTTTGAATTCTTCTTTCATATACCCAAAAGAATAAAGATGGAAGTGATCTCCATTGTCACAACTCAGTTTAGACTAACACCTCTTGAAAAAAGAAAATCCAGAGTGTTAAGAGCTCCTAACGACCCTAACTTTGGACTTGCCCTCGCCTTCTTACATATCAGATCCTGCCTAGAGCCTG
This sequence comes from Chlamydiota bacterium, assembly GCA_040389325.1. Classification (GTDB taxonomy): domain Bacteria; phylum Chlamydiota; class Chlamydiia; order Chlamydiales; family Rhabdochlamydiaceae; genus CAIJXB01. The sequence continues at coordinate 5,807 of JAZKAC010000146.1, read as the reverse complement.
GTCTACAAAAAATATCGGTTCAGTGGCAAGAAACCGTGAAAACACCTGCGGACGAAGCAAATCCCGCTTCCCCTAAAAAAAGAAG
>JAZKAC010000146.1:5272-5712 GCA_040389325.1 Chlamydiota bacterium | reverse complement strand
AAAACCTTTTCGAACAACCGATAAAAGTTCTCATGACCCTAAAACAATTTAAAGAAAAAACGGCTCTTCCTCTTTTTTATGTAGGTCCCGATTTGACGGAAGGTCCCTTACCTTCCGTCCTCTACTTAGCTCTTTCTGCAAAAGAAACCTTACTTACCGATCCTTTCAACCAACCTGTTCTTCAATTTAACAAGCTCCCTATTCGAGTGTTTTCTGTCGACCTCCCCTTTCACGGAGAAGGTCTCGACTCAAGAAAGGCCTTAGAAGAGTGGGCTCACGCTTTTGCTCGAGGAGAAGATGTTGTCAGCAACTTTTTACTTAAACTGGAAGAGACCCTGTCTCACCTATTTAACTCAAAAGCCATCAAAAATAATAACTTAGCTGTCATGGGTCTTTCTCGAGGGGGCTTCTTAGTCAATCACCTTGCCGCTAGGATGTCC
>JAZKAC010000146.1:0-5262 GCA_040389325.1 Chlamydiota bacterium | reverse complement strand
CAATCGCAACTATTGCCCCTTTAACTCAAATCTCGGCGGGAAAAGATTTTGAATTCCTCTCTCTTTGCCCTATTTTAGAAACCCTTAACCTACACCACCTAACAGAATCTCTTTGCTCAAAAACACAAAGAATCTACATCGGCAATCGCGACGTACGAGTAGGGACGGACGCCTGCTATAAGTGGGCTAGATCTTTAGTAGAAGCTGCCTATGAAAATAGAATCAGATCTCCTCATATAGAGCTTATCATAGGACCTTCCATAGGTCACCTAGGACACGGCACTACCAAAGAAAACTTTGAAGAAGGGGCTAAATGGATTATCCAAAAGATCCTCTCTTAACTCAACACGACCTATTTATCTTTGCAGGTGAAACAAGCGGAGACTTGCATGGAGAAGCTTTAATCCAAAACCTTCGTGCCTTGCATCCTAACATCACCCTCTTCGGTGTTGGAGGGCCTAGAATGCGCGCTGCAGGAATGGAGTGTATTTTGGAGATGGAACAATTCCAAGTCATGGGATTTGTTGCCGTATTCCTTTCTTTACCTAAGCTCATCCGTCATTTCTATTTTTTAGCTAGGGTAATCCTTTCTCATAGGCCCAAGGCTGTCTTATTTATCGATTACCCGGGCTTTGCCCTAAGACTCGAAAGACACCTCAAAAAAAGGCACTTTACTGGAAAAATCATCCATTACATTTGCCCTTCCGTTTGGGCTTGGGGCAAAAAGAGAATCCCTCTCATGGAAAAGACCCTAGACCTTCTCATCTCCATCTTCCCCTTTGAAAAAAAGTGCTTTTCCCCTTCCTTTCCTATTGAATATGTAGGGAACCCTCTTGTATCCAGGATATCGACTCATAAGTATCGCCCCTTAGATCTACCTTTAGATAAGAAGATCATCTCTCTTTTCCCAGGAAGCCGCATTAAAGAAATCAAACTCAACTTCCCTCTTCAGCTAAAAACTCTAGAGCATCTTATGAAAAAAGATCCTGAGGTATTAGGTGCTATTTCCGTATCTCAAGAAAGGTTCATCCCCCTCTTGACAAACTACCTAGACACCCTCACACCTCACCTTAAAGAAAAGGTCCGCTTTGTACCCATAGATCGCACCTATGATCTTATGACTAGCTCTTTTTTAGCGTTAGCTAAGTCAGGCACCGTCACCTTAGAGCTTGCTTTACATAAGGTCCCTACAGCTGTGATCTATAGGATCTCTCCCTTAGATCTTTTTATAGCCAAAAACATCTTCCAGATCTCTCTTCCCTTTTACTGCATCGCCAACATCATTTTGCAAAAAGAGGTCTTTAAAGAGTTCATAGGGCCTTATGCGCAAGAAGACAATCTATTTCCCGAGGCAGAAAAACTCCTTCAAGATCTTTCTTACAGAAAAGAAAGAATCGAACTTTGTCAAAAAGTCATAGATGAACTAGGAGATATGAATGCAAGCAGGCAAACAGCAACTTTGCTTATTCAACATCTTTTTACATAGACTTTCTAGCTAGATTCTCTAGATCTTTTCCAAGATTGCGCATCATCTCCACATCTTCAGACCGAACAGTCTGCCCTATAAGATCGGAGGATAAACCTAAATCGTCTGCAACCCCCTTAGACATGAAGCCAAAAACTCCAACTACTTGAGAGAAAACTGCCCTAGCTTCTTTCTTATCCGCCTCGTCTCCTAAAAGCAACACCTCTTGTAACTTTTGAAAAATACTTCTATTCATGCCCAATACACTGCCTATAGAACTAGGATCCATCCTTGGATTATCCTTAAAAAGGGAGATGAACTTTTCACACTCTTGCAACAACTCTTTTTTTACTTGCCGAACATCCGTCATAGACCCTACCCCCTTACCTTTACAAATACAAACCGCTACCTTAACTATTTAATTGAAAAAAACATTGCAATCAAACAAATACAGGATAATCATTGTAAAGTTTATCCTCTCCCCCGTATAATCTCGGGCAATAACAAATCTTTGAGGGGAAAAATGGAACTAAAAATCTACGTTGACAGACTAAAAGACGGTCAAAAAGACATCTTTAAAGGGAAAGTCTCTACCGATTTTATGCCCAAAGAACAAGATCTTTTTTTTGAAAAAGACATAGAGCTTACAGGAGAAGCCTACGTTGCAGGAGATCATCTCATGATTAAATTAACCGCTAAGGTTTTAGCCTTCATACCTTGCTGCATCTGCAACAAACCTACGGAAGTCCCTCTAATCCTCTCCGATTTTTATCATGCGGAACCTCTAGAAGAAATCCCCGCCTCCGTCTTTGATTTTTCTGAACTTTTACGAACCGACCTACTACTACAACTACCAAAGTTCATAGAGTGCCAAGGTAAATGCCCTGAAAGAGATAGTATAAAAAAATATCTAAAACAAGAATCTTCCAAGACCGATAACATCAACTTCCCCTTTTCCCTACTCTAAAAGGCCCTAAGTTAGTAATGTTGTATGAATGATATTTTTCACCTCTTCCGTCATAAGATCTTTTAGCGCAGCTACAATAAATTGCTGATATTGAAAGGTTTTCTTTGTGATGTAATGATTTTGAGTTTTCCCGTCGACCAAAAGAGAGTTCTTTTGTAAATACTCATCTAACGTCTTTTTCCTACCAGGAATAGCTTGATCAAATACCTTCTGCCCCTCTTTCTTCTTATATGCTTTAATCCCCGATCCAGTCTGAGCACCTATCATCAAGCCTGGAGGTAACGTGTCAATAACTTCTATTTGACGATCTCCATACGTTTTAGTCCACCCAAAATCGATGTATTGAAAAAATTGCTCATCTTGCAAAAAAGAAACAGCATCTTGTAAAGCAAATACGCCGCACCCATACCCAGCTCTCTCTCGGGAATCAACAGATAAGAAAATTTCAGGAGTGCGTGAAGTTTTTTCACAAACTCCCAATATTTCATGAATAATACCGGAACTAAAAGAGTCGCTACCAAACGAATCTAACAGGGCTATATGTAGCACTCCGTCTTTTTTTTCTATACAAACGGTCATTTTATGCAAGGGGAAGTCTTTATCATCCGTTGATGTCCCGACGATAAGAGCGCATCTTTGATCTTTCGGATCATCGATTATTTCTTCCATTTTTGTACATAAAGCCTTTCTTGTAGCGCAAACAAAGAGCCCATCCAATCCTTTTTTCTCTTTCAAATGAGTAGCAATTATGGCAACGCCTGGCATAAAAAGCCCTGAGATACCTGAATAAGAACCTAAATCCCCAAAAAGCTTATCATGTTGAATATCAACTAACTGCCCATGCTTCCATGTTAAGTTTTGATATTCGTCGCGCAATTTTTGCGACTCCTCTTTTCTATTAGAAACCAGTGACAATGATTGCCAAGAGCTCTTAAGCTCTTGGTAATCAGCATTCAATCGAATTTTTCCTAAAGAATCGGGCACGGACATGGGAGGAATGGTTTTCGTAAAAAAAAGATCCGTAATCGCTCCACTTCCCCATGCGATTACATCTTTTACATTACAAATAAAATATTCATTAAAATATTGATAATGGTTATTTGCATAAATCATACTACACCGCCATTTTTAATGACTATATTTTAACAATTTATATATTTAATATATATAATAAACAAAATTTTAATCGTTAGATTCGTTAATAAAACGAGAAAAATGCTCTAAATGTTAAAACTGCTTTAAAAAAAAGAAAGGCTTCGATACAATTGCAGCCTAACTGAAGAAGGAGATTATTTTATGGCAGTACCACGCAACCGAACATCTAATGCTCGAAAAAATTCGCGCAGATCGCATCATGCAAAGTCCCCAAAACATCTAGGGAATTGCTCCAATTGCAAACAACCTTGTCTTCCTCACCGCATTTGCCCTCATTGTGGCTTTTATGGTGGAAAAGATATTGAAAATGCAAAAAAAGACTAATTTAGACAATTTTCTGCCCTCTATAGGCATAGATCTAATGGGGAGTGATACGGACTCGTGTTTCATCATCGATTCTTTACTCCCTGTCCTTGACTCTTTGCAAGAGTCTGCACATTTTGTGATATTTGGCAAAGAAGAGTGCATACGATCAATTCCCCCCTGTTCTCACATCTCTTATGAAGTAGCTTCCGAATCCATAGAAATGGGCGATCATCCTCTATGGGCCGCTCGAAGAAAAAAAAATTCTTCTTTAACACTCGGAATACAAGCTTTAAAAAGAAAATCCATTCATGCCTTTATCTCTATGGGCAATACGGGAGCCTTACTAACAACGGCAAGAGCTCAACTTAAAACGCTACCCTCCATCACCCATCCCGCCTTACTAGCTCTCCTTCCCACAAAAAAAGGAATTGTTACCGTTCTTGATGTAGGAGCCAATGTTGATTATAAAAGCGCCCACCTGATTGAATTTGCAGCAATGGGCATAGCCTACCAAAAAACAAGAGGGATAACCAAGCCTACAGTAGGATTGTTAAACATCGGCAAGGAAGCTCTTAAAGGCCCCTCGGAATTGCAACAAGCCTACCTGGAACTAGAAAAGCTATCCAACAATCATGATTATCCTTTTTTCCTTGGCAACATAGAAGGAAGGGATGTTTTTGAAGGAAGTGTCGATGTTCTTGTCACAGGAGGTTTCGCAGGTAACATCTTCTTAAAGACTGCCGAAGGGATGGCTCAATTCGTGTTAGGCCAACTTCCTCCCGCCTCTTCTCTAGAACCATTTCAACACAAACTGGATTATAGAAAATACCCAGGAGCTGCTTTATGCGGAGTAACGGGCATTGTCATTAAATGCCACGGAGAAGCCAAAGTGCAAGCTCTAACACAAAGCATCCTCAGTGCTATTGACTTAGTCAAAAAAGACTTCATCGAAAAAATCCAAACAGAGATCTCTTCTTTCTACACACGAAATACATAATCATCTTTTTTATAAAAATACCTACCTCTTCAACTGGTTAATTAAGAAAAGGATTGTGAAAGAGGCTTCCTGATTGCTATACTTAAAATTTATAGGAGTTTTTTATGTCCAGTAAATTTTTAGATCCTAAGAACGATGTTGTCTTTAAGAAAATATTCGGCAGCGAGAAGAATAAAGATATTTTGATTCATTTTCTTAATGATGTCATACTTTTCGCTGGCAAGCGTCCTATTCATTCGGTTACTTTTCTGCCTACGATTCAAGATACGGAAACCGTGTCACAAAAGACAAGCATTGTCGATATCTTATGTAAAGATGGTCAACTACCCCCTCCTGAAGGAGGGGGCTTGGAAGAATAATTCAAGCCCTATG
>JAZKAC010000145.1:0-5676 GCA_040389325.1 Chlamydiota bacterium | reverse complement strand
GCGCTTCCTCCCCGTCCTGAAGAACGAGGTTTCCGCGCTGTCAAGAGGATGAAGGAAGAGCCCTACGCAGACGCCAAGAGCATTGTAAATAGCACTCCCTCTTGTTTAAAACCCATACCCAAGAAAAAGAAATGGTTTGGTTGGCTGTAGGAAAGTTTGAGACGCAATTGTTTATTTTTAGACATTACTCACAACAGCCTAATTTTTAAAATTACATAGATATCACGTGAGCTAGTAGGAATAAAAGATAGCACTACAACTTAGTTTGTAGTCAAGAAACCAAAATTTCAAGTTGATATTTTTTCACTTGCGATTTTCTTCCTGAAACACTATCACTGGAATGCATGTAATCTAAAGGAGAGAATCTTATGAGCCGCAAGCTAATTATATTTTTGGGGTCTTTGGGGCTCTTATGCTTTTCTTTATCGATCCAAGCTGAAGAGCAAAAAAACAAGGACTCTTTTCTGGCAAAAGACTTTTCAAGCCTCTTAGAGTTGCCGGGCTGGAATAAAGACCTCTTACTCATGCATTTTACCTTATATCAGGGATATGTCAAAAACGCAAACTCTCTCTCTTCTCAGATTGCTCAGTTATCTACTGACGGAAAAGAGCGATCTTATGAATTTGGAGCACTTAAAAGAAGACTCGGATGGGAATACGATGGAATGAGGCTTCACGAGCTTTATTTTGAGAACCTGGGGGTTTCTTCCGTGGAAGCGATGGATCCCACTCTTTTAAAAAGGATCAAGCAGGATTTTGGCTCTTTGGAAGCATGGAAGAAAGATTTTATTGCAACGGGACTGATTCGAGGCATCGGATGGGTTGTCTTAGTTCAGGATCCCATAACAAAAAAATTATATAATACCTGGATAAACGAGCATGACGTCGGGCACTTTATTCACAGCTCTCCCCTACTTATCATGGACGTCTTCGAGCATGCTTATATTACTCAGTTTGCCTTAGATAAGGAAAAGTACATCCAACTTTTTTTTCAAAGTATAAACTGGCAGGTTGTAAGCAAACGTTGGCTCGCCACGGGATGTATCACATCTCGACCTTACATCTCAGGATGTTTAGAAGCTAGGCAAAATCCCTTAAAAATGACAGGCCTTTCTTATCAGAAGGCCCCAGGATAGAGCTACACTTGCTGTATACATTATGCGTTTTGCTATATTTCTCCTAGCTTATGGAAAACTTTCATCACATTTTTATAGATGGAAAAACATAATGATAATCAAAAGCCTTTATAACTTCCTTGGCCAGTTCTGTGATCTTTGTCCATTCTTGAGTGTCTATAAATAGTTCCAGAAGGTAATGCTCTAGTCCAGGCTTATCACAAAAAGCCTCATACTCATTCCAAAAGGTTTTCAAGAGGTTATATTGATGATCTGTAATATCCAAATATTTGCGCTCCTGTAAAAGGGATTCTCCTTCATCAAGAATGTACATAGAAGTCTCGTCAAAGTCATCCCCTTCAGGGCCCTTTCCCCCTATCCAAACTCTTTTTTGATATTCTTTGTTCGAAACATGCCAAATGTTGCTAATAACAAGTTGTAGCATATTTTTTCTGCTCTCTTCACTCATGCTCATAATTAATTTCCTAAATAAACAAATTCTTCTAATGGGATATGAGCTGCCGGTTCCGCAGAACCTACTATATTCCCAAACCTATCAAGAGTATTCCCATGTTTTATTTGAACGGCATAAGGTTTTTGTTGATAAGGAAATGGGTTAAAAAAACAGAATCTAACAATGGTGATCCTGGTCTGCCTAAAGGTTTTCCGAGCTCCTTCTATTTTTTTTAAAGAGCTTACTCAGTTAAACTAACTTTACTGCTAGGCATTTCGCTTTTCTTAAAAAAACTCCAAAACCAATTCCAGGTAAATGTCCTTTTCGAGGATCTCTCCCGAAAGGAAGGGTTTCTATATTCATCTTATTCCCATCATATTTAACAGAAGCCACAGTTTCTCTATCGTAACAAACATCTATCACTTTCCCTCTAAAATCTAAATCACTACACACTTCTATCGTAAATCTTTTCCACAAACTAAAATAAGATTTTTTAGACTGTTCAATAAATCCTCTAAAGCTTCCATCTTCTTTGAAAAAAGCTCCCCTTCCATTAGAAGTGTATATTTTCAAAGATCCTTTCCAAAAAGGATACACCACCTTACTCGGATCATTTAAAATTTCATCTAAAACAATCCAGTCACGCTTGTTTATTTGCTCGATATTTTTAATGGGCTTGCAAGAAGCGCTTGTTTTGCGATAATTAAAAGCCTCTAAAACTTTCACAGCCATCTCGATAATCTTCTTCCATTCAAGGCTTGATATAAACTCTTCTGGCAAATAGTTCATTCCTTTGTTAAGAGAAAACTCTCTATAGGCATCTTGAAATTCGATTAGCAACCGATATTGATTATCTGTGATATTAAAATCCTTATAATCTTCTAAAATCGATTCTCCCATATCAAAAAAAGAACACACGGCTTCATCAAAATCCTGTCCCTCTGGGCCCTCTCCTCGAACCCATACTCTTCTTTGGTATTCCTCATCTGTTATATGAGATATATTTCTAAGAAATTCATTTACCATAAATTTTTTGTCTTGATCGTTTAATTTCACAATTAGTTACCTCTATAAATAAATTCATCAATTAAAATATGAGCTCCAGAAGAATCATAAGCAACTACATTGCCCATCTTATCAAGGGACTTTCCATTTACTCTATGGTTTACGTAAGGTCTTTGTTGATTTGGGTTCGGACTATGAGGTTTACCTGGCATAACCCTTATAGATGTATGATTATGCTCGGGATGCATATATATCATACCGGCTCCTTTTTCTGTGACTTGAACTCTGAACCCTTCGGGAATGCCTGTCGGTCTAGGAAATGTTCTACCACCTACTTGATGAATGAGCTCTCTCGCTTGTGCTTCAAGGATTTATTGTTTTCTGTAAGGCGTTAACGTCGCTTCCATTTTTTTAAAAGCCTCAAGAGGGCTAAGCACTTTTTCTGGCAAAAACTCTTCCACACTACCTATGGCAGATAACTTACCGGCAGATTGCCCAGTTTCAAAAGCTAAAGTCCTCTTATCCGTTCCTAACATTTTGCGAGCTGAAGCAACTTCTCTGACCGAGAAAACGCAAAACCGAAATTGATAGCCTGACCCAAAGGAGCCGATTTCTTTGCTGTGTATTGTCCATAGTCGGTTAAAGAACGTTCGTGATCATCTAGTTGTAGAAATCAAGACTGGGATGGGTAAACATAATGATAATCAAAAGTCTTTATAACTTCCTTGGCTAGTTCTGTGATCTTTGTCCATTCTTGAGTGTCTATAAATAATTCCGGAAGGTAATGCTCTAGTCCAGGCTTATCACAAAAAGCCTCGTACTCATCTCGAAATTTTTTAAATATATGATACTGGTCTTCTGTCATTCCGGCTTCTTTATATGCTTTTAAAATTTCCCGGCCATCTCCAAGAATAGATTCCGAAGTTTCATCAAAATCATCGCATTCAGGACCTATTCCATTAATCCAAATTCTCTTTTGATATACCTTGTCAGAGGCAGCATAAACACTACTGAGAATAGTTTGTAACCAAGCTCTTTTCCCTTCATTGATCATTGTTTAGTTACTCCTTGTAAATAAATTCTTCTAATGAAATGTGAGCCTCTGGAGAGGCTCGGTCTACTATATTTCCAAAATTATCTAAATATTTGCCATTTTTCATCTGAGAAACGTAAGGCTTTTGTTGATAAGGAAATGGGCTATGAAGTTTTCCAGGCATCACTCTTACATAGGTTTCTTCTATCGTTGGATGAACGTATTTCATCCCGCCTGATTTATCTGCAATTTTCACTCTAAAGTTTTCCGGAATTCCAACAGGACGTGGGAATGTTCTACCACCTGCTTGATGAATGAGCTCTCTCGCTTGTGCCTCAGGGATGTATTGTTTTCTGTAAGGTGTTAACGTCGCCTCCATTTTTTTAAAGGCCTCAAGAGGGCTAAGCACTTTTTCTGGCAAAAACTCTTCTACGCTACCTATGGCAGATAACTTACTGGCAGATTGCCCAGTTTCAAAAGCTAAAGTCCTCTTAGCCGTTCCTAATATTTTGCGAGCTGAAGTAATTTCCCGAACCAATCGAACTCCTTTAGGAACTAGTTTTCCGATAGTACCTGGGATTACAATATCCGTTCCATATTTCCCAAATACAAAACCGGAACGATCTCCTTGCTCTGTCGGAGAAAGAGTATCCCACACTTCCACTAGCTCACATACTTCAGGAGCCAAGGTCTCGGCAATAGTAGCCCACTCTTGAGAATAAGCTAGCTTAGCTAAAAGAGCAAAAGCCTTACCTACTTCTCCTGCCGTAGTAATAGGATGAGTAATAAGTTCCGATGCAAAGGTTCCTAGCTGCCTTCCCGACTCCTTCACTCCTCTTGGAACTGCCCTAGCAAACGCAAAACCGAAATCGATAGCCTGACCTAAAGGAGCCGATTTCTTTACCGTGTATTGCTGATAATCGGCTAAAGAACGCTCATGATCCCCTAGTTCCTCATAGGCTATAGCCCTTTCAAGGTAAGCTCTATGGTTGTTAGGATTAAGCTCAATGACCTGCCCAAGATCTAATATCGCTTGGTCGTTATACCGTAAATCAAGAGAGCGCTCTCCTCTTAATTGATAGGCATTTTCTCTAAAATCCATTCCTAGGTTTTCTACGGGAATAGGATAAGCATCGCTCGAGAGAAAAGCCTGATCCATTACTTTTGTCTTTAGTTCGCTAAGATAGGGATTAGAAGAATACTCTGCCCTATTTTCTAAACCTTGATGAGCTAAAGCTTGTCCTAGAACTCTTCCATTTTCTTCCAAAGAAAATTTTGGATTCGTCTCAAAAAAATGTTCTTCATGAATAAACTCTTTAAGGGAAGAGATCTCTTCTTCTAAGACAGCTTGGGTAAAAGAAGAATCACCAAGCTCCTCATCCGTTCTTTTTTTATGAGATTCAGGAGCACTTGCAGCAGCTCCTGCTGCTGCAACAGCTGCCGCGGCCACTACAATAACAGCTCCAATAATAATCGCTTTTTTATGTTTTTTAACAAAGTGCTTGGTTTTTTTCCAAAAACTCTTACAAAGTACTATATCCCCCTGTCCGTACAAAATAGCAGGGGTCATCACATACTCTCCTCCCCCATAAATAGAGTAGGCATATCCATAAGGGTTTACTTCTAGACTTAGGAGTTCTTGGATGTCATCTTCTAAGGTTTCATCTTCCTCTTCACCTGATAGTATCCCTTGTCTTGCTAGGGATGCTATATAGAGATTAAGATTCTCTAATTCTTCTAGGCTACATCTTTCTTCTAGATCTCCTTTTTCTAACTCATCGAGCATGTTAAGGATATTGTCATACGAAGAAAGATAAGGCTCTTCTACTAAAGAATTAGTCTCACTTTCGGAAGCTATATGAATGGATGTTGCAAAGATTTGAGACTGAGGAGAAGCTATAAGAGAAAGAATTATGAGAGCAAATAGAAAGCTGGAAAGAATCTTAGAACATCTCATATCCGCTCCCCTGCTAAAGTAAGATTTAATATGAAAAAAGACTAATCCATTCCATTCTTTAATTCAAATTAAAAACTTACGCAGGGCGATTACTTAGCGGAGATTTCTAAGT
>JAZKAC010000144.1:1511-3372 GCA_040389325.1 Chlamydiota bacterium | reverse complement strand
ATCGTAAATAATAAATATTCAAAAATGCATTGATTTAGGTTTTACTGTAAGGCTTGAATTAAAATGCCTGCTAGAACGGGGCGATTATGGGGGTGACCCGATGCTATAGCCTCTAAAAGAAGATCTATACCTAGATTTTCTTGCTTATGAAGTAAAGTCTCATAGGCACTAATGACAAGAGAAGAACTTTCTTCGGGGGTTAGATGATATGTATCTATAAATCTCATACCCCAAGGCACTGCGGAGCGAAATTTTATCAATTCTTGTGAGGCATTTTGCTTAAGAAAGTCTATTACGGATTCTTGATAAGGGCCTTCTTGCTTCATCTTAAAAAGAGCTAAGTTACAATACGCTCTTATAAGAGGAGCTCCCGCTTTTAAAGACTGGGTTTGTAAAAAGAGGATAGTCTCGGGCGTCTTTAAATTTTCTAATAAAGAAACGATAGTCGGAACAAGTTCATTTTGCTTAGCATGAAAAAGAGCTCCTGCTAACTCTAAAAATAAAGCAGAGGGTAAGAGAGCAGCTTTTTGCAGTAGATGTTCTTTTACGGCAAGAGTCAAAGCTTGGATATCAAAAAAACTATCCTTAGCATGTTGTTGTACGGAGGAGATAACCTTCCAAGCTTGCATAGATCCTCCAACGGATCTTATTGGCTGAAACCCGAGATCTTTGCTATCTCTGATCAAAAAAGGAAAAAGAACAGGAAGGCTTCTTGCGTCATTTTGTTGTAAAAGGGAAAAGGCGGCATTAAATTGCACCTGTTTGTTAGAAGTCCTTAATAAAGTAACCAAGGTCTCTTCTTGCCCAGGGATAATACCTAAAAGCCCGATAGCAAAAAGATCTTCTTTTTTAGCTTCTTCGGCAATCTTTGAAGAAGCTTGCTGATCTCCTAAAAGATAAAGAGAATGCCAAGCCGCTAACTGCACCAAAGAAGAAGAGTGAGAAGAGAGCTTTTGAAGTTTTTTTATAGAGCGCATATCTTTTAGGTAACCTAAAGCGGCAGCGCTAGCTTCTTGCTCTGCATTATCTAGATGTGTTGCTGCGGCTCGTATAGGAGGGAGAAGATCATCTCTTCCATGTTTTGCTGCGCTTAAAATAGCTTCTATTTTTGTAGCATGGTAAGAATCATCCATAAGGTGACGTAAAATACTAACGGCTTCCGATGTTCCTATAATAGCAAAGAACTCGGGAAAAAAGTATCTCATGGGAGGGGGGAGTCTATACATAAGGGACTCTATTTGTCCCGTTGCCGTCTTAGACTTTCGTTGCGCTAGGTAAAAAGCTGCCTCTAACCTTGTATATAGGAAGGGAGAGGACATAGCCTTATTAAGTATAGATTCGGCAAAGTCCTCTTGAATTCTTCCTAAGAACTGCAACCCTGCGCTTTGAACTTGATCGTTAGGCGATGTGATCGCTAGCTCTAAAATATCGGGAGAAGCCGTGAGACCTGCGATACTTAACCCGTAAATACCCAAGATCTGTTTTTCTGGGATGGGGCTTCTTGCGCTTTGCTCAATCCAAGAGATGGCTATTTGTTGCAAGACTTCAAAATCATGCCTACCCAGTTGCTCTTTATAAAGAGTATAGAGTTTTATGGCCTCTTTGCAATCTTGCGTCTGTGCCAAATATAAAATCTGCTGCTTTTGAGAGGATCTATTATAAAGAGCTTCTTCGCAATAAGAAGAAAGGGGGAGTAAGGAAGTAAGTAAGCAAACTAGTAAAGCAGAGGATCTCATAAAATGTTCATGCACTCCCAAAGATCTATGTTTACAAGTCCTAGTAACTCTTGTAAAGAACTAAGAGGTAGACCCATTACATTGTAATAGCAACCCTCCAGTTTTTTTACAACTAAACTTCCTCC
>JAZKAC010000144.1:0-1411 GCA_040389325.1 Chlamydiota bacterium | reverse complement strand
AGGAGAGCCCGATCCAAGAATTAGTTGTCTATCCATCATTTTCCATCCCGTTAAAAAGCTTATTTTGTCGTAAAAGAGAAAAAAAAGGTATAGAAATTCTCAATAGTTGCCTAGTCATGTCGAATACTTGAGAAAATTTGATGTCATTTATTCTGAAATGTAATACTATCTATTATTAACATAATATATTTATATACAAGGTGGAATAGTCGTGATTTCTGGATTAATGACATGGTTTGATGGTTTTTTTTGCTCAGCCATTTTGCTAAACAACACGGACAATTCTAAAAATAACACCACCACTGCTGTTATAAACTCTGTAAGGTTCCATGAGTTCTTAGTCGGACGACCCTGTTATGCAGGTTATCCTCTTTTTCGAAATGTTGCGCGTATAACGCCGATTCCAAGAACAATAGAGATGCAAAGTTTTCAAAAAAAAGAGCTTGAAAACTTGACAAAACATTCTTCGAGCACTTTTGATGTGGTCTTATCCGATTCTTTAATAGGTGAGATATTAGGAGGAAAAGGAGGCCCTTTGACCAAAAAGGTGAAAACGGCCGAAAACTTCAGCGAAGGGCTCCCTAAAGAGGTTAGAGAGACTTTAGATAAGCTTTTTGGATCAATTGACGACATCCCTTGCATTGCAAATATAGATGAGTCTAGAGGAGTTGAAATAAGAATGGAAGCTCCTATTATGAAAGGAATCGGACGCGGAGGGCGGTTTATCGCTATTAAAGTGGATGGAGACCTTACGAAGGAGTTTGTTACAAAATATATATCTTGTGAAATAACCAAAAGACTTAAAACGACTCGCAAGTTAGAAGAAATATTATTCATTTATCAGTATAGGAATGATAGCCCCTGCATATGGGCTGGACACGAAAACAACAGTCCTCTCAAGCCTAACTTTTTTACCGGGGATTTCACCGATGAAAATGGGAGAGGGCCTATAGAAAGCCAAAAAGAGAGCTTTAAACTCGTTAAAACTCTTATAAAAGACGGTGTTAGCCCTGATCGTAATGGCCTTATTTGGACGATATCTAAAAACTAACTAAAAAGTCAAAAGCCTTGATTCTGTTGTCACGGTAAAATGACTACTTTTGCCAGGTCTTCCTACCTTCTGCATAAAGCTAATCCCTAGAAGGCGGACAGCCTTATCGGTTTGCATAAAAGGTTGAAAATACTCTTTTTTGTCGATTTGTTTTAGAGCATTTTTGGCTGATCTATTGAATTTAATCTCGATGATATAAATAAGCTTAGAGAGCTCTAATACAAGATCAATAGACCCATCTGCCGTGGAGTGTTCTGCTAGAGTTCTAACTCCACAAGATTGAAAAGTTGCAATCAAAAGAGAATGATAGAATTTCTCTTTAGGTATGTGCAATTTAGAAGGCACATAGGAGCATAGAGT
>JAZKAC010000143.1:0-5238 GCA_040389325.1 Chlamydiota bacterium | reverse complement strand
AGACTACCCCTCAAACCCCTTCCATCAAAATCCATTTGACAACCAGGGTTCCTTTGCAAAGCTTAAACATGAGTATCTAGGAGACTTTCCAAAAGGGGCAAAACAAATACGCCAACGATGTGTAAATAAACTTTTTTCGCAAGTTATTACGCATATTGAGTCAAAAGACAAATCCATGATATTAAATTTATGCGTAGAATATAACCATGCTTGGGGAAAAATTTCTCATCACACCTACACAAATCTATTTAACAAACAAAATTACTACTCTAACAATAGCATAAAAAATCTATTCCAAGCATGTAGATACAAATCGATTACATTATCAATCGATAATAATTCAGCATCTATACAACCTCCCAAGAAAAAAGCCAAAATATCCAAAGCAACCTTATCAAACATCTCCCCTTTTTCCGAAGAAGAGTTTAATGATACTCTCAATCTTTTGAGCGAAGATCTAGAGCAAAAGACTTTACCGAATACCTCTCCTTTTTCCGAAGAAGATTTCGATCATGTCCTTAATATTTTGAGTGAAGATTAAGCATAGCGACTGGGAAGATTCGTTTTGAAATCATTTTTTTCTTAAGCTAAATCCGTTGTAGTCGGCAGGTCGACAAACTAGATGAAGCCGTCAAATATCCTACAGCGCAAGGCTGTAGGATTGCTATTAGATTGGCTTATTCTTTTTCGTATGTAGCAAAAGTGCATCTACTTTCGGGATACTCTGCTGCGATAGAAACTGTCGTTAACTGTCCTGAATTAAAAAAAGCCGTAAGCATCGGATCGGCTGCTTTGTTAACGGTCTTAGAAGAAAACATCACTTTTTCGTCAGCAGCAAATGGATCCAGTCTAGTTCTAGAAACCTTTTTCGCCAAGTTTTCAGCAACGTTATAGGGATGAGAGACCTCAATCTCGCTTCTGTCTCCCAGAACAAGAACACTATACTCTCTATCGGCTACCGTATAACTCAAGCGATTCGGCATGTCTTCGCTATTCTTAACAAGTTCACAAAAAACGGGAAAAATTTGAGCATCTTTTTCCAGCAAGCCTGTTTGAGTTTTTAAGACATCTAAGACAGCATCCGTGAAACTCTTTTTACTTTCGAAGTTTTCTGCCCCGATAGGTATGTTTACTCCAGGGCCTTGTAGCAAAAAAGAACATCTTGTTATTTGAGTCATGTTTTTCCTCCAGCAAATCTATTCTTTAAAAAAAACACCTACTTTAGGCGTAAGTAATGAAAATAAATCCTTTGACTTCATCCGAATAGACTCCGTTAAAAGACCGTCATTAAAAACACTATAGTCAGATATGAAAACTCTTTCATCAAAAAAAACATCTATGTTTAGAAGTTGACCAAAAGGAGGTACTCCTCCGATGATCAAACCAAAACGCTCTTTTATAACTTCAGGGTCCTCAAATTCACACTTTTCCCCTACTCTATCAGCTACAGCTTTCATGTCCAACTTAAGATGTGCAGGAATATTAAACTGATAGTTTTTCTTGCTGTTTTTTCCTTTTAAGATCAGAGCTTTGACCCCTTCTTCTATATTTGTCCCTCGAATCTTAGCAGATTCTGCAGAAGAAGCTCCCCCTTCGTGTACAAAAGTCTCGAACTCAATAGCATTTTTTCGTAAAAGTCGGATGATCTCGTTACGGATGTTTTCTGCTCCTGAAAAGACCTTTGCTTTAATTTTGTTTCCAGCTATCCGCTTAGGATCGGATGGAAACAAAGAGGCTTCCCTGATGTTTTTCAAGCCAAGTAAGGTCATGGTTAGACGTTCTAGCCCCATTCCAAACCCACCGTGCGGAGGCATGCCGTATTTAAAAATGCTTAGATAATCGGGGAAGTTAGAAGGATCCATCCCCTTGCTTAATATCCCCTCTATCATAGACTCATGCAAATGTCGTCTTTGTCCACCTGAAGTAATTTCCGTTCCCCCGCAAAGAAGATCGAACGTATTGCTTAAAATCGGATTTTCATCATTTGGATAGGCGTAAAAAGGCCGTTTAGAAGTCAGCCAGTCCGTAATAAAGATTAGGTCGGTTCCAAAGCTCTCTTTAGCATACTTACAAAGCTCTCTTTCAGCTGCAGGGCTAAGGTCAGGCTCATGTCTTTCGTCAATCCCCGTTCTTGTAAAATAGAGTTCTTGAGCTTCGGCAAACGTTAACCTAGGGAAAGGAACTTCTTTAGGAGCCTTCATAATCTCTCCTCCTAAAGTTTTGATCTCGACCGAGCACATCTTATGTAAGTACTCTACCATGAACTTTATGCAGCCTTCTTGAAGATCCATGATCTCTTGCCAAGAGGTGAAAAAGCCCATTTCAAACTCAAACTGCTTCCCTTCAGTCAAATGTCTTGTTGTCTGAGAGTTTTCTGCTCTAAAAAAAGGCATCAAAGCAAAAACACGTTCGTTAACACCTACCATAATCTGCTTATACAGCTGACTACTTTGCGCTAGAGTTGCCGTATGTCCAAAATAATCCACGGTGAAGAATTCAGATCCCCCTTCAGAAGAGGCTCCAATCATGTTCGGAGCAAAGTACTCCACAGCTTTTACAGTATCATGCATATATAACCTATAGGCATGAGTCAGCTCCGCTTGGATTTTAAATACGGCTTGAATCTGTCTATTGCGTAGAGCTACAGGTCTATGATCCAAAATGAACTCTAGGTCTGAAGGGATTTCAGGCTTGTAGTATTCTATAGGAGGAACTTCCTTAACGAGAACTTCAACTTCTATAGTCGGGGTTATCAGCTCAACTCCCATATCGGCATGAGAAGAGCCTCTGACCATTCCCGATACTTTAATAATGGATCCAGGCTGTAGATGAGCAATTTTTTGATATTCTACTTTATCTTCAATAACAATTTGAGCCAAACCAGAACGATCTCGCATAATTAAAAAGTTGATCTTCCCGAAAGGACGTATATTATTTAACCAACCCCGCATCTCTACACGTTTTTCTAGATGCTCCAGTAACTCGGAAGCTAAGACTCTTTGCATATTCCACCCTGTTTTTGTCATTAAGAATAAAAGGATATCATATGGAGCTTTTTGGGTTTATGAAAAAAAACGATACAATCGAAATTTAAGCCAGTTTAGTCCTGTTACACTGGCTTTTTCTTTATAACTTAAGATACAACGCATTTACATTCGCAACCAACCGCATGCCCATTAGTAGAAACACCTACTCCTGAAAGCGTATTTTCTGCGCTCTGGAGTGAATGCACCTCAGTCTCATCAGTTTTCCCTGAGGCACCATCATCAATACCCTCATCAGTAATATATTCTTCTAGCATCACTTCTCTAGGTAATTGCGAATTAGACGCTTGCATATTTGTTAGAACAACTTGCTCTATAATAGACTCTATCACAGGTTTCGAGAGAGCTTCCAGATTATTTTGGGTAAAATCCAAATCACCTGAAAGCCCTGGCTTCACTTTTTCACTAGAAATAGCAATTACGGCTTGCTGTAATGGTGAAGATTTTCGGGGCTCTTTTTTTGATAGACTATCCATAATTCGATCAAAATTGCTCTCAACTTTCTCATCCGTAACAGAATTTTCGTCATCTTCAATACTACCACTAACGCTTTCACTGCCTTTTGAACTGTCATATGAGTTTATACGATTCATTATTTTTCTCCTTAAACTAGTTTAGTATCTTTAGATTCTGACCAAAACCATCCCACCACTATCATTCTTCTAGATGGAATTTTAATTTAGTTAAATTTTTAAGAAGTTTACAGGATGATAAAATAACGAACAAGGGTTATTTAACCCATAGACTTCCCTCTTAAAAGCTTAACAGCTAATACACTGCAACACGTTTATTAAAAATGCATCTTTAAAAAGATTGCGCTATCCTACATTGACATTTTCAATTAATAACACTTAGTGAAGTAAATAACTTTACTTCATTATAGAAAAAACACTAACTTAAAACAAATAGACATTAGTTGATTGCATGATGTAAAATAGGAATCTTATGAGCGCAAACGGAGACTACACGGTTAAGGCCATGACCTGGAACATGGGTAGTTTACGGGGGAGGGGGCAAGAAATCTCGGGTAACACCCTCAATAAAGTTGCTGTAGACGCCATCAAAGAAGCAAACATCGATATCATCAACTTACAACAAGTCCCCCAAAATGAAACCGATAGTCAAAACAATAATGCCTTCATAAAAAGACTCAAAGGTGAAGGATATACGGTTGTTCGAGGCTCAACCACCGAATATGCCATCGCCTTCAATTCGACAAGATTCACAAAGATTGGCAAGGAGCAAATAGTCTCTACAAAAGAAAAAACACCACGTCATATTGGCATGTATGTAGACTTAAAAGATAATAACACAGGGAAAATTATAAGATCCGTCACATCTCACCTTATCGGATGCGATCTTCAAAAGATTCAAAAGTGGCAAACTGCTAAGCAAGGAGCGACAACAGAAGAAATTAACGAAAGATCAAGGAAAATCAAAGCTGAAATTCGTAAAGGACAAACCGATGCGGACAGTGTAAAAAAAATGGACCCAAGAGGAGAAATGACAACCCTCTTAGCTAAGACATCTAAAACCTCCTTGATGCATCGGATACAAGGCTTAAAACCGAGCCTAATCATTCAAGGCATGGACGCTAATAGAACACCAAAATACTACTCTAAAGAAATAGTAGCTGGTAAATTCGTTCAAACCAAACTCCCTAAAGAGCTAAGAATAGATGCCGATACCACCAAAGCACTCCAAGAGCAAGGATACACTGCCGAAGACACCTTTGCTGCCACCATGAGAGACCTTAAGCTAAAAAAAGATATCAAGACAGATATCTTAGTAGCAAAGAGCCTTGACGGTCGCTGTACAACCAAAAACGAAACTATTCCTACATTAAATAATCCTAACCTCTTAAACGAAACCTCAAGTAAACACCTACCCGTCATCAATACGATAACCCTTACTAAAACAACACCCAACTCGCAAACCTTTTTACAGAAATTATGGGACAGTTGGTTCAATCCCCCTCCTAAGGATTTAGCCCAAAGAATACCGATAGAGATCAATATGAAAATATTACCATCCGCATTCAAAAAAGAACTCCAAAAAATAGGGGTCTACTTTAAATCAGGTGGCGACGCCTACCTTCCTTCAGGTTGGAGAGCGGAAAAAGACTCGAATCTTTGTAACATAAACCTAAAAACGGCACCTTTTAATGCGATTTAGAGATGACCTCTTGAAAAAG
>JAZKAC010000142.1:0-7146 GCA_040389325.1 Chlamydiota bacterium | reverse complement strand
GTCTTAATGGCCAAATGGAATCTCATAGAAAAAAAGTCGCTTAAAATATAAAAAAAGTTGATCATCGAGTAAAAGCATCTCTTTCAATAGCATATTCTTTGCCATAGACAGAGGCTATGGTTCTTTTAATATCGCATGCGGTGCATAGAAGAGAGAGATTATGGGGGTTGGTTGCAGGTATCATAAAGGATGCCTAAAATTTATAGATTTTTTTTATAAAAAAAAGGGCAGATCTTTCGATCTGCCCTTTGTCGCATTAAGCAACTTTGATTTTGATATCAACGCCTGCTGCCACAGGTAATACTTTGAGTTTATCAATAGTATCGGGAGTAGGATTTAAGATATCTAACATACGGATATGTGTACGGATTTCGAACTGCTCACGAGATTTTTTGTCTACGTGAGGAGATCTTAAAACCGTATAAATTTCTCTTTTAGTCGGAAGAGGAATAGGTCCCACAATACGGGCTCCCGTTCTTTTTGCCGTTTCTACAATGTCTTGAATGGAACGATCCAAAACTCTTTGATCGTACCCCTTCAATCGTATTCTAATTTTTTTTTGTTTCTGTTTGCTCATAAATTATTTCCTTAAAAAGGGGTTATTTCTTTAAAATTTCTTCTTGTAATTTAGAAGGCACTTTTTCAAAGTGGCAAGGTTCCATTACATAGGTCGCTCGACCAGATGAAAGAGAACGGAGCTGTGTGGAATATCCAAACATTTCACTTAAAGGCACTTCCGCTAAAACAATGACAATCCCTTTTTGAGCAGATTGGCTCATAATTTTTCCGCGACGTCTATTAATGTCTCCAATAACATCTCCCATAAACTGCTCGGGAGTGCTTACTTCGACTTTCATAATAGGCTCTAGCAGTACAGGCTTGCCTTTTCTTGAACCTTCTTTAATAGCCATAGAACCGCAAATCTTAAAGGCCATTTCACTAGAATCCACCTCGTGGTACGATCCATAGGTAATAGCGACCTTCATGTCAACAAGAGGATATCCTGCGAGTACTCCAGAAGCAATACCTTCTTCAATCCCTTTAATGATGGGATTGATGTATTCCTTAGGAATAGATCCACCGACAACTTTGCTGACAACTTCATTGCCTTTGCCCATTTCATTGGGTTCAATTTCAAGACAGACGTGAGCGTATTGACCGCGGCCACCTGATTGCTTGACATATTTTGTTTCGACAGAAGCAGCGCATGTAATAGTTTCTTTATAAGCAACTTCAGGTTTCCCTACGTTAGCTTCAACAGCAAACTCTCTAAACATACGATCTTTTAAGATTTCAAGGTGAAGCTCTCCCATTCCTGAAATAATCGTCTGACCTGTTTCTTCGTTGGTCTGTACGCGGAATGTTGGGTCTTCTTCGGAAAGAGATCCTAAAGCAATCGATAGTTTTTCTCGATCCGCTTTTGATTTAGGCTCGATAGCCATTGAGATTACGGGATCTGGAAATTCCATTTTCTCTAAAAGCAAAGGATTGTCTTCAGAGCAGAGGGTATCTCCCGTGCTCGTATATTTCAATCCGATACAAGCCGCGATGTCTCCTGTAAAGAAAGCATCTCTATCTTTTCTTTGGTTGGCATGCATCTCTAACAAGCGAGAGACTCTTTCTTTTTTGTCTTTCGTTGTGTTGATTAGGTTAGTTCCTTTAGATAAAGTTCCTGCATAGACTCTTACGAAAGTCAATCTTCCTACATAAGGATCGGATGTGATTTTAAAAGCTAAAGCAGCAAGAGGACTGTCATCTGCTGGACGAATTTCCATAGGTTGATCATTGGAGATGTTAATCCCTTTGATGATTCCTCTGTCAATTGGAGATGGCATCCATCGAACAACTGCATCAAGCAAAGGTTGAATCCCTTTGTTTTTAAAGGCCGTTCCGCAAAGAACTGGGTTGATCTTTCCTGCGATAACCCCTTTACGAATTGCTTTATGAATTTCTTCTTCTGTGATAGAGCCCGGATTTTCAAGAACTTTCATCATGAAATCTTCATCCGATTCATCCGCAGTCGCAACTTCTTCAAGCAATGTCGCTCTCATTTTTTGACAAAGCTCTAAAAGGTCTGCAGGGACTTCTTCTATTTCATACTTAGCACCCATAGTCTCATCTAAGAATAGGAATGCCTTCATACTGATTAAATCTACCATCCCTTTAAACCCAGACTCGGCTCCGATGGGGCAATGAACTGGAACCGCATTTGCGCCCAGCTTATCTTTCATCGTTTCGATAGCATTAAAGAAGTCTGCGCCAGTGCGGTCCATCTTATTGACAAAAGCAATACGAGGAACTTTATATTTATCGGCCTGTCTCCAAACTGTCTCTGATTGAGGTTGAACACCTGCGACAGCATCGAATACGGCAACGGCTCCATCGAGTACGCGTAAGGAACGCTCTACTTCAATGGTGAAATCCACGTGCCCTGGAGTATCGATGATGTTGAATTTATGATTATCCCAATATACGACAGTAGAGGCAGAAGTAATTGTAATGCCTCGCTCTTTTTCTTGTTCCATAAAGTCCATGGTGGCAGCGCCTTCATGAACTTCTCCAATGCGGTGAACTTTTCCAGAGTAGTATAAAATACGCTCCGTCGTCGTTGTTTTACCCGCATCAATATGTGCCATGATGCCGATATTGCGCACGTCTTCTAACTTATCAGTTTCAGCTCTTTTGCTCATGCGATTTTATTATCCTTGTTTTACCATTTATAATGAGCAAAGGCTCGGTTCGCTTCCGCCATTCTGTGAGTGTCATCTTTCTTTTTAATGGTGGAACCTTGGCTTAAGAAACAATCGGCAAGTTCTGCAGAAAGTCCATCTTCCATGGAACGTCCAGCTTTTGCTCTGGAAAAATCAATAATCCATTTCATAGCCATTGATATTCTTCTGTCCGTAGGGATTTCAATAGGGACTTGGTAAGTAGCTCCCCCGATTCTTCTGGATTTTACTTCTAAGGAAGGTTTTGCGTTCTCAAGCGCCTGTTCAAAGGCAACTAAAGGATTGTCTGCTTTTACCCGTTTAGCAAGTTTCTCAAGAGCGTCATATACGATTTTACGGGCAGTAGATTTTTTGCCGCTATACATGACTTTATTGATAAATTTGGATAAAACAAGGCTGTTATACACTGGATCCGGATCTATTTCTCGCTTTACAGCGCGTCTTCTTCTAGACATTTTATATAATCTCCTAAAAATTCTACTTTATGACCCAAAGTTGTTTACTTGGCTTAATTTCTTTAAAATGAAATAAGCCGATCCGTGATTCTTTCTGCAACGTTGCAGGAACAATCGCGGATCAGGATGCCTTAAATATAAGAAAGGTATCCTAATATTACTTAGGACGTTTTGCCCCATATTTGGATCTGGATTTTTTTCTATCTTTTACAGCTGCGCAGTCTAGGGCTCCTCGAACGATGTGATATCTCACACCAGGAAGATCTTTTACTCTTCCGCCACGGACTAATACGATGCTATGCTCTTGTAAATTATGACCTTCTCCCCCAATGTAGGCAATAACTTCTTGCCCGTTAGAAAGACGAACCCAAGCCACTTTTCGTAAGGCTGAGTTAGGTTTCTTTGGAGTTTTTGTTTTAACTTGAAGGCAAACCCCTCTCTTCTGAGGACATCTCTGGAGAGCCGGGGACTTTTTTTGGCGCATTTTATTGATGCGACCCTTTCGAACGAGTTGATTGATTGTAGGCATCGTAACCTTTTCTCCTTGAAAAATCTTTTTTAATTCATACGATAGGGAAACTATAACTGGCTTGTAGAATTATTTGCAAAAGTATTTCGCATTTCCTTTCCCGACTTTCCCAAAGGGTCCATTAATTCGTATAAAATTCTGGAGTTTTATTAGCTTTAACTTGATAAGGAAGAATACTTAGATGGATGTAAATATGGCAACAGGTAAGCGATTTATATTTTTAATTTTTTTTGTATTTTTTATAGGATTCTCTCATTTTCTCTTTTCAGAGAATTTATCTCCTGTTTTAAAAAAAAATACACACTATTCTATTGAAGAAATGCTTAGCTATCACGTCGAGCATAAACAGTTTTCTCCTCTTTTGCTTAAAAGAAGTGTAAAGCTTTTTTTTGATCAGTTTGATCCGTATAAAGTATATTTGTTGCAATCAGAGGTGACTGCATTTAGCGAGATGAGTGAAGCTCATCTAGAAAAAGCTGCTTTTGATCACCGAATGAGTGACTACCTTACATACGAAGAAATGGACCGGTCTATTGGAGCCGCTATTTTAAGAGCAAGAGAGTGCAGGGAAGAGGTAGCAAAAGAGTTTATGGAAAAGGGGTACTTAGAAGTGGATTTAAGGCAGGTAAGTTCTTCTTTTTCTAAAACCCGACTACTCTTGGTAGAAAACATCAAACAATTTATGTCTTCTTTGATAGAAGCAGAAAAAAAACAAGAAAAATTAGTTGAAACCTCTTTAGCTGACAGGAAGGAAATTTTAGCTCTTCTAGAAAAAAGAATTAGAAAAAGCGAGGAGGAGTACTTAGCTCTTGACGGAGGACACTTTCTATCGATGCATATCATAAAAGCCTTTGCTAAAAGTTTAGATGCTCATACTTGTTTCTTTACCCCAGAAGAAGCTCAAGAATTGCGTATGAATTTGGAAAAACAATTTGAAGGCATAGGAATTGTATTTAGAGAGGGGATTCGAGGGATTGCAGTAAAAAGCATGATCCGAAAAGGACCTGCGGAAAAAAGTAAAAAAATTGAGGTGGGAGATGTCTTGATTGCCGTGAACGGGCGTCTTATTGGAGATTCTTCTTATCAAGAGGCTATGGCGTGGCTAAAGGGGAATAAAGGAGGGAGAGTATCTCTTGCTTTTCTTAAAAAAGAGGGAGAAACGGTCTCTGTAGAGCTTATAAGAGAAAAAATTGTACTGGATGAAGAAAGATTGCATTATTCTTCGATCCCGTATGCCGATGGTATTATAGGGGTAATGCACCTGCCTTCGTTCTACGAGAATTCGGATGGAATAAGTGCAGAAAAAGATATGAAGCTAGCGTTACGTGAATTGAAGAAGCAGGGCAAGCTTTTAGGTCTTATTGTAGATGTTAGAAATAATACGGGAGGCTTTTTAAGTCAGGCCGTTAAAGTGGCAAGCTTGTTTATGTCGAGTGGCGTTGTTGTTATTTCAAAATACGCGAAAGATCAGATGCAGTACTTAAGAGATATTAACGGGCAAATATTTTACCAGGGACCTCTTGTTTTTCTGACATCAAAACTGTCTGCTTCCGCAACGGAAATTGTTACCCAGGCTTTACAAGATTACGGGATTGCTTTGATTGTCGGAGATCATAGGACATATGGAAAAGGATCCATCCAGTATCAGACGGTAACGGAAGAAAAAACATCTACTTATTTTAAGGTGACGATAGGCAAATATTATACTGTATCGGGAAGATCTACTCAAATTGAGGGAGTGAAGGCAGACGTTGTGATTCCTACAAAGTACGCCCCTTTTAATATTGGAGAGAAATATCTACTTTATGCGCTAAAAAATGATCAAGTCCCTTCTGCTTTTTTAGACTCTTGCGCAGATATTGACGAGCGCAATCTTTCTTGGTTTTATAAAAACTATATACCCAATTTACAAAAAAAACTTTCTTGCTGGACGGGCATGCTTCCCATCTTGAAAAAAAATAGTGAATATCGGCTAAGTCACGATAAAAATTTTTTAGCTTTTTTAGAGGTTTTACAAAGCAAGCCTTCTTTGGCTGAACTGCAAGAAGGGGGAGTATTGCATTTTGGTTCGGAAGATATCCAGATGAGCGAGGTGTTAAATATTGTTAAAGACATGACCATTTTACAAGCCGAAGGAAAAAAAAACTCTTCTTTGCGAAAATAGCTTGTTAAAAAACCCTCATAGCTCTATTGTTTAGAACTTCGTATATTCTTAAATGTGGCCGGATAGCTCAGTCGGTAGAGCAGAGGACTGAAAATCCTTGTGTCGCTGGTTCGATTCCAGTTCCGGCCACTTCTTTTATATTGAAGAATTGCCGTACTATTGCCGTAGTACTAGATTTCCTTAAATTACCCAAAACTAGAATATCACTATTTTCTTTGTGAAACTCGTTTTGGAGTGTCGATTCCGTTAAATTTACGGCATCACTGTTACCACTCCTTTTTAAATAACTGAAGATTAAGCCCAAGAGTTTATACGTCCAAGGACTATCAATCCTCGTGTCGCTTGAAAGGGGCTGTATAATGGGTTTTATCCTTAAAAAAGTAGGTAAAGGCTTGAAAAAAAGTGCTAAATGGATCTCGTAATCGGAAGAGAACACCTGAACGAATTGCTTTTGGTAAGTTAGTTTGGGAAAAAAGAACGGATCTACGACTAACTCAGGAAGAATTGGCAGAGCGAGCAGAAAGGAATATTGCCCTGGAAAATATCATAGCTATAGCAAAAGCTTTAGGATGTTTTTCTAAAGATCTGATGCCTGATTAGAGAACGAGAAATTTTCTGGAGTCAAATTCATTGCTTATTTAGAATGCATCAGAAACAAAACAATCGGCGAATATTAATACTAAAGGATTCTTTATATTCCAACCTCCTGCTACAGAAATCGTCTACCAAATTTCCGATCAAGAGCAATACAACATTTTAGCAACTGCTCATAAACCTGAGGTAAAGATTCTTTAGAGCTAAAATCCCGTTCATTTAAATTTCAGAAGCTCTGTCTATTTCAAACCTCATCTTTGAGTAAAAAATACAAAAACACAAAAAAATATTACCGATTATTAAACATTTCAGTTATCATCGCGTGAAAATAATACTTTCAGTGGTTATGTCTAATACGATTCAGTTGTCGGTTACTAAAATCAGTGCTCTAGAGCTCATTAATGAGCTGCGGCATGATATGGAGGAACTGAGACAACGCAATGCTCTATTAGAGCAGGCTTTCGATGAAAATTTTCAACTTCGTCAAATAATAGAAAAACAGAGCAAAGTCATCGATGAAATGACTAACGCATTGGCGATGCAAAAAGAACTAATTCAACAGCTCAGAGATGAAATTGCCATCCTCAAAGGACAAAAGCCAAAACCTAAAATCCCCCCTAGCTCACTAGAAGGCCCACGCAGCAAACTAGATTTGAATAAAAGAATTAGCCCACA
>JAZKAC010000141.1:16884-23876 GCA_040389325.1 Chlamydiota bacterium | reverse complement strand
GAGCGCTTCCTCCCCGTCCTGAAGAACGAGGTTTCCGCGCTGTCAAGAGGATGAATAAATAAATTGATTTTTTTCCTATATTGTTTTAAATTAATAATTATAGAACTATCTCAATTAAAGGTGTATTATGAACAGAAGACATAATCTTTCTAATATTAGACTTGTTAAACAAGAGCATAAAGAGGTTAAAAAGGGGATGAGAACCGATACTCCTGTAGATAAAAAAAGCTTAAAAGAAGAGAAAGCCCTTATAACAGAGACTCTTAAACGTCATAAGAAAGTCTCTAAAAGGGATTCAACGGGAGAGTCAATTGAAAATTCCCCTCCTAGCTACCCTCACAAGGAAGGCGGACGGTGGATAGCCACCTTAAGAGCTCAGCAATCCGATAAAACTATCAGGGGCACAAAAAAAGCGACCAAAAGTAGAGGATAATCCTGTATTTTTAAGAAAAGAGCTAGTATACTCATAAACATAACTTTTTTATACTAAAGGCCTATGCTAGCTTCTTCCTTTTCTTTTGCCCACTTATCCGATTTACACTTTTTCCATATGAGCTGGGGACTTGGACAATTTTTCTCCAAAAGATGGATCGGTAACGGCAACTTCATCTTAAGAAGAAAAAGAGAATTTAATTATAAACTTTTAGAAGGACTTTCCTCTATTCTAGTAGAAGAAAAGGTCCCTTTTGCTCTTATCTCGGGAGATGTTAGCTGTACTTCTTCGGAAAAGGAATTTGCAAAAGCAAAAACCTTTATAGAGTCACTCCAAAATCATGGGATTGAAACTCTCACACTCCCTGGAAACCATGATAAATACACAAAAGACTCCACGAAGAAAAACTTTTTTTATAACTCCTTTCCCTCATCCCTATCTACGGAAGGATTCAAAGTTCAACAACTAAATCCCTCTTGGTGGATGATCGCCTTAGATACGACGCTACCAACCCCTCTTTTTTGCTGCCACGGCCACTTCTCTTCCGAATTAGAAGAAAAGCTGGATATCGCCCTCAAAAACCTTCCCTCACATGCAAATGTTATACTAACCAATCACTTCCCTATGGTTGATAAAAAAGAAAACGCTTTAAAAAGAAGCGATGCCTTAGCCTCTCTTTGCAAACGACACAAGAAAGTCAGATTATATCTACATGGGCACACTCATAAGCCAAAAATTTATGACGGAAGATCTTTAGATCTTCCCATCATTGTTGATGCTGGCTCTGCGGTTCACCAATTTTCAGGAGGCTGGAACCTTATACAGTGCGAAGACACTGGCTGCACTATATCTCCCTTCACTTGGACACAAGGGAAATGGACTCCTGCCCCACCAACCTCTTTTACCTGGACAAACTGATGACAAAAGATTCTACTCTCCCCGTTTGGTATCAAAAAGGCCTCCCTTTTAAGTGCACAGGCTGCGGCAGATGTTGCACGGGAAGCCCTGGCGCCGTATGGGTAACGGAACAAGAGATCGAAGACATAGCTGCTTCTTTTAAACTGTCTACGGAGGACTTCCAACGTAAATACGTGAGACTGATAGGAAATAGAAAAGCGCTCATGGAAAAAAAACCGAAAAACGGGGACTATGATTGCATTTTTTTGGAAGATAACCGTTGTCAAATCTACACCCTACGTCCTAAACAATGTAAGACCTTTCCTTGGTGGAAAGAGAATCTTTCTTCTAAAGAAGACTGGGATGAAGCTGCCAAAAGTTGCGAAGGGATCAATCATCCCGATGCTATCATAACCTCCTTAGAAGAGATTCAAAGCCAAGTCCACTAAAAACCCTTGATTTTTCTTTTCTTTCCTGCTATGAAACAGAAAAAAACTCCAAGGAGCACTTGCCTATGAACATTGAAACGGAGCAAAAAATCAACTCTTGGTTAGAAGAGCCTTTTGATTTAGATACAAGGGAAAAAGTAAAGGCTTTAATAGCTCTTTCACCCAAAGAATTAGAAGACAGCTTTTACACCGATCTTTCTTTCGGAACGGGAGGCCTTCGAGGGCTTATGGGGGTTGGCACCAATCGGATGAATCGTTATACGATAAGAAAAACAACCCAAGGTCTTTCTAACTACTTAAAAAAAGAGCTCTCTTCTAAAGGTCTTTCCGTCGTTATCGGCTTTGACAATCGGCTTCACTCGGAAGAGTTTGCAAAAGAGGCCTGCGATGTCCTAATCCAAAATGGGATTGATGTCTTTTTCTGTGAAAAGCTAAGGCCTACTCCCTATATTTCTTTTGCCTGCAGATATTGTAAAGCCGACGCTGCTATTATGATTACAGCCTCTCACAACCCAAAAGAATATAATGGCTACAAAGTTTACTGGCAAGATGGAGCCCAGGTAGTCTCCCCTCACGACGAAGGCATCTTACAAGAAATCCATCAACTCAAAGACTTTTCCATTCAAACAACCTCCCACCCTGGAACGTTGCATCCTTTGAATGAAAAATTAGATGATGCCTACTTAAACGCTTTACGCCCCTTACAAAACTTCCCCGAAGAAAACAAAGAATTTGGAAAAGATCTTCATATCGTCTATACAAGTCTTCATGGTACGGGGATCACTCTTGCGCCTAAAGCCTTAGCAGACTGGGGATTTTCCTCTATATCCCTTGTAACAAAACAAGTTATTGTCGATGGAAATTTCCCGACGGTTCAATTTCCTAACCCGGAGCGTTTAGATACATTAAAAGAAGGGCTAGCCCTTCTTGAAACCACCTCTGCAGACCTGCTACTCGCTACGGACCCCGACGCCGATAGACTAGGAGTAGCCGTCTCTCATAAGGGTAATTCCGTCGTACTAACTGGCAATGAAATCGCCTCTATCTGTGCGGAATATCTTTGTCTAGTGCATAAGAAAATAAAAAATCCCGCTATCGTCACAACTATTGTTTCAACAGATCTCATTAGGTCTGTTTGTCAAGCTCACTTAGTTTCTTGCTTTGATGTGTTAACAGGCTTTAAATACATCGGAGAAAAAATTCATCTTTGGGAGCAAGATCCCCTATCCCCTTCTTTTCTCTTCGGCGCAGAAGAATCTTATGGGTACTTGTATGGAACGCATTCAAGAGATAAAGATGGAATTATAAGCTGCTGCCTACTTGCAGAAATTGCCCTTTACTGCAAAAGACAAAGAAAAACCCTTGTCGATTTCCTCCATGAGATCTACCAAAAATACGGTGTCTTTAAAGAACACACCTGCAGCATAGATTTTGCACCTGGAAAAGATGGTGTCGAAGCTATTCAAAAGCTTATGGATCACCTAAGAAACTACCCTCCCTTGACTCTTTGCGGTCTAAAGGTGGTAGCTACAGAAGATTACCTACAAAGCAATAAGACTAACCTGCCTAAGTCGGATGTTTTATTATTTAAATTAGAAGATGGCTCTAAACTCATTATCCGCCCCTCAGGAACCGAACCTAAGCTGAAAATATACGTTTCAACACATATGTCCATTCAATCCGATGTGCAAGAAGCTATCTTCCTAACCGAGACTAAATTGCAAATGCTTATAAAAAAAATAACCCAAGAGATTCTATCCTACTAAAACCCTCACTTGCTTTTATCTCGGGGGCCACCTCAGGATTAGGAAAAGAACTCTCCTATCGTCTAGCACATATGGGAGTTCCCCTTTTTCTTACCGCTAGAGATGAATCGGCTTTACTTAGCTTAGAACAAGAGCTTGAAAAAACAACTTCTGTCCTAGTCTTCGCTGCCGACTTATCCTCTCCTTCCGAGCTTGCCCTACTTTTACAAAAGATCACCCTATACGGACCTGATCTTATCATTAACAATGCAGGACTTGGTCTTTACGGAGACATCCTCTCTTTTTCTCTAGAAGAGCAGATGCAGATGGTACAAGTCAACATAGACGCCCTTGTACGAATCTCTATAGAATCTGCAAGAGCCTTAAAGAATCAAAAGAAAAAAGGGACAATCGTCAACATCTCTTCTATGGCAGGCCACTTCACCTATCCCTATTTTACTCTCTATGCCGCTTCTAAACTCTTTGTACAGCATTTCTCCCTTTCATTAGATGCAGAACTCTCTTCCCAAGGGATCAGAGTACTTACTTCCGTTTTAGGTCGTTTTGCTAGCCCCTTTTTTAAAAAAGCTTCAAAAGTGGCTATTAATCCGAATTCTTGGGATGTCATGTCCCTTTCCAAGACCGCAAGCCTCGTATTAAGACAGACCGAAAAACAAAAAAATTATGATATCATTGACTATCGATATAAGATTTTACAGTTTTTTTCCTATTTTATTCCTAAAAAAATCACCACCTCTCTTTTAAGAAGAAAGATGTAAAATAATAATTTACATCAAGATTTAGGCTATTGTTGCGCGCAAAAAAAACATTAGAACATTTTAATTCGGGAAAAAAATGCCAAAGAAAAAATTCCTTCCGAAGATCAAAATCGTTTTATAGAAATTACGGAAATTGAAATCAGCAGCGTTCACGAAGGCAACTTTGCACGATTTCGAATACGTCTTTCCGAATTTTTAGAATGGCAAAAAAACTGGCATTAAATTCCTTGTTAAGTAAGAGCTCTTGTTGGATATTTAATACGTAAATGTCTTGTGACCAATAGAGCTTTTACAATTGCTTTTTTGACGGTACCTAGCTCTTGGAATGTGATTGGACATTCATCAAACTGTCCCTCCTCCGCTTTTTCTGCAATTAAACGGTCCACCATCTCCACAAAAGCATCCTCCGTGACTTCATCCAAAGATCTGGATGCGGCTTCAACGGTGTCTGCAATCATGATTAAAGCAGCTTCTTTCGTGTGAGGTCTAGGCCCAGGATACCGAAATAGCTTTTCGTTGACTTTAGAAGGATCCCCATCCATCTGTTCTATTTGTTTACAATAGAAAAAATAGACTAAGCTATTGCCGTGATGTTCTCGAATTACATCAACAAAGCTCTGAGGTAATGAATGTTTTTTTGCAAGAATCTCCCCTTCTGCCACATGAGCAATAATGACATGGGTAGATTCTAAAGGGGTTAACAACTGGTGGATGTTAAATCCTCCAAGCTGATTTTCCGTGAAATAATGAGGGTTAAATAGCTTTCCGATATCATGATATAGAGCAGCGACTCGGCAAAAAAGATCATTCGCTCCAATAGACCTTGCTGCAATCTCCGCTATATTTCCTACAACAAGAGAATGCTGATAGGTGCCAGGGGCCTCTAAACTCAATCGCCTTAAAAGCTCACTATTCGGATCCATATACTCCATTAAAGTCATGTCCGTCACAATATTGAATATGATCTCAAAAAGAGGCAAAAGACCCACCACAAGGATCGCAGTTATCGACATAAATACAAAAGCAGTTGCCACGTCTACGGCAAGGCTCATTTGCCAAAAATTACCTTCTTCTAAATGAAAAGCCATTAAGACGGGGAGACAACAAATCCACACCTTCCCACAAACTTCGCAAATCTCTTTTCTTCTATGCAGTCCTCTAGCAAAAATAATGGTGCACATGGAAGCAATCAAATTTAACACTAAAAATCGATCATACTCGATAACAAGCCCTAAGCTGATGATCACCGATAAGAAAATGGAACTAAAAAGAGCAATTCTAGCCCCTAGCAAGATGCAAAGTAATATTGAAGCAAAAGGGACGACAAGAGGAAACCTAACCGCTTCAATTAAATTGTATCCTTTATACAGTAATAGATACTCAGTCCCTTTAGCTATCGCAAGGGTCATCATCGCTATAACGGTTAAAAGCGTAAGCCTACGAAGTGAACAAAAAATATCCTTATGATACAACTTTAAATAGCTAATGGTTAAGAATGTGATAATAAGACTTAGGGCTAGCGTTCCCATTATCGACAACAAGGAGAAAGAATACCCAACTCCCCCCATAGCTTTTTTCATAGACTGAACAAGCATAATGTGTCTTAAGGTGACCTTCTCTCCTGGCTCTAATATAAAACTGCCGGCTTCTATAAGAGTAAACTGCTCTGGCACGCTATCTTTAGCCATCTGTTTCATTCGTTTTTCTAAACTTACATCTTCTTGAAGACGCCACTTTCCATGCTTAAAAAAGTCCATGACAAAACCTGTAACGGCAGAGTCGGACTCCTGAGAAAACACACGATCTTTTATAGTTATCCAATAGGAAGACGGTACATTAGGATTTTCACTACGACTATCGGGTAGGATAAAAGCAAATTCGGAAGCAACTTCTACGCCTTGCATTCTTACTATAGTTCTTTCATCCGAAAATCTACTCTCTACACAACATTTTTCCACAGCCTCGGCATATCCGTATAGCTGCTCGAACGTTATTTTAGAAAGCTTTTTACGCCAATCCTGATTTTGCAGCAGTCGCTCTTCAAATTCATGAGTTGTTTTGTAAACTTCTTTACTGTCAAATCGGTAAATATCCCCAATATCTTGCATGGACTGTTGCTGTAAGAAGATCGTTTTTTCTTGATCGGGAAAATCAAAGGCCGTCTGAGCTACCACATATTGCTTAGAAATAGCATTAAGCTCCAAAATATCTATCTTTACTTCGCGTAGCTGTAAAAACAAACAAAGAGTCATCGCAAAAGCAACCACCAAGACACATCGCCAACTTAATTTACTAGCGCCTAGTAACCTCTTATACGATCTCTCAGGGGAATCGCCTGCAAGCGCAAGATCCTTCCTCATTCCTCATCTCCCGTAAACTAATCTTTCTTGATCTTGCCCCACTCCATCTTAAAAAACAAGTTTGAAAAAAATGTTTTTATACATATAAATATTTTTCACTATTTTTCTTTAGGATTTTTACCCGTTTTTTTATACTCTAATTAATCAGGGAGAACTCTCATGTCACAATACCAAGGGCTATCAAGAGCCTATAGACCTCAAACATTTTCTGCTGTTTTAGGACAAGAAGCGATCGTAACCACACTTAAAAATGCATTACGGCAAAAAAAAACGGCACAAGCTTACCTATTTTGCGGGACAAGAGGCACGGGCAAGACAACACTAGCTAG
>JAZKAC010000141.1:0-16784 GCA_040389325.1 Chlamydiota bacterium | reverse complement strand
CACAAGCTTACCTATTTTGCGGGACAAGAGGCACGGGCAAGACAACACTAGCTAGGGTGCTGGCTAAAGCCCTAAACTGCCCTAATTTATCCAAAGACTCGGAGCCCTGCAATGAATGCCCCTCCTGCCAAGAGATCTCCTTAGGGAAAAATTTAAATGTACTGGAAATAGACGGAGCCTCCAATCGAGGAATTGATGACATTCGGCAGATTAATGAAACGGTAGCTTATGCTCCTACTGCTTTTGGATGTAAAATATTCATCATAGATGAAGCCCATATGCTGACTAAGGAAGCTTTTAATGCTTTATTAAAAACATTAGAAGAGCCCCCTGCCAACGTAAAATTCTTTTTAGCTACAACGGAAGTTCATAAAATCCCTCCTACCATTATCAGCAGATGTCAAAAATTTGACCTACAAAGAATCCCTACGGCTACTCTTACACAAAAACTCTCCGACATGCTCAAAGAGCAATCTTTTTCTTATGAAGAAGAAGCTCTACATGCTATTTCCTGCTTTTCTGACGGGTCCATGCGAGTTGCCGAATCCTTATTAGATCAGATTCTTTGCTTTTCAGAAGGCCCTATCACGGAAAAACAAGTATCCGACTCACTAGGAACCCTTCCCTCGGAAGCCTTTTTTGCTTTTGATGAAGCCTTTATTCAAAATAATACTCCTTATGCCTTTACCTGGGCAAGCCAGATCTTCACCTCAGGCAAAGACCTCTCTCATTTTTTTGAATGTCTCCTCGACCACTACAGAAACCTGCTTAGCACAAAATTAAAACTTTTCCTAGAAGAGATGCCCACTTCCTTGCAGGAAAAATATATTAAATCTTGCTCGGGCTATACGGAAGAGCAGCTGCTCTATATTTTAGACTATCTTATCGAGTGGCATGACAAAATCCATAAGAGCCCCTGCAAAAGAGTTACCTTAGAAATGGCTCTTCTTCATATCTTACGCAGCAAGCATCGCGTATCGGCAGCCGACCTTGTTTTGCGACTGGAAGGACTTCAAGAGACTCCCCCCTCTTCCTATATTGAACTGGAAAAATCCCTCATACCAGAAGTTCCTTCTATCCTCCTTCCAAAAGCACCCTCAATCAAGGAAGCCCTTAAAGAAGATCCTCTCCCAGAAAAAACACCACCTCAAGAACCCGTCAAAGAAACTTTCACTCCAATATCGACTCCCGCGCCCGTCCCAGATAATTCTTCGCTTCTCACAAAAGAATCCACACCTCCGCCTAAAGACTTTCAAACTCGATACGACACATTAAGTCGCTTTGCAGCCATAGAATTGGAAGGAGTGCTTTCAAAAGAGTAAGGTTCAAAAAAGCACTAACTTTTACCTTACTTATCCCTGATAATTTTTTCCATTTTTAGGATTTCTTCGTCAGTTAACATGTCAAAATGGCTCTCTTTTTTTCTAAGAGATAATTTCCCTTCGTTTTGACGCACGCATCTAATAAATAAATCCATCCTTTGATCTGGCATATCTATAATATCTTTACAGAGACGTTTTATATTATCATAGTCTGCAAGAAAAGCCAACTCCTCCTGAAAGTCCGTTAACATTGTCCTGTCAACACATTCATATAAATATTCAGCCATTGGAGTAAGATCAATATAGCAATAAAAATCTTCGGTTTCTTGCAAAACCTTCATTTCACCAGTATCATCTATTTTATAGTCTGTTATCAATTCCATTAACGGCTTAGAAAACGTTTCAAGAGTCTTATCGTACAGATGAATATTCCTTGCTATAGCTGCGGAAACAGGGAACACAATGCCCTCGGGAGTGAATTTTAATCGAGCATGTACGTAATGAATAAGAAAACGATGAATTCTCCCATTCCCGTCTTCAAAAGGATGAATAAAAACAAATAAGAATGACAGTACTGCTGCCACAACGACAGGATCCGTATTCGATTTTTCCATAAGATCAAAAGAATGTATAAGGCCATTCATCAAATCTTTTACATTTTCAGGGCGAGGAGAAATGTAATGAAGAATCAAATGATTCATCGACGGCTCTTCTCCAACATAATTTTGAAAATCTCGATAGCTATCTAAGGCGAAACGAGGATCAACAATGTTTTTTTGAAGATTGACAAATGTGTCTTCGCTTAAAACTCCAATAGAATCGGCTTTATGAAGCAATCCCACAAACTTAGCCAGTTTTGCGTTATCTGGTTTTTCTCTCTCAATTTCCCAAGAAGAAATTGTTTCCTTAGTATACAAGTACATCATAGCTCTTGCCAGCAGGGCAGGGTCATACTGCGTTGCGAGCAATTTAGCAGATTCTTGAACCTGTTTTGCTTCAAACTTCTTTAATAAAACCGTTTTACGCACTAAAGGCGCAAAACTTAAGTTGCCAAGCAGGTTAACCGCAATCCGTTGACGCGCTCTTCTAATTGGTTTACCAGTATAATATTGATCGGAATTTAAAAGATTTACATAACTCCCTTGATTAAGATCTGGAAGCTCTAACCGACTTCCATTAAACTCTTCATAAAGATACCAAAGCACACGCGCATATTTACCTGTAGGCTTCTTCTTGATATAATCGGTTATATCCGAAGGAGATATTCGATTTAAAACTTTTTTAAGGATGTACAGGTTCAAACCCTCGTTCTTTAAAGCAAACTCTAGATGCTCAAAGACACCGTCTATTAAGTAATATGAGGATGGGTAGATATGTAAAATTAGATTCTTATCACTAAAATGCAGTATACACTTCTCGTTTTTAGGAGATGCATATGATAGGCAAAAATGAGAGACGGCTGTAACATTAAAAAATTCAACAAGTTTTTTGTATCCAAGAGGCTTAGCTCCATCAGGCACCTCAGCTTGCCACATACCGACCCCTTTAAAATGATTATCTTCTTGCATTTTAGCAAAAAAACGATTATTTTTTACACAAAATCGTTAAAAATGATTAAAAATTTCATAAAATCGTTATTTTTAGCCTTATCTGCCTGAAAACGATTATATAATATGATTTGGCTTCACCGATTTTTCTAGACTTGACAGAAGATTCAGTAAAAAAAGAAGGCAGCGAGCTTGAAGCTGCTCGATAAAACCAGAGGAATTTCCTCCAGTTTTTAGAAATCTAAAGCAGAAAACTGCCACTACTCAATAGGCAATTTATCTACAATAGCTAATAGAGCTTCACAGCCAACTTCATCTGGCATACGAAGATCCCCTCTAGGAGAAATGCTTACAGAGCCTAC
This sequence comes from Chlamydiota bacterium, assembly GCA_040389325.1. GTDB lineage: Bacteria > Chlamydiota > Chlamydiia > Chlamydiales > Rhabdochlamydiaceae > CAIJXB01. The sequence continues at coordinate 13,553 of JAZKAC010000141.1, read as the reverse complement.
CTTAGGACCAGCAGGTAGTGTTGTTCGCTTAAACTGCTGTTGATAAAAACGTTGAATAAAAACGCGGAGCCATTTCTTGACAACTGGAGGAGAATATTCATCCGCAAAAGATTGAGTAGCTAAAGAAAAGATCTTTTCTATCGTAAAGCCATTGCGAAGGTAATGGTAAATGAAAAAATCATGCAATCTGTACGGCCCTACAATATCTTCTGTTATCTGATGGATATCTCCATTAAGATCAGGGGGGATGAGCTCAGGCGAAATCTCCGTAGCAAGAATCTCTTGTAACACGGTTTTTAGCTCTAAGTCTTCCGATTCAAAAGCAACCCATTCTATTAGGTGCTTTACAAGAGTCTTCGGGATCGAGCTATTAACACCATACATAGACATATGATCTCCATTATAAGTGCACCATCCTAAACAGAGCTCTGAAAGATCTCCCGTTCCCACAACAATAGCATTTTCTTTGTTAGCTAAGTCAAAAAGAATTTGAGTACGCTCTCTAGCTTGAGAATTTTCATAGGTAATATCATATTTATTAGGATCTTGATCTATATCTTTAAAATGTTGACTTACCGCATCGACAATGCTGATCTCCTTAACCGAGATCCCCAAATTCTTCATAAGCGTAAGAGCTGAGGATTTAGTTCCTTTGGTTGTTCCAAATCCTGGCATTGTAACCCCAATGATCCGAGAGTAATCCCAGCTGAGAAGATCTGCGGCTTCTTTAGCAACAAGTAAAGCTAAAGTAGAATCAAGTCCTCCTGAAATACCGATAACCATAGTTTTCACTTTTGCAGCTAACAGCCGACGAGCAAGTCCCGTTGCTTGGATTGTGATGATCTCTTGAGATCTAGCGCCAAGTTCTGCCGAATTTGAAGGAACAAAAGGTGTCTTGGAGTAGGTTCTTTCAAGCTTCGGAAGAGATCTTATCTGAGGGATGGCATGAAAAATAAAATCCTTTTCTAAAGAATCTTGATTGCCAAACGTCATATTCCTTTGTCTTTCATGCAATAACTTTTGCACATCTATATCCGCGCTTATCTTCTCTCCTTGCAACTTAAAACGCTCTCCTTCCGATAATTTAGAGCCATTTTCAAAGATCATTAAATGTCCGCCGAAGACAAGATCTTTAGTGGATTCCATAGGACCGCTAGAAGCATACACATACCCCGCTAGTAATCGATCCGACTGTTGCTCCACTAAAGCCCTACGATAGTCACTTTTACCAACAAGTTCATTACTTGCTGATAAATTCAAGATAACATTGGCTCCCGCTAGTGCTAAATTGGTACTTGGAGGTAAAGGAGCCCAAAGATCCTCGCAGATCTCCACCCCAAAAATCATCTCCCCTAAACAAAATAGCTGCCTTACTCCTAAATGGAACTCTCCTAAAATAGGATCTTGGATATCCATCTCCACCTTTCCACCTGGAACAAACCAACGTCTTTCATAAAATTCCGAATAATTAGGCAAGTGTATTTTAGGAATAGCCCCTAAGATCTTCCCTTGAGAAATGACAAAAGCTACATTATAAAGCCTTCCGTTAGGAGTTCGATAAGGAGCTCCCACAACTATAGTTACTTCCATTTGAGAACTTTCCCTTACCAATTCTAAAACAGCCTTTTTAGTGTATGTCAATAGATCTTCATTAGAAAAAAGATCTTCTGCCGTATATCCTGTAAGACTTAGTTCGGGAAAAAGAACCACGGAAGCTCCTTTTTTATCAGCCTCTAAAGCTTCTTCCAAGATAATATGTGCGTTAGCCATCGGATCTGCAATTTTTACGGGCGGACTTACCGCAATAACTCTATAATAACCGAATCGTGTAAAATCCTCAGCCTGCAAAGCCACACATAAAAAAGTAACAACAAATATCCACAGTCTCATAAAAATTCTCCTTTTCAAGAGGAAAAATTATATACCGTCTCTTAATTCCTGGTAAATCGATTTCTTTTAGACATTCTGTTTTTATTAATAACAAAGTTGAAAAAAATTACTATATACAATTTATTGAAAAGTTTATATTATAAATATTATATACTTTATAGTAGGTAGTATGTCATTTAACGAATTTAACCCAAATTGCACCGATTTATTGAGACACGCTACCCTATTAGACGATAGGTTTGACACTCATTACGATACAGGAGAAGGAAAACTTTTTCACACGTTTATTAAAACTTTAACGGAAATGCCCGCAAAAGATCTAAATAAAAATGAAATATTAAAGATTCGATCCATACTTACAAAATTTGAAAATATAATCGATTCAGCCCTACCCAAATCAATTAATCAAACTCAAAACAACCAAAAAACTACAGCCGAAAAAACTTCGCACTACACTCAAAAAAGAGGCCCATTTTTCAAGGACGCCAAAGACCTTCTCTCTTGTTTATCTAGTAAAATACAAAAAGCTTTAAAATCACAAGACTTCAAAACTGCAGTCAGTATACTTTTAACCATGCCAAGGGATCAAAATAGGCTCCAGTGTTGGAAAAATGCCTATACTGAACTTGCTCGAACAGCTTCTCCTAACGATAAAGAATTATTTCTTTTGACCTGTGTAAATGAAGCCTCCGACATGCCAGGCTTTTTTCTAGCTATAGAGTCTATTAAAGCCATCAGTTCCCTCCAAACTCGACGTGAAAGTTATACTCAAATTTGCTCTCAAGCTAAAAACGTCCTTTCTAAAGAAGAATTAGAGGACTTTCTTGTAGTCTGCGTCGACGAATTATTAAAGGAAAATAATACCGATTTTATTAATATAGCCGATCAAATAATACTACAACCTAACCTTTCGAGCGACCAGGTTCCCTTAGTCAATATCATGAAGAATTTACCCGAGAACAAAAGAAAAGGGCTGTTTGAACGTTCTACCATTATGGATCTTGAGAGTAACTCAACTGTATTTTTTACAAATAGACGTGCAGTGTTACAAGCTGCCATAAGGTGCGAGGATTTTGAGTCCGCCCTATCTATAATTGCATTGCCAGCAAGTAAGGCAGGTCGCCGAGAACTATTAGAGCTTGCTTCCCTCGAATTAAAAACTCAATTTCCTCTAAACAAGCAAAAAGACTTTCTTAATGTCTGCGTAGACAAGGCTTTAGATGCTAAAGATTGTTCTATAGCTACCGAAGCTGCAGAAGTCTTTGAACCCAATATCGACATACCTAACGATCCATTTGTGGGATTATATAATATTATTCTAAGTCTCTCAAAAGACAAACAAAAGGATCGCTTTAAGAGTTCTATCTTGATGGCTCTAAGCCAATCAAAATTTATCTCGGCTATTCGATTAGCGGAAAGGGTATCGGACCCTATCAAAAAAGAGCATGTCCTTAGCATCATTGTAGATAAGGCTCTACTTAAAGAAGACTTCTTCGCCGCCTTCGCAGGAGCGGAGAAGATATCCGATAAAAAATTACGACTTACCCTATTCGCAAACGTAGCAAAGCAAGCACTGGATAAAAATGCCTTGTTTTTATCCATCCGAGCGGCAAGACAAATACTTGCCGAGGTAAAAAAAAATGATCTAGGACCTCTAGGAGCCTCATCTATAACCAAAAAATGGATAGACGAGGCTGACAAATTACTTTTGCTCATCACAACAAAAGCTTTAAATGAAAAACAAGAATCAAAAGGTATAGCCTTTCATGCTGTTTCAAATATGTCTACTTTGGAAAGAAAAGAAATCTTTTTTAATCCCATCGCACAACAAGCTCTAGAAAATGAAAATTTTTTCATAGCAACCGAAGCTGCAAAATCTATTCCGATCCAAGAAGAAAGGGATGCATTTCTTTCTCTTATCGCACAACAAGCTTTAGAGAAAAAGCTATTCCATGCGGCAGCTTGCGCTGCAGGAGAAATGTCCGTTACAAGCACTCGTCTCCTTACCTCTCCAAGTGATTATATTACGGACTCGGAACAAGACTCAACTGCCCCATCCTCCCCAGTTATACAAAACACTTTACGACCTAAGACCTACCCCTCTCCCGTTGTAATTAGAGATTCAAATTCGAACTCTCCTTTTACCGATATAGATTCAAAAATGTCTTACAGCCCATCTTCCGTAACAAACGAGAAATTCCTCTCGAGGAAAGATCTTCTCCTGAAGATTATCGAAGAATCTTTAGCGAGTAACGATTCCTCCGCCGCAACCTATGCCAAAAAAAAACTCGAAGGGTAAGTGCTCTAAAATTATCCTCATCTTAAATATAAAATCCCATTGTCTTTTCCAACCCAAGGCTTTATAGTAGTTACCATAGACAAAAAAAACACTATACCAAGGAGAAATTATGGGCAGCGGTTTTTCAAAAATGCAAAAACAAGCACGTCAAATGCAAGGACAGTTGCAAAAGATGCAAGAAGAAATGAAAAATAGCTCTTTTACGGGAGAGAGTGGAGCGGGTCTTGTTACCGTCATATTAAACGGAGAAAAAGTTCTAAAAAAAATCACTATCAAGCCTGAATGCGTTGATCCTACCGATGTAGAGGGACTAGAAGATCTTATTTTGGCAGCCTTTGCAGACGCCTCCAAAAAGATGGAATCTAGTGGTAGCGACTTTGGCCTCCCTGAAGGTTTTTCTCTTCCCTTCTAAAAAATTCTCATCAAGCTCCTTCTTTCTTAGGAGCTTGGCTTAAAACCCATTTCCTTATTCTTCTAAAGGCTCTTCTTTATATAAAACGGATAGAGCTTGCTCTACCTCCTCCACAGAACTTACCTGTAGGATTTTTTGAGCCAATTTAAAAGTTTCAAGTAACACACAACGACGAACGGCTCTTTTTACAAGAGGAATGTGTCGAGGGGAGCAGGAGAACTCACTAACCCCTAACCCTAATAAGAGAGGCACAAAAAATGGATTGGAAGCGATCTCTCCACAGAGGGTAACAGGCTTACCTTGTCTTTTAGCCTCCGTCACAACCATCTTAATCATCCGGATCACACTTGGATGAGCGGGATAAAAAAACTCGCTCATACTGGGGTTACTTCGATCTACTCCAAGGGTATACTGCACAAGGTCATTCGTTCCTATAGAAAAAAAGTCGACCTCTTTAGCTATAGCATCGCAGAGCATAACAACGGATGGAACTTCAATCATGCATCCCACGGGAAAAGGACGATCCGTAATAAGTCCTTGCCTGAAAAGATCGGCGTGAACCTCATTAATTAACCGTTTAGCCTCTCGAATTTCTTGAATGTCCGAAATCAAAGGAAGAAGGAGCTTTGCAGAAACATCTTTACAAGCACGCATAATAGCGCGTAGTTGCGTCCTAAAAATGGTCGGATGCCTTAATAAGAATCGGATGCCTCGGCATCCGAGAACTGGATTTGCTTCTTTTTCATGCTCTAAAAACATATCGGGATTTTTATCTCCCCCGATATCAAATACGCGCATGACTATAGAAAGGCCTTGAGCTCCTGCCACCACTTCCGAATAAGTTTGTAGCTGTTCTTCTTCTGAAAGAAATACCGTATTTTTTCCCAAAAACAGGTACTCCGAGCGTAAAAGACCGATCCCTTCAGGCTTATAGGCATGAACCTCTTGCAAATCAGCTAAACTACCTATATTGGCATAAATATGAACGGGGTATCCATCTACCGTCTCGGTGACGGGATGTATATCTTGTTGAAGTAACTTATAGGTTGTCCTAATACGTCTTTTTAATTCTTGATATTTTTCTACCGTCTCGGAAGAGGGATTCACAATCACCTCACCGCTCTTGCCATCTACGATAATAAAAGCGGAGCCCTCGACTTTTAAAGCTCCAAAATCAATATTAGAGACATACGGAATCCCCTTAGCTCTTGCAATCAGTGCCGTATGAGAGCTGCCCCCTCCATGGAATGTCACAAAAGCTCCTATACGAGACGCTTGAATGGCCGCTGTATGGGAAGGCACCAATTCTTTAGCAAAGACTATCGCATTTTGTGGAATCTCCGAGACATCGATCCTGTTTTTTTGCATGAGATGACCTAAAATGCGCTTAGATACATCTAAAACATCTACAATCCTCTGTTGAAAAAATGGATCTTTGATACGAGAAAATTTCTTCTCGTATTCTCGTATAGCCTGACTAAAGATGGCTTCTGCATTCTTTTTCACCTGTCTGACGCTTCCTTCTACATGCAAAGTAAAAAGAGGGTCTTCCAGCATCTGCATATGCGCTTCCATAATCTCCAGGGCTTCTCTTGTCCCTTCTTTTTCCAAGCTAAATTTCAAAAATAGCAAATCTTCTCGACTGTTATTTAAAGCGGTACGATATCTTATGATCTCAGGTTCTATAAGCTCTTCTTCAAGTTCAAACTCTGGAATCGCCTCTTCAGCATCAACAGGCAAAAAAAACAGCTCTCCTATCGCAACTCCATCACTAACGGGAATTCCCTTTAAACGTAATTCTTGCATGACATTCATGAACTATCTGACCTCTCCAAATTGATTTTGAAAAGCAATCGTAAGACGAGATAAAATATCTTCTGCATCCTCACCGTCAGCTTCAATCAAAATACTCGAATTTTTTGAAGCAGCTAAAGTCAAAAGACTCATGATACTCTTTGCGTTCACCGTCTCTTTACGACAGGTAAAATGCACGCTGCAGCGACTTCCTTGTAATATCTGCACGATAGAGCTAGCAGGTCTTACATGTAATCCTTGAGCATTTTTTACTTTTACTTTACAAGACACTTTCACTAGATTTCCCCATTTGTCCTTGTTTTTTTGCAATCGCTTCTAAGAGCTTAACATTAAAATCTTTTGCAGAATTAAATCCCATTTCCTTGAGCCGGTAGTTCAAAGTAATCGTTTCAATAAGCAAAACAACATCGCGTCCCGGCTTAACGGGGAGTATATGAAAAGGAACCTTCTTACCTAAGATGTCACAAAATTGTTGATCCAACCCCACCTGATCATAGAATTTTTTATCATCCCATGCTTCTAACTTCACGATTAAATCTACCCTCTTATCATCTCGAACACACACGGCTCCATATAGGTGAGCTACGTTTATAATCCCGATACCTCGAATCTCTAAAAGATGTCTTGTGAGCTCGGGCCCAGAGCCTTCCAGGTAAGATCCTTCTCTTAACCTAATTTTGACAACATCATCAGAGATCAAACGATGTCCTCGCTCAATCAATCCTAGAGCCGCTTCACTTTTACCTATAGAAGAGTCCCCTTGAATTAGAACCCCCACACCAAAAGCCTCTACAAGAGTCCCGTGACAAGTCATGCTAGGAGAAAAATCTTCATTTAACAAAAAATGAAGACGAGTTAAAAATTCTACGGTCTTCATCTTTGTTCGTAATAAGGGAAGGGCGTTATCGTCACAAAACTGTATTAATTCTTTAGGAGGACCAAATCGACCCGCAATCACGACTGTTGGGGTTTTAGGGGTTAAAATCCCCTGTATCCTTTCTTTCCGAACCTCTTCCTCCAAATCTCGCAAGTAAGAAACTTCAACGCTACCTAAGACCAAAATCCGTTGATTGACATATTCTTTTAAATGCCCTGCAAGGCCAAGCCCCGGACGGTGCGCCTCAGGAACTCTAACAGGCCTAGACAGCCCACCTTCTCCCGCTACAAGAGAAAGAGAGAGTGTTTCTTGGTATTTTTCATAGAGTTCTTTGACATGATACATTTACAAATCTCACTAAATTAAAAACATTCTAAAAAGAATGCTCTTAGCATCTTATTGGTTTCTAGCCATTTTTCAAAGAGAAAAAGTTACTACCTTCACAAAAAAGATGTTCGTTTTTTAGCTAATATAGACAAAATTAGTTGTTTTCTTTTTTTCTCTTTATGCTATGCTACGACAGCTAAAAAGGAGGATTTTTATGATACCTAAAGGTCTAGTTTATCTAGCAGATTGTCTAGATTCTACAAAAGAATATCCTTCAACTTACAAAAAAACAGAGAAAAAAACGCCTCAAGCCAGTTGCATAGAAAAAGCCACGACGGGAATAGCCGTCGGCGTCTTCAGCGCAGGTTACCCCGTTTGCAAAAAAGCATTCACGGCACTGTCTCTCTCTTGCGGACCTAGCTGTATCCTGACCATGTTCCCAAATATTGAGATGCCCGATGACTTTAAAGGACTCTTTAGCACTGGTTGCATCCGAGATGTTACTATACTAAGAAAAACTTTTTCACCAGCTCATCAAATAGATAGATAAGGAAATTACTCATGTTACCAATTTGCATAGCGCGTTCAGCTCATTATTGTTATCCCTCAGGAGAATATGCCCAGACATTTAACAAAGTGAATAGAGGAACTCCTCAAGCGGGGTGCATAGAAACGGCCACAACAGGAGTAGCTCTCGGAATCTTCGGCACAATCCTTTGTGCGGGGACTTTAAATCACTTGGGATGTCCACCCGATTTTCCGACTCCTTCTTACGGAGACTTTAGTACGGGATGTATCAGAGACGTTAAAGTGTTAAGAGAGACGTTCACAGGTAAAAAAGCATCAGTGACCGACAAAATAGCAAAAATGGTATAATGGGCTTTAAAGTTGCTAAAAAATGTTGCAAAATATCTTCATAATACGATGTGATGCTTAATCACAACAAGGAAACTTATGCACTCCACAAGAATCATTGGAGCCGGATTTGCCGGCTTAAGCTTAGCGACCTCCTTAAAAAAAGTTAAAGCCGATCTTATCCTTATAGACAAAAGCAACCACCACCTTTTTCAACCTCTTCTTTATCAGGTAGCCACGGCAGCTCTATCCCCTGCCAGAATCACCTACCCGATACGAGAAGCCTTTAGGAAACAACCCAATACAACAGTTATAATGGGAGAAGTCAGCTCTTTAGATAAAAACCAAAAAAAGGTTTTTTTGGCAAACGGAGAAACCGTAGGTTATGACTTCCTCATCGTAGCAACGGGTGCAAGACACTCTTATTTTGGAGAAAACAGCTGGGAGTCCTTCGCCCCTGGATTAAAAACCATCCAAGACGCCATCACAATCCGAGAAAAGATCCTTACCTCTTTTGAAATAGCCGAACGTTTAAATGAGCCAGAAGAGATTAACTCTTATCTTCACTTTGTCATTATCGGAGGAGGCCCGACAGGTGTCGAGATGGCAGGAGCCATTGTAGAGATCTCCAAGATGAGCTTAAAAGAAAACTATCGAAAGATCAAACCTGAAAAAGCCAAGGTCTTTCTCATCGAAGCGTTACCTCATATTCTTCCTTCTTACTCCAAAAAACTCTCTCAAAAAGCTAAGAAGGATCTGGAAAGCTTAGGTGTCACGGTTTTGACAGGCAAAAAGGTAACCGCCATTACGGAAGATGGGGTTTATATGGAGGATACGTTTTTAAAAAGTAAAAACATCATTTGGGCAGCAGGTAACCAGGCAAGCCCTCTTCTTGCAACCTTAGATGCTCCCCTCGATAGACAAGGAAGGCTTCTTGTAGAATCAGACCTATCTGTCCCAGGATACCCCGAGATATTTGTCATAGGAGATGCAGCTCACATCAAAGGAGAAGGAATCCCTCTTCCCGCTACAGCCTCCGTTGCTATCCAACAAGGAAAATACGTAGCAAAGCTCTTATCTAAAGGACAATTTTCCTTAAATAGACCCCCTTTTCTTTATAAAGACAAGGGCAGCATGGCAACCATTGGCAAAGGAAAAGCTATAGCTAAGATGGGAAAACTGGAATTTAGCGGGCTTTTAGCTTGGTTATCTTGGGGACTTATTCATATCATCTACTTAGTAGGCTTTCGCAATCGAATACGCGTTCTTTTTGAGTGGTTAACTCTTTTCATCACGGGACAAAGAGTCGTTAGGCTCATCATAGGCAATATTGATGAAGACCTCCCAAAAAAATGATAAAGAAGGGAGCTGAAGCGCTTTCTCTTTTTTTTAAGAGGCATCCCGCCCTACTCCCTTCTTTATTCTTCTTGCTAGGGCTTGCCCTAGCAGCAAGCCCAAGCTTTGCGCTTTGCCTCCCCGTTTTCTCTTTATTTCTTCTTAGAGTACGCAGACCTAGTCACTTGATGATTCTTTGTACTATAGGTGTTTTAGCTTTTTTTTATGGCAAGCACACTAAAGCACATTTCCCAGAAAACATCTCTTCTTTTAAAGGCTCTGCCCTTTTCTCTCTTTCAGAAATCAAAATGCAACACTCTCACTTTAAAAAGGCATTATTTATTCAAGGCTCCATTTCATCCATGCAAGGAAAGTTAGGAGAAAAAGCTCATAATATTCCCTGCTCTTTTTCTATCCCTTCCTCTATTTGTCCTCTACAGTTTCAAAAATATCAAATCTTCGGAACTTTAGAAAAAAAGGAAAACTGGTTTTCCTTTACACCCGATCCTAAAACCCCTTGGATAGGACAAGGCAGATCTTTTTGCCTACCCGACTGGAAATTCAAAATAAAAAAAGCTTTAGCTAAAGCCATAAAAAAGGCTTACCCCGACACAACCGTGTCTAACTTTTTCATTGCCCTTACATTAGGGAACTTGGATGATAAGCTCCTTCGCTTTTCCTTTAATAAGCTGGGATTGCAACATATTTTAGCTATTTCAGGATTTCACTTTTCTCTACTATCTCTTTTCATCGGATGCTTCTTTCGACTGATATTTAAAGAAAAAATAGCCCTAATAGCACTCTTGGGCGTACTGACACTCTATTTCCTTCTTCTCCATAACGCCCCATCCATCTTTCGAGCCTATTTTGCCATCACCCTCTATCTCATAGGAAGACTAAGAGGATATCGTCCCAATGCGTTAAATCTCTTAGGGGTTACGTTGCTTCTTGAACTTATTATCCTACCTCAAAGCATAACAAATTTAGGATTCCAACTAAGCTTCCTTGCAACGGGGTCTATTTTACTTCTTTTCCCCTTAACTTTTTCTTGGATGGAAAAACTTTTACCCAAACGAAATATCTCTCAAGCTCTTTTGCTACACCCTTTAGAAAAGATCATCTACCTGATCTCCTGCGCACTAAGATCTACCCTTGCCGTTAACCTCGCCGTGTATCTTACCCTCATCCCTACCTGTTTATGGTATTTTACAAGCTTCCCCCTAGTTAGCCTGCTCTACAACCTTTTCATCCCCTTTACAATCTTCATTAGCCTCTTGCTTTTTTTAGTTGCCTTCTTCTTTGGGATCTTCATCCCTCCCTTATCCACTCTTATTCATCAGGGCAATGAAATTTTTACAGGCAAGATCTTGCAACTTCTTATAGAATCCCCCAACTGCCTAGACTTTCCCCTAACTCTTCCTTTTATCTCAGAGCCGCTTCTTTACATTCACCTCATGTTCATCTTCTCTCTTGCCATTATAGCTAAGAATAAAACTCGGCTATCTTCAAGAATGATTTAAAGCAAATTATCGTGAAGTCTGATCAAGAAGGTCTAGGCAGTTAATAGATGTTTTTGGGTCTTATTTGAGCGGCTCATATAAGGCTTCGGATGTTTTCTCTACCACAGCAAGAGGGTCTTCCGTGTATTCCCCTTGTTCTAGCAAAGAGATTACAGACTACTTAGCCCGTATTAGCTGAGCTAATTATAATTCTGGATTTCCTTTCATCTGATTTTCTACACAAGAATAATCTTGTTTTTTTATCGTATTCAGATGTATAGTCTTTGAATTAGTTTAACTATTTTAAGAAAAAACAATATAACAAAGGATTGAAAGATGTCATTCCCAATTGAAAAAAATACTCATACCCATACTAATACTTGTGAGCATGCTCCGAACAAACCTACTCCGCCTACTAATCTTAATTTTTGTCAGCCAGCATCTGGTGGATTTAAAATGCCAACCGTCACTAGCATGAAATTGTCTGGTGATGATAAAACGAACCAGGCGATGTTGAAGATGTTAGGTTCTAACAATGCTACATTTAAATCTTTTAAGAAATAATCTCTCACGAGAGATCGTGGCTCTAAAAAGAGCCCAGCATTCCTTTACAAGTCAGGGCTCAGTCAAAAACGGGCCCTTTTCTCTACTTCAACGGGGCGTTCTGCTCTTAGACAAGAATTATAGGATTTCATTTTTCTGGCATAAAGCCTCCATTACACATGCTCGCCCTCCTTTTTAGGAATGTGATGAGCACTGAAATACATGACAATGTTTACTTTAGGAAGTTAAAACCTGACATTTTGTAAAAAAAATTTGACTTAAGTTTTAATTAAGAATATAATTAAAATTTAACAGGTAGGTTATTTATGAACAAAAAACAAGATAAAATTATTAACGCTCCCATTCTATCTCTTAGCGCTAAAATAGAATTATTTGCAAAATTTTTACGAAAGGCTACAACCAAAAGCCCTTCTACAAAAAAAAACCTCTCGGCTACAAGCTCTGACACCCCTCTTAAACGCACGATAAAACAAGTGGCTGCCAAGGAAATCCAAACAGCTTCTACGCCTAGGAAAAAAAAGAAAACGGCTTAAAAAATAAAAAAAAGCATTTACTTAAATCGCTGTTCTTGACATAAACCGAATAGACAATATTTATTTTTAGGAGGACAGTCATGCGCATAGATACAAAAACAACAACAAGCCCTAGCAACAATAGACAAGTTAGTTCCAAAGTTAAAGGGCTAGCTGACGCAACAAATGGATTAAGCCATCGAATTGCAACAGGTAAAGCTGCAAGCCTTACTTCCCGTGACATCTCTCAAATTCAGGGAAACGATAGTCTATCTACACTCATTAAGTGACAGTAGACAAGTAAAAAAGTTAAGGGGGTATCTGCCCATTTTGAAGTAACGTTATAACCTTCAAGCAGATCTCCTTAGCTTCTTTAAACGTTAGATGGTGTCCCGCCTCTTCAATTAAGATCCAACGAGAGTCAATGATTTCATCCAACTGAAGAATTAAATCTCCCTCCACGAAAGCTGGGAAGTAACTTACTTTTTTATGAATTTTTTGATGAAATTTATAAAAAGTATACGTTTCTATATAAGGTTTTTTATTTAAAAAGCGAGAAACCAAAAGTCCCGTTTCTTCCTTCAACTCTCGCTCGGCCGTTTGCAAATCGCTTTCACCTGGATCTTTATGCCCCTTAGGAAAACCCCAATGCTTTCCCCCTTTATGAACGATCAGCAACACATAAATGTCCGTTCCCTCTTTTTTGAGTGGAACTATACCACAAGAATGTTCTTGCTTCATGAAGAAAAAGGAGCAAAAAGAATACTGGAATTATGCCCTCCAAATCCAAAAGAATTGGATAAAGCGACTTTCACTTTATGAGGCTTAGCTACATTAGGAACAAGATCAATTCCATCGACTTGCTCTTCAGGGTCTATAAGATTGATTGTAGGATGAAGCATGCCCGTTAAAATAGCTTTTATCGTTGCAATAGCTTCCATGCCCCCTGCAGCTCCAAGACTGTGGCCAATCATAGACTTAGTTCCATTCATTTTGATTTTACTCAAAGTAGGACCGAAGATCTTTTTAATAGCCTGTACTTCGCACATGTCCCCCGCAGGAGTAGATGTAGCATGAGCGTTAATATAATTCACTTCTTCTTTAGCAATACCTGCATTCGCTAGCGCTCTTTCTATACAAAGACTCACTCCAAGCCCATCTTCCCTAG
>JAZKAC010000140.1:0-8421 GCA_040389325.1 Chlamydiota bacterium | reverse complement strand
CCTCGTAGCTCAGGTGGATAGAGCGGTTGCCTCCTAAGCAACAGGCCGCGCGTTCAACTCGCGCCGAGGACACTTTTTTTGGATCGTACGTAGGCATCGACGCCTAGGGCGATCCCTTTAGCCATTTGTTCTAAATAAGATTTTTTTCGCATACTAGCCCATTCATCATAATTTGTCAAAAAACCAATTTCTATTAAGATAGCGGGCATAGTTGTTTCTCTAATTACATGAAATCGTCCAAGTTTTATTCCTCTAGAAGCGCATCCCGTTTCATGGATGATTTGATTAAGGATGGAGTCTGCAAGAGCAAGAGAGGAAAGGCTCTTTACAGAATCTCCCGCTTTACAATAGTAGATTTCCAGCCCTTGAGCTAAATGATTTTGTGCGGCATTGCAGTGAATACTGACAAAAAGCGCGCTGTTAGTTTGATTAGCGATAGAGACTCTTTTAGGTAAGGAGATGTAGGTGTCTTTTATTCTTGTTAAAAGCACTCGATACCCGAGCCCTTCCAGTTTTTTCTTCGCATATAAAGCGGTTAAAAGAGTGATTTTTTTTTCTTGAAGCTGTCTTACTTTAGCTCCTTCGTCGGTTCCACCGTGTCCTGCATCTAAAACGATTAGGGGGCCTTGCGTATTGCTTGAAGGTTTTAAAGTGGCATGCCGAGAGGCTGCCGAGGCTAGTTCAAGAGGGGTAGAAGAACGGGCGAAAATAGAGGTCGTAAAGAAAAGAAAAACAATAAGTGTACGATGAAAAGTGAATGTCATGATGTGTGGTTTTTCTTTACTCTTAAAATGTACTACCGACAATACTCTTTTGCTACGATTCTGTCATCAAAATGGATGGCATAATGTGCAAAAATCTGATAATTTTCATGTCCCTTCCCTGCAATTAACAAGACATCGTGAACATCAAGTTCAAAGATGGCGAGGCCTATTGCTTTTTTTCTGTCGGGTTCTACCATGACTTTTTCTTTGTTTTGAACTCCTGCCAAGATTTCTTGGATCACAAGTTCGGGAGGTTCGCTTCGGGGGTTATCGGATGTGATAACGAGTTTATCTGAAAATTTCTCTGCAACGGCGCCCATCTTAGGTCTTTTTAAGCGGTCTCTATTGCCTCCGCATCCAAAGACACAGATAACTTTACCTTTTGTCACTTCACGTAAAGATTCCAATACGTTTTTTAAGGCATCTTCCGTGTGAGCGTAGTCGACAAAGATATGTTTTTTGCTTACATTTTCTATTCGCTCCATCCTCCCTGGGACTGCTGCAAAAGAAGAGAGGATTGTTAGAACTTTTACAAGATCATACCCTAAAGAAAGACCCGTGCCGATCGCCGCCAAGCAGTTATAGAGGTTGAATTTACCGATAAGAGGGGTGTGGAAGGGGGTCTTGCACTCTTTATAGCAGATCATACAAGAAGACCCTGTAATGGAAAGGTGAATTTCTTCAGCCCGTACATCCGCTTCTTCAGAAAGTCCATACGTTAAAATAGGTACCCTTACATTTTGGAGCATAGTTTTAGCAAAGGGAGAGTCTATGTTAATAAGAACTTTTTTGGGATAGTTTTTTTCTTTGCCTTTCTCGGGATTTAAAGAGGTGAATAGCTTGCTTTTAGCAAGAGCGTAAGATTCCATGGTCCCATGATAATCTAAATGGTCTTGTGTGAGGTTGGTGAAAATGGCAATATCAAAATCGATCGTCTGCACTCTTCCTTGATCTAAGCCGTGAGATGAAACCTCCATGACGGCACTTTTACAGCCTGCTAAGAGCATTTCGTGAAGAAGCTTTTGATTTGTTAAAATGTCGGGTGTCGTTTGCGTAGAGGGAAAAATGTTATTCTTCACGATCCATTCAATGGTCCCGATAAGGCCTGAGGGCATCTGCAGGTGATCTAAAAGATGTTTGATAAGGTAAGAGGTCGTTGTTTTTCCGTTGGTCCCCGTGATGCCTATCGTGAGGATCTTTTTAGAAGGGGCGTCATAAAATTTTTCTGCTAAGATAGATTCAAGTAAAGGGACGTTGGGGTGGATGAGTTGGACGACATTTTCTAAGAAGGGGTTATATAGATCGGTTGCAAGCGCGACAATCCCCGCAGAAAGAGCATCGGTGATGTACTGATTGCCGTTATGTACAAGTCCTTTTTTTGCAAAAAATAAGTACCCAGGAGCTGCTTGCTTGGAATTGTTGCAAAGGCCCGTGATCTCGATATCTTTAAATCCTTTGACCGTGAGCGAGGGGATGTTTTGTAGTAGTTTTTTCAGTTTCAATTATTCCAACTTTTGTATAGCTCGGTTAGAGTTTTAGCTTCTTTCATCCAAACTGCTTTTTCAGGATCTCTTCTTGGGTCTCCTTGAGGAAAACCGTAAGGGTCATCGGGTGCTACGCCTAAATATTCTAAGGTTTTTCTCCCGATTTCTTTAAAGACGGGAGCTGCGCAGGTGCCCCCATGTTGGTTTTTTCCAACACCTGGAATAAACTTCCACTCGGGCTCATCGATTACAATCATCAGGACAAATTTCGGAGTATAGGCAGGACTCCATCCGATGAAAGTAGAGATATTATCCTTTTTTGAGTAGGTTCCATTAACGATTTTTTCGGATGTTGCAGTTTTGCCAGCTTCCGTATACCCAAAAATATCGGCTTTGGCTGCAGCTCCTCCAGGCTTTGTAACATACATCATCCCCTTACGCACTTCCTCTAAAGAAGCCTTGCTAAAAAGAGGTTTGCGATCTTTATGAGGGATGATCTTATCATTGTCAAGCAAAACCTCTACGGAGCGATCTTCTTTTGTCTTGACAATTTTTTTAATGAGTGTCGGCTGTATATCGTAGCCTCCGTTAGCCATAAGAGCGTAGGCTTTGACCATCTGTAAGCTGTTTACGAGAATGTTATGACCGAAGGAAAGGGAATAGGGGGTAGGCTTGGACCATTCCATGGAGCCGTTAGGATGTTTTTTCCCAGGGGTTGGGAGCAGTCCCGAACTTTCTGAAGAAAGTTCTATGCCCGTTTTTTTACCGAAGCCGAAGATCTCGGCAAGGCAGTTTCGATACCATGCGTCTCCTAAAGTTTCAACAACTCGTTGGATCATTTTTGCCATGTAGATGTTGGAAGATTTTTGAAGAGCCATATACATGTTAAGGTAGGAATGAGATCTCACGTCATGAATCGGTTTTGATCTTCCGGGGAAATATCCGTTTGAGGTAGCTACTTTTTCTAGAGGAGAAAAAATGGGAGACTTGCCTCTTTTGATTAATTCTTCATTAGCTTTTAAGCAGATAAGCATCGTGATAGGCTTCATCGTGGATCCTGGTTCAAAGGGATCTGTGATCCCTTTGAGTTTGGTCTCTTTTTGTAAGGAAGGATTATTAAAGAACTTTGCATATTGAGCAGGTTCAAACCAAGGGTACTGTGCCCAAGCTAGGATGTGACCCGTATTAGGATCCATCATGATGGCCCAGCCGCTTTTGGCATTGGCATTCGTAACGCCTTTTGCGATTTCTTCTTCACAGATAGCTTGTAGATGGTGGTTAATGGTTAAGTAGATATCGGCGCCGTCTTCGGGAGCTGATACCACCGTACCTAGGTCTAGCGAGTTTCTCGGGGATCTAAGAAGAACTCTTTTACCTTCCTTACCTCTTAGGTAAGGATCCATCATGAGCTCAAGGCCTCCTGTCGGGATATGAGCATGTGTTTTAGGATCTCTTTGCTCTCTTACGGTATGTAGGATTTGTCCTAGCATTTTTTCGTAAGGGTAAGAGCGTTTAAAATCTTGGATGAAAAAAAGAGCGTTACGGGGGATTTTGTTTTTTCTTGCGAAGGGATTCCACCAGCTTTCTATTTCTAGTCGTTTTTCAGGACTTGTCCAAGCGGAAAGTCTGCGACTTTTTGATTGTTTCCCCATTTGCCTATGTAATTTTTCTTTCTCTTTTTTTGGAAGCTCCAAAAAATAAGACAGCTTATCCGCTATGATTTCTTTACAAGGTTCGGGTAAGGAAGTCATGTCTGCGTACAGATGGAACTTCGGGACATCCGTTACAAAGGCTAACTTAGGTTCGGGGTGCCCTTCTTTGATGCTTGTATTAGAGTAAAAGGTGCCCCGCTTATAGGGTTCTATAATCGTAAGCTGATGCTGAGCTTTTGCTTTTTTTGACCATTTTTCCCCTTCTATGATTTGAATGCGGTAAAATTGGATGAGGAGGATACAAAAAAGAGAAGCCATGCCGATAGAGATAAAAGTTAGTCGTTTGCGGCTTCCCGGCTCAAAAGATTCGCCAGGACTTTTGTAGGGCATGTATTATGGAGCTCCTGCTGCGAGCGTGTTGCCGGATTGTGTTAAGAGCTGATCTTTTCCTTCTTGCAGGACAAGAATGTCTTTGCCGAAAGGATGCTTTAAATGATTGAATTTTGTCTCATTTGATAGCTTTATAAGGTTTTCAGGACTTTCGAGTTGTTGGATTTGGTATTTCAGCTGAGTGTTTTTTTCTCGGATACCTTTGATCTCTTGCACGAGTTTAGGGGCGTAAAGGCGAAGTCCCGTGAGTTCATTTTGTTTTTCCAGATAAGAAAACCAGCAAGCGCTAACGGCAATGAGACAGGTGAAAATTTGTACGATGGTGGCTTTACCTTTTTTCATGGGAATCCTCAATTTTTTTGTGCAAATCTTAATTTGGCGCTTCGGGCTCTTACGTTAGAGCGAATTTCTTGCAATGAAGGAACAAGCGGTTTTTTAGTGAGTACGGTAAGAGGCGCAGGAAGTCTGTCATATCCTTCTTTGATCTGTTTGGAAGCGTCTCTAAGCACATTTTTTACAACTCGATCTTCAAAACTATGAAAGCTGATCACCCCAACAATTCCCGTGGGAGCTAAAAAAGAGATGACTTTGCTAAGGGTTTTTTCAAGCACTTCTATTTCTTTATTTACAAAGATTCTAAGAGCTTGAAAAACAAGAGTTGCAGGATGAAGTCGTCCTCTTAGTTTTGTCCGAAGGGCTGTGGTAAGTAAGTCTGCCAGCTGTTTAGTTGTTGTGATCGGATTTTTTTTCCTCTCATCAACAATTGCTTTAGCAGAAGCTTTCCATCTGGGTTCTTCTCCATAATCTTGAAAAATTTGGCCAAGCTCTTTTTCAGAACGCGTTGCAATGACATCTGCTGCCGTAAGGGGGTTATCGGGATTCATCCTCATGTCTAGAGGTCCATCTTTTTGGAAGCTAAATCCTTTATAGTCGTTATCTAGCTGCATAGACGATACTCCCAAGTCAAAAAAAAACCGTCGACAGAATTTACATGATGTTTTTTTAGTACGGTATCGAAATCGACAAAGTTAGCGTGGATAAGCTTAACCTTATCTTTCCAAGGAAGAAGGGTTTCTTTTGCGATAGCGAGCGCTTCGGGATCTTGATCAAATCCGAAAAATACGTCGATCTCGGGGTGCTCTTCCAAGATCCTTTTTGCATGACCTCCTGCGCCGACAGTCCCGTCTACGAATACTTTAAGTGTTTGTTTGGAAAAAACTTGAGCCATTTCATTTTCTAGGATGGCGATATGGGGTTTCTTACTCATCGGTTGCCTCAGGTGTTATTTCATCATCCAAAAGGGCGAAGGCCTCTTCGCACATTTTGGCAAGGTTCATTTCAGGATCCGTACCGTTTAAAAGACTTTTCAGGTGTGCGCTGTATTTTTCTTTAGGCCAGATTTCAATTTTATTTAGCACCCCTGCAATCACAAGTTCGCTATCGATTCCCACGGCATTTTTCAATACGGAGGGGAGGATAACTCTTCCGATCTTATCACAAGTTGTTTGGTGCAGCGTGGAGAAGAATAAGGTAAAAAACTTTTGAAATTTTGCTATGTGTTGTTTAGCAGTGAATTTTTCTACAATTTTTTCAATGTCGCTTTGGCGATAGATGGCAAGACACCCTCCAAGACCAAGTGCGATGCTAAATTCCAAGGTTCCTTCTTCTACAAGTCCAAGTCTCATGGATTGAGGCAGCACAAAACGATTTTTATCGTCTAGCTTCGCCTCTACAGAGCCACTGAAAAAGAACTTGCGCATACATTTCCCACCGTTTCCCACAATTTAACATTGAAAGGCAAAGTAAGCAATAGTTTTTCGTAAATTCTCCTAAAGAGTAAAGGAATTTGTTTAACGTAAGTGTATGGTTTTTAGTGTTTTATTGTTCTCATAAAAAAAGTGGGAACAAGTGGGAAAAGCAGCCGTTATATGTGGCCACCTGCCAAAGAACGGTGTCTTTTTAGGTAAATAAGACCGCTTGCCGTGCCGATAAGGGCAAAACAAGTTAAAAGAAGGGGCCCTAGGTGGGGGTTTTTGACGGCAACCATAAAGATAGGGGTGCAGCCTATAATGCAATATACGATGTTGTAGCAAAAGGAAAGCCCCGTATATCTGACTTCGGTTGAAAAAATGGCAGATATGATGGAAAAATAACTTACGGATAAAAAGGAGATGATGGTTTGGTATAGAGTAGTGAAAATAATTAAAGAGGTTAGAGTTCCTATCCTTAGTAAAGAAAATAAGGTAAAGCAACCTACGGAGAATAGGATGCGGGTGAATAGGTATGCTTTTGCCTTGCCTACTTTATCGGAGATCCAACCACAAAAGGGGAGGGTAAGTGAAGACCAGATCATGCCCCAGGTAACGGCAAGGTATCCGCTTTTGAGTTCATAGCCAAAATGCATCTGTATGTAAGTCGGGAAGGATAAAAAGAAGATGACAAGGCTTGACATGATGCCCGTCATGGATATTCCAAGGAGCAAAGATCGTTTATGGTTTCGTAATAAGTCTAGTAGAGGGTCTTTTAAAGAGGGCTGTTTTCGGTTTTTTTGTAAAATGGTAAATTCGGGCGTTTCGTTAAGATGCTTACGAATAAAGTAGTTAACTAGGGAAAAGACCCCTCCTAAGAGAAAAGGTATACGCCAACCCCAAGTAAGAATGGCATTACGGTCAAGAGTTTGTGATAGGATGTAGAGGATAAAGGAGGCTAGGGTGGCTCCTAGACTTACGCTTGAAATCACAAAACCCGTATAAACACCCCATTTTTTTTTGTCCGAGTGCTCATTAACTACCGTGATGGCCCCGGGTAGCTCCGCCCCAAAAGATAGCCCTTGTAGTAATCGTAGTATTAATAAGGCACAAGGAGCAAAGAACCCTGCCTGAGAGCAGTTAGGTAAGAGGCCTATACTAAAGGTGCTAGCTGCCATAAGGAGCATAACGGAGAGAAAAGTCTTTTTTCTGCCATAAGTATCTCCGATCATACCGAATATTACGCCGCCGACGGGACGAGCTATGTACCCGAGAGCGAAAATTCCGAAGGTCTTGGATAGGTGAGAGGCTGTCTCTCCTGCAAAAAATAAAGTGCTTAAAGTGCTGGCCATCAGTCCATAAATAACAAAATCATAGTATTCTAAGCCGGCTCCCAGACTTGCCAGGAAAGTTGCCTTATTTGCGCTTTTTTGCATAAAAGAAGTCCTTTTTTTAGGGGAGAATAGCCTAATTGCCGACTTAACGTCAATAAAAAGCAATAAAAGTCTATCAAATTAAACTACAATTAACTTATAACTACATAAGTTTGTTTTGCGAGCAGTTTACAATAAATAATTGTTTGTATTAGTTTGTTTTTTTAAGGATTAAATGATATAATTATGATTTACTATTTAAAACAGAGGTCAACCATGACAACCGTAATTTTAAATAATCCGAAGTCTCCTCCTGAGGGGGCTCCGACTCTTGATGAGGCCATGGGTAGTTTTATAAATGCTCAAAATTGTGTGCGTAAATGGCAGTTATCCATATGTGAGCAAAATACTAGGAGCGATCTTGGCGTTTTAGGTAGGTGTTTTTCCAATAGAGTTAGCACTATACAACCGCTTACGGAAGCTCTTGAAAGTGTGAAAGACATGATAAATATTAGAGATGGATTGGAAGTAGCAAAAGCAGCGTCAAAAACGCCATTTCCTCCGATGCCGATAGAATATAGTGTGGAGGAAATTAACAGACTACAGGGATTAGTTCTTAGAGCTTTGGATAGAAAATTAAAAGAACCAGAAGAATGGACCTCTTCCCAGATTTATCAATATATATGGAATATTGATGAGAGTGTGACGACTAAGAAAGTTGCGGATAAACTTGTTTCTGAGGGGCGTAAGTTGGCTACCGCTCCAAGACCCTTATCAATCCTCCCTTCCGATTTGGAGAAGACTGCGAAAGCTATGTTAGTCGGAGAGGCCAGAGGGAACATATGTAGTGAGGTGGGTGTAAATATGCTTCTTACGGGCGCTGCAGTCGCAGGAATCGTAGCAGCAGTGATTTACTTAAAAGGTAATGAGCCTTTGAAGTTACCTGAACTATGGTAACTGGCTTCACGATATAGCGTAGGTTAGAACCGTTCTTGTCGATCTTCTTTACA
>JAZKAC010000139.1:0-5280 GCA_040389325.1 Chlamydiota bacterium | reverse complement strand
CCTCTTCTCTATAACGTGTCCCAGCTATGTCCCAAGGAGATTTGTCTTTAACTCCAAAAATGATCCAACTGGAGTGTTGATCCTTAAGATTAGCTTCATTACTAATGGCAGAAAAATATTTTCCAAGGTCATTAAGACCGAAATCATTTTTTGCCTCCTTAAATTCAAGCCATCCCATCTCTGATGGCATTTGCCGATATAAAGTAAGCTTTTCAATACATGAGCCACTATTTTTTAATAAGTTTACAGGTCGGACTAATTCGAAAAAATCTTCACGGAAGTTATGATAAATATTTTGTCTTGAAAAACAATTTATTTTTTAGAAAGAAAGTTACTAAGTCCCTTAACAATTATGGAATATCTTTCTATTGATACACAAGAAATTCAACTGTACGATTTTGCGTACAGTTGAATTTCTAACCCGAAAAAAAACCTGTGCTTTTTTCAAGAATTCAAAACAGCTTTCAATCAGAAATAAACATAGAAGGTCGGCTTCTGTGTTTGAGTAGCATTCACAAATTGATAGTTTGAAATGAATTCTTGAAGAAGTTTTTGAACAGCTCCTATCATCTTCTCTTCAGACCCTAAATCCAATGGGGCATCTACAAAAGTATTAATAGTCCATACCCTTGGCAAAGAATTCACCTTACTCTTAGTCATTACAACAGGTGTCTCCACATTAAGAGTAACCCGCGTTACTGGCATCTGTTTCTCATCCCAAGCAGAAACCTTGCCTATTTGAATGTTTAATAGATTGCCAGTACCGAATCCACTGACATCATCACTTTTAGCTTTAATGACCTTTCCTATAGACCCAAGCTCTTTTTCAATAATGGATTGGATTTTTTTGTTTACTTCCTGATTCTGAATAGAATCAGGAGGAAGCACAACAAAAGCATTCAATCCATCCAATGGATTACCTTGTACAAAAATTGGAACATCTTGAAAGTTCAAAGAAAGGCCTGGATTTTTTTTGAGCTCTTCATTCTTGTCACTTGTACAAAACCCACATACTGCAAATACAGTAAAAAAAACCAAATGAATGATTGTTTTTTTCATAGAAACCCCTATTAGTTTGTATATAAAGGAAGATTTCTTGCACTAGGAAGTGCATTCTTTTCCTTATTATCCTTCCACTCTTTCCACTTCCTGACAACAGGAGCGGCGCAAGCTTTCCAAAACCCTCCGGTTTGGCAGCACTTAACTCCTCTTGTAATAAGAGCTTCAATTACTCCTATCAAGGCTATTTTAACTCCATAGCTAGGAGCAAGACAAGCAATTGCGTCCATCGCTCTTCCAACTCCCGTTACAACCTCTTCGCACCAACCCAGGCTTGGAGGAGTATCTGGACCTAAAATGTCATTATAATCTTTTCCGTTATTATTGACCCCTGCCGTTTTTTGGAAATAATATCCACTATTGGAAAGGCTAGACATTTCAAAACGGGGCTTATTTTCTGCGCAGTTAGGACAAACAACATGTTCTGCTATTATTTGGAGTTGTTGCAAGGCTTCTTCCGTCTCACCTCTCATGCCAAGATTATCGTAGCTAACTGCTTTTCCAAATGCGGTCCTAAATCTTATCATAATGATGTCTTCCATCTCTTGCATATATTCGGAATGAAAATCGGCTAAAAGAAAATCTTCGGCAGCCTTCTCATGCTGAGCATTAAGCAAATAACTTTCTCCTCTAGAAACATGAAGTTGAGCTAACTCATTATGATCTAAAGCTCCCACGTTCCTGATTTCTAAAGACTCTCTTTCTATTACATCAACAATAGATTGGCAGTCTTTGTAGTCAATTTCATTGGCACAAGAAGCCCCACGAATGAGCATAAGAAAAAAGACAGTGAGATGAATAACCTTATTCGTTTTCCACTTACATCGAAAATTTAATATCCATCCTATTCCAAATAATGCAATGAAATCAATTTTTTTATTTACCTTGAGGACTGACGATCTCAGCCCACTTACTCTTGATTGTGCTGTCATTAATTTAATCCTTCTTTTATCCATTTTTAACATCCACTTCCCGGCATAGACGTGATACACATTTTGCCCAAAACAGATTACTTCCTGAACCTGTTGCCAAAAAAAATCCAACCTTCCTCGCATAGAAGGCACAGCAACTCCCCTAAAAATATTATAAGAGCTTTCACAATCACTGGGCCGGGTCGGGTTGAAAACGATGTTTTCATAAGTCCTCCTTTGGAAGTGTTTAAGCCAAAATATCCCTTTATTTTTCAGCTTACCATCCGAGGTAAGAAAAAAATCATTTTCATGAAAAGAAAAAAAAGACTTCCTCGAAGAAGCCTCCGTTTTTTGAATAAGAATATAGGTTGTAGCAGTACGCATAATTGCGTACCGCTTATTAAACTCTTGTAGAACTCCATCTTCAGGAGACATTGCAGTCCCCCTGGGATCCTCTGATAAAGCTTGATACTCTTTAAATGAGATGCTTTTATTTTTCGATTTTGGTAGCATCTAACTCTCCTTCTGCTTGTAGGTTTTGATAATTTGTGTTTTCGGACTTTACATTAGTTGGTTGCCCTGCGCTCGAACGTAGGGCATTTTCTTTTTCAAGGACTTTCATTTCCTGAAGCCTTCCCGTATTTTTTAAAAACAGTATTACTGCTATCATCTTGTAGCCCCTTTTTCTTCTAAGGAAGCCCTTGCAATCGGTGCTCCGGCGTATATCCAGTGATGCCACTGCGGTAACCTCGGCCACTTATGGCCTCGGCAGTAATCCCGCAACGGGACGATAGTTTCTAGGATCTGCACATTAACTCCTGACTATTTAGACAAGATTCAACATATCCTAACGTCATATTTAAATGCAACGCATATTGCTTAAAAACAGAATGCTAAATGCAAAAAAGAGAAAGATTTCATAGAAGAAACAAACAAAATTTTGTGGTTAAAAAAAACGAAGAATTTTATTATTTTAAGATGAATTAATGAAAAAGTTGGTTTCTAAGGAGTGAGGCTACCTTACAATTTTCAATTACTTTGTTAATTCCTTGAAGGTAAATTCAGGATCTAATTTTAGATCGGCAGCAACCTTTTTTAAAGCTCTAAAAGATGTAGTATGAGAAATCCTCTCCCCCTCTCTTCCCTCAAAAACATAGCCCTTTTTACGACCCTCTATATGTGCTTTGATATCTTCAAATAGATGCCTTGGATAGAAAACTTCTTCGGGGAATTTAATAAGCTTCTTTTTGAAATTCAGATCTTCTATTTTAACAGAAAGAACCTCTTCAAGGCCTCTACTGCCACCGAGGTAGAAGATCTTTGCAAGAATTCTCTCTCTTAGATCTGCACGCTCCAAAATGCTTATATACGTCTTAAAAGGAACTTGTCTTTTTTGAGAAACAAATCGGTCCGGATCCATAACTTCTGAAGCACAACCAAATGTTTCTTTTGCAAGCCAAGAAAGAAAAGAACTATACAAGAGGATTACATTCTCTCTTTTGCTAATAGTCCATTTTTCAAAACATCTAATATTCTCAAAAACAGAAGATCCCCCCAACTTCATGAAGTCTCCAAGAGACATTAAAGGCAAAAACTTTTCTTCTATGAGATCGCACATAATTTCCATATGCTCAACTCCGTAGGTCTTATCTTCCCTTATAACATCTGCCCAGGTAGCAATGAAAACAGAAATAGAAATTTGGCTTATTTTCTCTTTGAAGGCCTCTAACTGTTTACGAAAATCCTTAAATATATAAGACAATTCTAATTTTAAACAGCCAAGTTTAGCAAAGCTTTCCTCAGATCCGGAACAAAGACAAATCTCTACGAGTTTATCATATACTGGGCCTTCTTCCGGATTCCTCATCAAAGGTTTATACGCCATTAACCGCTTTCCCTAATACTTCATCATTCATTTGGAGCAACACCTTAGCCGTTGCCGCAACAGATAGGTGACTATACCTTTTTACCATGGCTAGAGTTTTATGTCCAAGGATAGCTCCTCCTTCTAAAATAGAAGCTCCCTCCATTGTTAAATGAGAAGCCATATTAGGACTTAATGCACGAAAGCAAATAAAGGGAAGCCCGATGTTTGTTCCACTCATCTACTAATCTTTTTTTTCGCTCTTTCCAGCTTTTTTTGATGTATATGCGCAGCTCTCCAAGTCGGTCAAGAGCTATCTTCGAATATAGAACATAAATTTCCGCGCGTTTTAAAATTCCCCACCCATCTGATGTCCCCATATGCTATCACAAACTTTGGCATCAAGATATATGCAACTGCTCCTATAAAGAGGCAGATGTTCTTGCCTCGGAGTAAATAATAGTGGACCAAATACTCCCTTGAAAAGGTTAAAGGCCCTTTGGCGATCATAGGTCTCACACAATTGTCGCACTTGACGCGCCAGTAATAATTTATGCATGGTTTTAATTTTCTTTTTCTGGTATTTTTCTTAAAAAAAGGACAAACAAGATTGTTTTTCTCTTTAATTTTAGTCACTAAGGAATTATATGGAAGAAACACCAGGAACATCTACAGCAATGGAGCTAATGAACCGTTACCTAGATCCCACGAATGATTATGCATTCAAAAAGTTATTCTCTCAACAAGACCGACTTATTAGCTTTCTGAATGCCATTTTAGAGCTTAAAAGTGGACATAAAATTCGACAGATTCAACTTATACCTAAAGATCAAGCTCCTTTAATTAAAGATGCTAAAAGTACTATTTTAGATGTCAAATGCACGGATGAGGAAGGCAAACAGTATATTGTAGAAATGCAAAATAGAAATTACCCCTCTTTCATAAAGAGGATTCAGTTGTATGCTTCCCATTCTTATGTGTCACAGATTTCTTCTGGAGAACAGTATAACGTCTTAAAGCCCGTTATTTTGTTATGCATTGCCAACCGAGTGCTTTTCCCAAACAAAAATAAGTGCATTAGTTACCATGATACATTAGACAGGCATACGGGAGAGCACGATCTAGAAGATATATCTTATGTTTTCATAGAATTACCTAAATTTAACACGGAAGAGCAAGATCTTGTTACATTGCAAGATCAATGGTTCTACTTCTTTAAAAATTGGGGAAATAGCGGAGAAATCCCTTCGACAATACAAGAAAAAGAAATTATCGACGCATATCATGCTATGGAACAATTCAATTGGTCTAAAGAAGAGCTCGAGGCTTATTTTGAAGCTCAAATAGCCTTGGCTGATGATTTTTTAGCACGTCAAGCTGAAAGAGAAGAAGGAAAAGCTGAAGGATTAGCTGAGGGAAAAGCTGAAGCTGTACTTGAAATGGCAA
>JAZKAC010000138.1:0-6737 GCA_040389325.1 Chlamydiota bacterium | reverse complement strand
GTTTTTAGTGTATGGGAATTAGTTGGTTAGCTATCTAAAATATGGGGCGGGAAGAAAAACGTTTGAAACACGGAAGTCCGCTTCCCGTAAGGGACTTTAGCTGGTGGATTGTTCTATTTCGTAAAAACGGGCTTCGTGAAGGGCGTATCGTTTAAGAGAAAAAAGAACGGTGTTTTGGATGAAATCATCTAAACGTTTAGGGCTTGCAATTTTCATCCCGACACTTGGATCGTATAGTCCAATAAAGTCTTCCGCTTTGATAAATAACAAGGAGTGACCGAAGCTTTCCAATTTTTCATTATCAGCCTTATTGAGCGCTCTCAGTAGATAAATCCCCTTAGGAAGCTTTTCCATTTCTTCTTTAAAAATAGTCTTTGCTTGGTCATCTCGAATAGCAATAGACTGTGAAGTCGTTTTGATAGAGAACCCGTAAATTTTAGCCAAAGACTCTATTTTATGTTTCGAAAAATCGAGGTTTTTTGGCCTGTCTTGAGGAGCAATTCTGATAGAGTTAAAAGACATCTGCAAATCCCTTAAGGACGGACAGCTTTTTGTTATACAGTCTTTTGTTGTAGCTTTTGAAGAGAGCTCCCTAAGAGCGCTTTTAAACTCCGTAATGTTTGTTATAGGCTTTTTGTTAGACAGTAGTTCGTGAATAAAGGTTAAAGACATGGCAGAGCATGTGCCGCCTGATAAAGAAGACGATTCTGGCTCCGTAAAGTAGATGCCCTCTTTTGCTTTTTTACGTAACACGGTTAAGAAATTTTGAATTTTTTTGCTATCGACGATGCCATCTTTTAAGAGCTGTTCCGAAGCGAAGAGACCGATAGTGCTGTTTTCATTTTGCGCTAGCTCATCAATTCTTTGAGAAATAGTGTCTATGTCAAAGGGGGATAATTTCCCTGTGCCTCTAACAATTCTTAAAATCTCTGGATTGTTACGTAGAGTATCTCCTACGTAGTCATAAGCATCGGCATCTTGAAGAACGGCTGCTAAAGCAATTTCTCGGTTGTTACGAAGAGCAGTACTTACGAGTCCTAGAAGCAGGCCATCTTGTGTAACGGCAGCAAGGACGACTTGTTTATTATCCTTCATAGAGGGACTTAGAAGCTTAAAGTTATCACAGGAGAGTTCTATTAGTCTTAAAGCTTCAGACGCTTCTTGTGATGTTGAAGCC
The DNA here is from genome assembly GCA_040389325.1 of Chlamydiota bacterium. Lineage (GTDB taxonomy): Bacteria > Chlamydiota > Chlamydiia > Chlamydiales > Rhabdochlamydiaceae > CAIJXB01. The sequence continues at coordinate 5,560 of JAZKAC010000138.1, read as the reverse complement.
TCGGAGTGTGTGATCAAATAAGAGAAGGGTGGAATGGTTGTTAAAGAAGAAAAAGGTTTTACGGGTGGGAGAGAGGGAGGAGAAGATGGTGTAGGTGGGACCCATTTAAAAGGTGTTTTGGAATCTTTTTGAGAAGAAAGGAGGTAGCCTGCTTGGGTAATGACTAAGGCTTTAAATGTTCGGTTACAGATGTTATTTATTTTCTGTCTTATATTAAATTTGATAATTAAAATTATACCAGAGTAAAAGATAGAATTCAATTAAAAGCGGTTTAGATATTGTACATATAATAGAAATGTTAAGCTTTTAGTGTGTGAGACTTAGTTGGGTAGCTATTTTAGGAAAATTTTTAATAATTAGAAAAACAACCTATGATGGGCTTTGCATGTCGTGGCGATGTGTAGATTTAGAGCGTGGATGATTTTTTTTTTGTTCTTGTTTTAATAAGAAGTCGGAATCATAATTTACTCTATGAATTTAGAACTTTTTTTAACACAATCTTCTCCGTTACTAGATGTAAGAAGCCCTTCCGAGTTTTTAGAAGGGCACATTCCAGGAGCCATTTCCTTTCCTCTTTTCACCGATGAAGAGCGCGCTATCGTAGGTACTCTTTATAAAAAAGAGGGGAAAGAGGTGGCTATAAAAAGAGGTCTGCAGTTTGTTGGGCCAAAGCTCTCTTCTTTTGTCGAGGAGGCAGAGCTCTTAGCAGGTGAGACAAAGCAACTTCGTCTATACTGTGCAAGGGGAGGGATGCGAAGCAGTTCTTTATCTTGGCTCCTTACCACGGCGGGATTTGAAACCACCTTGTTGCAAGGGGGGTACAAATCCTTTAGAAAGTGGGTTTTAGAAAGGTTTTCTCAAAAATACAGTCTTAGGGTGTTAGGTGGATTTACGGGGACGGGAAAGACGGACCTTCTTCTTAAGTTAAAAGAAAAAGATTTTCAGGTTATCGATTTGGAAGCTCTTGCCGCGCATCGAGGTAGCAGCTTCGGGCAATTAGAAAAAAAAATACAGCCTTCGACGGAACACTTTGAAAACATCTTAGCTCGACAGCTTTTTCTTTGTGACCCAGAAAAACCCCTTTGGATTGAAGATGAAAGTCGTATGATCGGGATGTGCTGTGTCCCGCAAGACCTTTGGGAGCAGATGACGGCAGCTCCTTTTTTTTGGATGGAGGCAAGAAAAGAAGAGAGGATAGGAAGATTGGTAGAAAGTTATGGGCACTATCCTGTAGAAGATCTTATAGCCTCTCTTAGGCGTCTTACGAAGAAGATGGGACTAGAGAGGGTAGAAAATATTGTAAAGTCGATTCAAAGTGGAGATATGAAAACGGCGGTCTCGGCTATTTTAGAGTATTATGATCAGGCCTATCTGTACTCTTCTTTAAAGAGGCATCCCAATCGGATGGAGCTTCCTTCTGAAATAAGATTAAGCCTTTGATAGGCTCTCTTTTAGTCCAGTATGTCGATCTTGAGCTCCTTCCGTGCGCACCGCTATGGCAATGGCCTTAATCGATCCAATTAAAGTCACAAGTTTTTTACCTCTTGTGATAGCCGTGTAAAGTAAGTTTTTATTCAGCAGCTTGAAGTGAGAGGTGTGGATGGGAAGTATAATACAGTCGCATTCACTTCCTTGGTATTTATGGATGGAGACTGCATAGGCTAAGACAAGCTCGTCGAGTTCCGTAAACTCATAGATGACGGGAGTCTCATCAAAACATACTTCCAGCTGTTCTTCTTCCATGTCGATGGCCGTGATAGTTCCTACATCCCCATTATACGCTTCTTTTTGGTAGTTATTGCGTATTTGCATGACTTTGTCATGCAAATGGAAAGAGCGACCCATTTTAAGAAGGGGGTTAGCGCTTGGATTGAGTTTTTTCTGTAATAGCATATTTAAGTTGTCTATGCCGATAATCCCTTTTTTCATGGGAGCTAAGATCTGGTATTTACCTTTATGGGTGATTTGTTTTTCTTCGGCTTGCTTTAAGAGCTCTTCGAGAATCTCTTCAGGTTCTTTCTTATCAAGAAAGAGAAAGTCGCTTCCCGGTATAACGGTCAAATCGGGAAAAAAGCCTTTATTGACTTTATGTGCATTCGTGATGATTCGGGAGTTTGCTGCTTGTCTAAAAATTTTCTTAAGACGAAATACGGGGATTTTTTCAGATGAGATAAGATCTTTAAGAACATTGCCTGCACCGACGCTCGGCAGCTGATCTACATCGCCGATGAAGATGACTCTACAGTGATCCGGGATCGCCTTTAGAAGGCTGTTCATTAAAAGAGTATCGATCATACTCGCTTCATCGATGATTAAAAGATCACAAGAGATCGGGTTCTCTCTATTTTTTTTAAACTGTTTGGTTAGAAAATCCATTTCTAAAAGACTATGGATGGTAAAAGCTTTTTTGTAGGTGATCTCACTCATCCTCTTGGCGGCTCTTCCTGTTGGAGCTGCTAAGAGGATCTTGGAAGTTAGCTGCTCTGAGATCCTAAGGATAGCTTTTGTGATGGTGCTCTTGCCTGTCCCTGGGCCGCCCGTGATGATCATGAGTTTTTGTCTTGCTCCTTCAACGACCGCTTCTGCTTGTTCTTGAGCTAAATGAATTCTAAGCTTGTCCTCTACCCAGGCAATAGCTTTTTCCGAGTCTATCCGTCTTAGGGGGCTCGGCTTTTCTAAAATCCTTTGAAGCTCTTTGCTGATATTCACTTCGGCCTGATGAAAAAAACGAACCCATATCTTGTTGTTTTCTTGAACGAGGTTCTCTTTTTTTGTGAGGTAGGAGAGTCTTTCTTCGATAGAAGAGCTTGGAACCTCTAAAATAGTTTGAGCCGTATTTACAAAGTCGGTGTAAGGAAAGCAGGTGTGGCCTTCTCCAGCAAGCTCTCTAAAGACAAATTCAATCCCCGCATCAATTCTTTTTGGAGAGTCTTTAAGTATACCTAGGCTTTCTGCAATCTTATCAGCTGTTTTAAACCCGATGCCGAAAATCTCTTTTGTTAAGGCAAAAGGATTTTCCGACACCTTTTCAATGCTCTTTTCTTTGTACATCTTATAGATTTTTTGTGCATAACTAGAGCTGACTTGGTGGCCTCTTAAGAAGATCATGACCTCTCTTATAGCTCTTTGATCTTGCCAGCAGGAGATGATTTGAGAAAGCCTTTTAGCTCCGATTCCTGGGACTTCAGAGAGTCTATTCGGTTCTTCATCGATGATTTTTAAAGTCGAAAGACCAAACATTGTGATGATTTTTTTTGCATAGGTGGGACCTATTCCCTTAATAAATCCGGACTCTAAGTATTTTTGTATGCCGATGAGATCGGAAGGAATGCAGGATTCAAAAGAGACTACCTCAAATTGCTTTCCATAGTTAGTATGATTTTTCCATGAGCCTTGACAGATGAGGCTTTCTCCTGGCTGTAAAGAGGGCAAAACCCCCACGATGGATATAGGATCTTTACTCTCTTTTGTATGAAGCTTGGCTACCGTGAAGCCATTTTCTTCTCCTGCAAAAACAATGCTGTGTACGGTTCCTGTGATCTTTTCCATAAAGTCCTTTGCTAAAGAGCGATTATAGTCATGCAATCATTTTTTTTGTCAAATTAATAACAAGAAAAAGCGGGAGCACGGAACCTTTATTCGGGTAGTCTAAAAATAGATGAGTGTCCACCGTGTGGACACTCAAAGTGTGTAAAAAAACAAGCTATACAAAATAAAGGGTTTCCTTGTAATAATCTTCACCCTTATCTAAAGCAAATTTCCCCTTTTTCCCGAGAAAAGATATTATCGTATCTACTTCTAGCGATTCCGAGAAGTTACAGGAATCGATTGAAAATCGCTCGAATAACCACTTAGCTATACCTATTTCATCGACGTTACGTAAATTCCAGGTGAAAGTAAGCTCTTCACTCGTTAGGTTCAAAGGTTGAGAAAGGTTAAGCTCTCCTATACCTTCTAACGTATCTATGCATTTTGCAAATCTTGGCCAACGATCCCTGGCATATCCGAAGAATTTCCCATGAAAGAGAAGGCTTCCGTCTTTTTTGTACTCGATAGAAAAGCCTGCACTGTGATTCCGAAGAGGTAGGTTATAGTGAAAAGAGGTGGTTGACTCTGTTAAGGAGACTCCATGCGCCAGGGCTTGGGTATTTCCGTAGTGTATATTTTTAAGTTCTTTAAGGGCTGATTGTAAAAGAGGCGGAGTGAGGGGATTATTGGTGATGTCGGGTAGTGAGGCTTGATTCATAGATGAAATGATGAAAATTTGGTTTTGATGAATGAGGGTAAAAATATCTTCTAATGTTCCTGGTGTATGCCTGTCATGCTCCGCGAAACTTCCTATCATGGCGCCTTGTACGCTAAACGCATACGATGGAAATAGCATTGAGATATGACTATTATAAGAATAGTAGCTTAGGCAGGATCTAATATCATTGATGTATTTAGTTTCGGCCGCGCTTTGGAAGGGGGAGGAGCCAAGAGGTGCTTGAAAAAGATTAGGATCAAGATTTTGACTTTTCACCCATATTTCAAGGACATTTAAATTTTTTTGAAGCAAGGAAGAGAGTTTATTTATTTTTTCTTCCGTTGTGAAGTTGGGACTCCCTTTCATGGTTTTGATGGCTACATCCGTTACTTCGACAAGCTCTTTAAGGCATTCCGCAATAATAATTTTTGTTAGTTGCGATCCTTCTTTCATGGGGGCGATAAATTCCTTGGAATCGGAAAAGAAATCCAATAGGTTAAATAAATCATTTTTAGCCTTATCAAAGGTTTTCGGATCGGAAAAAGAGTCTAAATTATTTTGAAGACGTAAGAGTTCTTTATGCTTTTCATCTAAGGTTTTTAATAAGTTTTTATCGGATATTGAAAGACTGGATGTTAGTTTCTCTATTACATAATGAACTTGAAATGAGTCCTCTCTTGAGGAGTTAATTCCTAAGAATTCAAACCATGTTCGGTTTTTTGTTTTTTGTAAAAGCGGCAACGCTATGAAGTTCATAAAAGCTGGAAGAGCGTGATATTTAGAGAGTACCTCCATCAATTCTTTTAAGTCTTTTTTTTGTGATGGGTTGCCGAAAAACTCTAATTCGAATAAAAATTGTTCCCAAAGTTCTTCTCCTTCAGGGGTGAGGGCAAAGTCTTTTGCCGAAAAAAAATCTACCCATCTAGGCCATCTAGGATGAAGTTGCTTTTGGTACTGTAGGATATTGTCTGCTTCGTTACTCATCCGATTGATATCAAGAAGAGAAAAAGCAAATAAAGCGTCTTTAGGTTGACTTGAGAGCAAGGTAGAAAGGGTTTTGATGTGAAATAATCTTTCAAGTCTTGGAGCATCTTCAGTAAAGCTCTTTTCTATTTCCTCTAGTGTTGATTTAACTTTAGAGTTAAAAAGGCTACTTATTTTAGAAGTATCTTGTAAAACGGATAGATTTGCGGAGTAGGTATGGGTTTTTAGAGGTAGTAAGTCTTCTAGATGAGCAAGAGCTTTTTTTGCTACTTCGGTTGTTGTAGCCTCTTGCAGAGACCGGATGGCTAGGTTCACTTCAGGGGGGAGGTT